>CAXTCF010000023.1:0-34832 GCA_964242945.1 uncultured Rhizobiaceae bacterium | reverse complement strand
TGAGCACCTTGCGCACTTTTTCGAGCGGCATGGCGAGCTTTTCGGCAAGCTCCTCCGGGGTCGGCTCGCGGCCGATCTCGTGCAGCATCTGGCGGCTCGTGCGGACGATCTTGTTGATCGTCTCGATCATGTGGACCGGGATGCGGATGGTACGCGCCTGGTCGGCGATCGAGCGGGTGATCGCCTGCCGGATCCACCAGGTCGCGTAGGTCGAGAACTTGTAGCCGCGCCGGTACTCGAACTTGTCCACCGCCTTCATCAGGCCGATATTGCCTTCCTGGATCAGGTCGAGGAATTGCAGGCCGCGGTTCGTGTACTTCTTGGCAATGGAGATCACGAGGCGCAGGTTGGCCTCCACCATCTCCTTCTTGGCGATTGCCGCTTCGCGCTCGCCCTTCTGCACCTGCATCACGATCTTGCGGAACTCGGCGATCGAGATGGCGGTCTCGGTGGCCAAGCTCTGGATCTCGCCGCGCAGGTCGCGGATCGCGTCCTTTTCGTTGCGGGTGAACTCCTTCCAGCCGCGCGAGGCCAGGTTGGCGATGGACTTCGTCCAGTTCGGGTCGAGCTCGGTGCCCTGGTACTCCTTGAGGAAGTCGTCGCGGCGCACGCCATAGGATTCGGCCAAGCGCAGCAGCTTGCCCTCGTTCTGAACCAGGCGCTTGTTGATGTCGTAGAGCTGCTCCACCAGCGCCTCGACGCGCGCCTGGTTGAGCGACAGCGACTTCACCGCCGTGATCAGCTCGTCCTTCAACTGCTTGTAGCGGCGGTCCTGCGTGGTGGACAGCGAGCCGGTGGCGTTGAGGCGCGCTTCGACCTGCTGGTCCTGCAGCTTGCGCAGCTTCTTGTAGGTGTCGGCGATCAGGTCGAAGGTCGCCATCACCTGCGGGCGCAGTTCGGCTTCCATGGCGGCGAGCGAAAGGTTTGCTTCGTCCTCGTCCTCCTCTTCCTCTTCGGGAAGGCGGGAGTTGCCGCCGACATTGGTGATGTCGTCCTCGTCCTCGCGCGACGGGCGGCGGATTTCGGGCTGGCGCGGGCGGCCGTTGACGGCAGCGGACTGCGCTTCTTCCGGCGCGCGCTCGACGATCGGCGCCTGGCGCGCTTCGGGGCCGGCATACGTCGCTTCGAGATCGATGATCTCGCGCAACAGAACCTTGCCCTCGTTCAGCTGGTCGCGCCAGATGATGATGGCCTGGAAGGTCAGCGGGCTTTCGCAGAGGCCCGCGATCATCGTCTCGCGGCCGGCCTCGATGCGCTTGGCGATGGCGATCTCGCCCTCGCGCGACAGAAGCTCGACCGAGCCCATCTCGCGCAGGTACATGCGCACGGGGTCGTCGGTGCGGTCGGTCGGCTCCTTCTTCGCGGGCGCGGCAGCAACGGCCGTGCCGTTGGTTTCGGCGAGCTCGTTGGCCTCCTCCTCGGCGTCGGCGGGCGTGCTCTCCTTCTCCTCGCCGTCCTCGGCCGCCTCATCGTCCTCCACGACGTTGATGCCCATCTCGTTGAGCATCGCGTGGATGTCCTCGATCCGGTCGGGATCGGTTTCCTCGGAGGGCAGGACGGCGTTCAGTTCGTCCAGCGTGACGTAGCCGCGCTTCTTGGCGGCCTTGATCATCTTCTTGACAGCGTCGTCGGAAAGGTCGAGCAACGGACCGTCGGCCTGGGCCTCGCGTTCCGTTTCGGCCTCTTCCTTTTCTGGCTTCGCCATGCTTAATCCCTGTTCAAACGGATGAGGCGCCGGCAGCCCGTCCGGGCCGGTGCCGCCGCAACTCCAAAAAACCATTCGCCGAACCCAGCCGCAGCCATATGGAGCGGCTCGGCTCCTTGTCCAGTGAGCCGGCTCAACCGCTGCGATCCCGGTCGCGCGCCAGCCGAAACGAATCGACGGCTGAGCGCCTTACCGCAAACCGCAACCGATTTGAATCAATTTGATCAAATGGTTAAAGTCGGATTACCGCAGAAGGCCCGGAGACACTTTCTCCTTGAAACGGCCTCTCACATGCGGTCAACCCGGCCCGAAGGCACGCCGAAGCCTTCGATGATGGCTTCGGTGGCTTGGGCGTCGCGGAACTGAGCCTGGATGTCCAGAAGCTGCCGGTAGTGCTCGTCGGTCGGCTCCGTCGCGAGCGCCATCTCGGCGGCTTTCAGTTCCTTATGTAGAATGCCGGCATTTCTGTGCAAGTGCAGGGCTTGCGCCAGGGCATCACGGGCGTCTTCAATTGCGGCATCTTCCAGAGCCGGCCACTGCCGCGCGCGCCGCACCAGCACGACCGCGCGCTCCCAGATTTCGCCAAGGCCCGCACGGGCGATCGCGGCGAGGCAGACGTCGCGCCCGTCCGGCACCTCGCCGTTGCCCAGACCGCTTTCGCTTCCCTCCGCGAGCGAGTCGATCAGGACGGCGTGCAGCTGGCGCAGGTCGGGATGCGAAAGCTCCAGCGTGTCGATCGCGTCGAAGTTTTCCTCGATCAGCGTCGGGTGGTTGGCGAGCGCCACCACGATCACCGCTTCGCGCAAAGGCAGCACGCCGCCGGCATGGGTCAGCGCCCGCTTCACCATCGCGGAGCGGGCAAGGCTGTCCGACACGACGATGCGGCCGGAAGCAGTGCCGGGGCGGCCGGACCGGCTGCCGCCGAAGCGTGTGCCTTCCTTCTCCGGCTTCTTGGAGAAGCGCGGCGCGGTGCCGAAGAAGGCCTGGGCGCGGTCGCGCATCTCCTGCGCGTAGTGGAAGCGCACGCTCTCGTCCTTGATGCGGGAGGCCAGCTCCTTCAGCTTCTTGTCGAGTTCGGCCCGCTTTTCCGGCGCGGAGAAGTCGCGGCCGGACGTTTCGCGCATCCAGAGCAGGTCGGCGAGCGAGCGCGTGTCGGCGAGCACGGCGGAAAAGGCTTCCGGCCCGGAGGTCTTCACGAGGTCGTCGGGGTCCTGGCCGTTGGGCAGAAGGGCGAAGCGCAGCGTGCGGCCTGGCTCGATCATCGGCAGCGCGAGGTCGGCGGCGCGCCAGGCGGCGCGCATGCCGGCTCCGTCGCCGTCGAAGCAAAGCACCGGCTCCGGCGACACGCGCCAGAGAAGCTCCAGCTGGCGCTCGGTCAGCGCGGTGCCGAGCGGCGCCACGACCTGGCCGAAGCCGGCCTGCGCCAGCGCGATCACGTCCATGTAGCCTTCCACGGCGATGAGGGCGCCGTCCTTTTCCAGCGCCTTTTTCGCGCGGGCGAAGTTGAAGAGCACGGTACCCTTGTGGAAAAGCTCGGTGTCCGGCGAGTTGAGGTATTTTGCCATGACGTCGCCGGACAAGGCGCGGCCGCCGAACGCGATCACCCGCTCCCGCGCGTCGAGGATCGGAAACATCACGCGGTCGCGAAAACGGTCGTAGGAGACCGGCACGTCCGGCCCGTGCACCACAAGCCCGCAGGCCTCGATCTGCTCCTTGCCCACGCCCTTCTTTGCCAGATACTCCTTGAGCGCATTGCGGCTGTCCGGCGCGTACCCCAGGCGAAAGCTGTTCTGGGTGGCCGGCATCAGCCAGCGCTCGCGCAGGTAGGCGCGCGCCTTCGCCCCTTCGGGCGCCTGGAGCTTTTCCTGGAAGAACTTGGCGGCAAGCTCCATGACCTCGTGGAGCGAAGCCCGCTGCTTTTCCCGCTCCTCCGCCTTTTCGTCGCGCGCGGGCATGGCTACGCCGGCGAGGCTCGCCACATGCTCCACCGCTTCGGGGAACTGCATGCCCTGACATTCCGTCAGGAAGCGGAAGTGGTCGCCGGAGGCGCTGCACCCGAAACAGTGATAGCGGCCCTTCTTGTCCTCGCAGTGGAACGACGGCGACTTCTCGCCGTGGAACGGGCAGCAGGCCCACCAGTCGCCGCGGCCGGCATTGGTCTTGCGCCGGTCCCAGGTGACACGGGCGCCTACGATCTGCGAGATCGGAACGCGGTCGCGGATCTCATCGAGGAAGGACGGCGAAAAGCGCATGATGCCCAAGACTCTTTTCCTAGACATAGAGGAAAAGCGTTACGGTCGCATCAACTCTTTCCCCGCTTTCCCGCTTTGTGAAGAGAAACAAGGCGACCGTTCTCCCCTCCAGGCATCCTACGGCGCCAGCAGTTTCTTGACGATGCCGCTTGCCACCCCGAAATCCATGCGGCCGGCATGGCGCTTCTTGAGCAGGCCGATCACGGCGCCCATGTCTTTTGGGCTTGTCGCGCCGATCTCGGCGACGGCTCCCCGCGCCGCCGCGTCCACTTGCTCCTCGTCCATCTGCTCCGGCAGGAAGGCGCGGATGACGGCGATCTCCGCCTTCTCCTTTTCCGCCAGTTCGGGGCGTCCGCCCTCGACGAAGGCCTTGGCCGATTCTTCGCGCTGCTTCACCATCTTGGTCAGAACGGCAACCACCTCATCATCACCGGCCTCGCTCTTGCCGGCGCCGCGATTGGCGATGTCGCGATCCTTGACCGCCGCCTGCACCATGCGCAGTGTCGAAACCTGATCCTTCTCCCCGGCCTTGAGCGCCGTCTTGACCGCCCCTGCAATGTCTTCGCGCAGCATCGCCCGTCTCCTGTTTTCCGCGATTCTTAAAGGTTTGAGCCTGGAAGCGAAAGCCGCTCACGCCCAGCTTCAAGCGCCGAAGGTCTGAGCAGCCGTTCGGCAGGGTTGCCGATGCGTGCGAACAGGAAGCGTGCAACGATGGCCCATGGCGTTCGCACGCCGCCAAAAGCTTTGAATCGGCTGCGCAATTAAGCCTCTCGACCGCCCTTTGCGCGCTTCCATCCAGCCTCTTCTCGGCCTCCGCCCACCCACGCCAGTTTTCAAAATTGTTGCAATGGCTTATCCCCTGGCGGTCGCCCCTCACACGGGGGCGTGGATAGAAACATGTCGTGCGCGTGAGCGATGATGCCTTCGGTGCGGTCGCCCCTCACACGGGGGCGTGGATAGAAACACCGTGACAGTAAAGAGCAAAGCCCCATACCGTGGTCGCCCCTCACACGGGGGCGTGGATAGAAACACATGGTCCAGCAGTACCTCCGGCACGAGGACAGTCGCCCCTCACACGGGGGCGTGGATAGAAACATGCCGGCACCGCCAGATCGGCGAAGTCGCCCGCGTCGCCCCTCCACCGGGGGCGTGGATACAAACTCCGGCCGGTCGCCCTGCCCCCAGATGCCCGCCGGTCGCCCCTCACACGGGGGCGTGGATAGAAACTCTTGAATTAGCAAACATGGGCTATACGCCCAAGTCGCCCCTCACACGGGGGCGTGGATAGAAACTTGGTTTCTTTCTTTTTGGTTATGTCTTTGGAAAGTCGCCCCTCACACGGGGGCGTGGATAGAAACGCTTGTGGCGCGAGTGCCAACTCGACATGACGCGTCGCCCCTCACACGGGGGCGTGGATAGAAACTAGCAACCCGAGGGATTTACTACATGGCAAAGAAGTCGCCCCTCACACGGGGGCGTGGATAGAAACTTGGAAAGGTCCTCGATCGCAGCCAGGGTCGCCCGTCGCCCCTCACACGGGGGCGTGGATAGAAACGCTTGTGGCGGGCAAGCCAAACTGGAAGTTCTGCGTCGCCCCTCACACGGGGGCGTGGATAGAAACCAGAGGATACCCGCAGCAGTTTGAGAGCCATCGGAGGTCGCCCCTCACACGGGGGCGTGGATAGAAACTGTCCTTCCAGGTTTCGGACGTGCAGACGCGCAAGTCGCCCCTCACACGGGGGCGTGGATAGAAACATTCGTACGGATGCGGAAGTTGAGATGCCCGCCGGTCGCCCCTCACACGGGGGCGTGGATAGAAACCATCCTGTGCGGCATCTTCGGAGCGCTGTTCATGTCGCCCCTCACACGGGGGCGTGGATAGAAACCAGCGCTTCTACAACTTCATGCAACATCCCCCACGTCGCCCCTCACACGGGGGCGTGGATAGAAACCTTGAACTCGGGCTTGTGGGTGGAGCGGCCGTGATGTCGCCCCTCACACGGGGGCGTGGATAGAAACATCGACACGCCGAGCTGGCACGATCCGGCGGAAGGTCGCCCCTCACACGGGGGCGTGGATAGAAACCTAAGCATCCTGGGAAACGACTTGGCGCGGGGACGTCGCCCCTCACACGGGGGCGTGGATAGAAACCTTCCCAGGCGCTTTACCCTTCACAAGGAGCATGGATGAGCACTTCTTGCTGAATCGCCTCCATCCTACGCTCAGACCTGTGGATAAACGCGGAAATTTTTCCGCTCGCCTTTCTGGCGTAGCGCCGGTCGCAGGGCAGCGAGGAGAGCGGCAACTTGGGGTTTGGGCGCTGATGGCCGCGCCGAATTCGTTGCGCCTTCGCTTCTGCAACCCGCTCTCGATTTTCGCTTATCGCAGCCTTGGGAAGACGACTGCGCCTTGGTCGCCAGCCAGCCCCGAAAGCGTCTGATCAAGGCACGAATCTAGGCGCCTATCGCGCACTCCGATTATGGAAACCGCGGGTTTCTCTCGTTGCGTAAGCCGGAACCGTGCGCCATAGCGGAGCGGCGGCGGGCTGGTTGGACCTGCAGAGGGGCATCTGTGAAACGGATCTGGAGTGTGGCCGCTGTTGCGGCGACGCTGCTCGCGGGCTGCGAGAACAAGAAGTCGGACGAGCTGATCTTCGTCAAGTCGGCTGGCGGGCAATCCGCCGAGCCTTCCGCGTCCGACCCGCAACTCGCCGCAGACAAGAAGGCCTGCATGGAGGAAGTGAAGAAGGCAGCGCTCGGCGTCCCGCCAGCGTATTACCAAGGCCTGGACGGCGCCATCACGCCGGTGATGATCTCCGACCGGAACACCCGCGGACTCCTGGAAATCATGAAGGGCTGCATGGGCGAGAAGGGCTATGTGCTGGCGCCGAAGCCTTGAGGGACCGTGCGTGTTTTCGCATCGGCTTTTCCCCGAACCGCCGCGCCGTTTTTGGGCCGATGCTCCAGCGGATCCGCCTCGCTGATACCCGAACCTGTCCTCGCGCAACCGCACCGGCGAAAACCGGCTTCCAACCTTCAAGAAACAGGCAAGAAGCCGGTGGAACAGTGGTCAGACGATCAGAACCCCGCCGAGATCGGCGGCGGGTTTGGCGCCGACATGCTCCACCTTCCGCTCCCAGTTGGCGCCGAGATAGTAAAAGCGCAGGCTGTCAGTCGCGGGGTCGATGAGCGCTTCCAGCCGGGCTTTCAACTTGATCCACTGCGCCGGGTCCACCTCGATCTCGAACACGGAATACTGCACGCGCTGGCCCCAGTCCCGGCAGGTCTTGGCGACGGCCCGCAGCCGCTTGGCGCCCTTGGGTTCGCTTGTGGCGACGTCATAGGTGACGAGCACGAGCATGAAGATTACTTCCAGAACCAGGGCGGATAGGCGTCGAGGTCGCCGCGCAGGTGGCGCGCCAGCATCTGCGCCTGGAGGAACGGCACAAGGCCGAGCGGCGCCTTTTCACCCAGAAACGGGTGCTGGCGCTCGTCCTTCTTGCGCTCCTGCCAGGCGGAAAGCACGGTGCGCCGCGCCTCGTCGGTCAGGGTCACGGCCCCGCCGTCGCGCGTCTCGAAATCCTTGCCGCGCAGCTGCCGCCGGTTGATCAGCGACAGCACGAGGCGGTCCACCAGCACGGGGCGCAGCTCCTCCATCAGGTCGAGCGCCAGGCTGGGACGGCCCGGCCGGTCGCGGTGGAGGAAGCCGACGGCGGAATCGAGGCCGACCGACTCGCAGGCGCTGCGGCAGTCATGGGTCAGAAGCGTGTAGAGAAAGGAAAGCAGCGCGTTGACCGGATCGAGCGGCGGCCGGCGCGAGCGCCCCTTCCAAGCGAAGGCCACGTCGGGCGACCGGATGAGGTGGCCGAAGACGGAGAAGTAGAGGTGGGCCGCCTCGCCTTCGGCGCCGCGAAGCGTGTCGAGCGGATCGCCGGCAAGCTCCACGCGGCGCAGGATGCGGGCGAGCCGCTCGGTCACGGCGAGGATCGCGTCGCGCGCGGCCGCGCCGAACTCCTCGCCGTAGTCGCGCAGGGATCGCATCAGAACCGCGCGCTGGTTTGCGACCTTGCCGATCACGAAAGAGCGGACGATCTCGTCGGGCTTTTCCGAGGCCAGGTACTGCGCGCGGCGCAGGAGCACGTTGCCGGAGACGGGCCCCTCCACGCGGGCCTGGAAGCGGCCGTTGCGCTCCAGGAGCACGATGGTGATGCCGGCCGCCGCGCACGCCGCCATCAGCGCCGGCGAGAGATAGATCGCACCGAAGGCGACCAGCGAAGCCAGCATGTGGAACGGCACGCGGGCGCGGCTCTCGCCTTCCACCTCCACCACGAGGTTTTCGCCCTCCTTGCGTAGGGATGCGCCCTCCGTGGTGACATAGACCGTGTTGAGGAGCTTCTTCACGGGGGCGCCGCCTCGTCGGTCAGAAGCGCATCCAGCTTGCGGCGGCGCCACACGGCCACGGAGCGGCCGACCGCGTCGGGCCGGCAGAGTTCGATGAGCGAGCAGGCGCGGCAGCGGCTGCGGTGGGGCGTGGGCGGCGGCGTTTGCCCGGATGCGAACACGGCGGCGAGCGCGGAAACCGTTTCTTCCGTGAGCATGCGCAGGCCGGCGTCGAAGGGCACGACCACGCGCCGCTTGGTTTCGGCATAGAACAGCGCGCCTTCCGGCACAGGCACGCCGGTCATCTCCTCCAGGCAGAGCGCCTGCGCGCAAAGCTGCACCTCGTCGGCGCGGTGCAGCTTCGGCTTGCCCCGCTTGTACTCGACGGGAAAGGGCGTTTCCTTCCCGTCCTCGGCGGGCAGGAACTCCACCATGTCCGCGACGCCCGCAAGGTTGAGCCTCTTCGACGCGACTGGCAGCGCCATGACGCGCCGCACCCCCCGCGCCTTGCGGCCGCCGCCCTTGTCGGAAACGGCATGCAGCACGTCGCCTTCGGCGGTGAAGCGGTTGTCGGCCCACACCCGCTCCAGATGGATCAGCGCTGCCTGGCGCAAGCAGTAGATGGCATGCTGGAGGGCGGAAAGCGGGATGGGTTCGCTTTCCGCAGGTGTCGCGCCTGTTTTGGCGTCGCTCACGAGGTCAGATCCGTTCCATCACCTCTACCCCGTCCGGCAGTCCCTCGCGGTCGATCTCGATGGCGTAGTCGGCAAATTTGCGTGCTGGGGGTTGGTTGTCGAGGCGGCTGTCGATCTCGCGGAACGCGCCGTCGATCGAGCGGCCGACCTTTATGCGGTCGAACAGCGCATGGGCCGGCGCGTTGCCGAGCGCATCGCCGTGCTTGAAGACGATCAGCTTGCGCGTTGCCATCTCGCCGCGCGCCGCTGAGTGGTCGTGCTCGAACATCGTGGCAAGCGCCTCGAACAACAGGTCGAGGTCGGCCTCGGAGAAGCCGGTGCGTTCCGCTAGCTTGGCCGACACGAAGCCGTGGGCGCGGTAGAGCGCATAGGGCACGATGTGCTTGCGGCCCATCGTGCGGTTGTCCGTGCGCTCGTTGCCCTCTTCGGAACCTTCGGTGCGGCTCTTCTTCTCTGCTTCGTTGGTCGCAGCCATGCGGGTGATCGAGATTTCCTGCGGCATGATCGGCTCGACCGAGCTTGCGAAGGTCATCTGCACGGGGCCGCGCACCTGGCCGGCGTTGACCCCGGTGGACATCACCGCGCCGAAGGTGCGCACGTCGAAGAAGTTCCTGCACATGAAGTCACGGATTTGCTTGGCCTCCGTGTCATCCTTCGGATTCAGCTTGGCATCCTTTGCAACCTTGGGATCGTCCGGCCGGAGCGCCTTGTAGGCCTGCCGATGCTTGTCGTTCAGGATCGCGCCCTCGGCGACGTAGATGTAGTGCCCCTCCGTGCCGGTCCTCGCCAGTTCGACGTAGTTGCGCACCTTGCGCTTGAGGCTGACGTCGGACACCAGCCCGTGATTGGTTTCCGGATCGAGGCGCGGCATGTTGCCGGCATCGGGGTCGCCGTTCGGGTTGCCCTTGGCGACGTCGAAGAGCAGGACGAAATCGTAGCGGTTGGCAAGCATGGTCATGGGGCGGACTCCTCCGGGCCGGGGGTTTCGCGTTTGCGGAAGAATTCCTGCCGCTGGTGATAGTAGCCGAGGCCGAACAGGGCCTGCTCCTCGGCGCCGAGCGATTTAGGGAACGGGTCTTCGCCGGGCGACATCAACTCCATGATCGAGCCGATGGTCTTCTGGAAAAAGTCGTGCCGGCCCTGGCCCAGCGTCTTCCTGATCTTCGACAGATGGTTGGCCGAGCCGCTGTCGAGCGCACGAAAAACGTTGCGCGGCGTGGCCGAGGCCGAGCCGTAGAACTTGTCCTTGATCGTCGCATTCACGTTGCGGCCGAGCGCGGCCGTCTGCGCCTGCTCATAGACGGCGAACAGCCGTCCGAGCAGATAGCCCTTGTTCGGGTTTGTCGGGTCGAACGCCACGGGTGCCTCCCTTTCCTTGTCCCCTTTGCCGGGTTCGCGTCTGAAGTTGCGCACGAGCAGCGCGCGCAGGATCCCGATGCGCAGCGCGTTCACCTCACCGTCGGCGCGGATACGCCCCAGCACGGCGGAAGAGAGCGTCATGGGATAGCGGGTGCCGGTCAGGATCGAGCGCATCCATTCGCCCGCGAGGTTGGGAGGCACGTTCTCGCTTTTTCCCAGCACCGCAACCTCGCGGAGATAGCGCCACAGCGGCGGGTACGGCTCGCGCGGCGGCGGTTCGACACGCATGTCGGAGACAAAGCGCTGATAGTTGCGGGCGAGCACGCCGAAATCGTTGTCGAGATAGAAGCGAATGGAGAGGCGGGCAGCATTCGGCGCCAGCCCAAGGACATGGAAGCGGATACCCTGCGCCAGCTTCGGCGCGACTTCTTCGAGCGGTTCGCCTTGGCGAAGCCGTTCCAAGAGAGCCGCAACCTCTTTCGCGCCCGCGCGCTCCTCCTCGACCGTATCGACCATGCCTCCAAAAGCCACCTCAGCCAAGGCTGCCGTGTCCATGTCGGATGCATCCGCCCAGAACACGGTTGAGGCATCGCCGATCTGGATGCGATGCCTGCTGTCGCGTTCCAGGAAGCGGTTGAGCGCCGTGGTGTAGGCGAAAGCCGAAGCTTCGGAGATCGGGGCGTTGTCGCCCTGCTCGTGTCCGTAGGAGGTGAAGGCATCGAGATTGAAGGATACCAGCGCGGCGCCGGATGATTGCGCGCCCCACACGCCCTTGATCGAGGGATGAAGCCGCGCGACCGGTCCGGGTTCGCCGGACACCAGGCAGATTTCGGCAGCGTCGCTTTCCTTGCCGGCCACACGCGCCCAAAGCGCCTTTGCGGCAGGACGGTCGTGGAGCCAGAGTTTCTCGCGTCTGTCGCTTTCAAGCGCGAAGACGATGTTTTGGTCCTTCATCTCCTCCGTCCAAAGGGGAGCACTGAATTGCTCTGGCGTCCAAAGGCGGAGAAAGCGGAGAAACGCCAGCAGCCCGGCATCGTCCGCGTCGGAGAGGTCACGTTCATGGCGCTCCTTGAACGCCTGGTGTTCGAGCGCGCTGCGCTTGCCCTCGCCGGCAGTGACGCCCAGCACGTAGGAAGATTTGTCCCACAGAAAGTTCGGCGCGATCGCAACGGTGCGTTTCTCCGGTTGGGGCACCAGCATGGGCCGCGGCTTGCGCTTCTTTCCTTCGCCATCAAGCCAGGGCGACACGCTGGCCACCGTGCCGTCCTCATTGAGGCCGACGATCACGCCGATGTTCTGAGGAGAGAATCCGAACGGCGGCGCATTCGGCAGGCGCTGGTAGGCGCGGGCAAGCGAGGCGAGGATGCTCATGACAGCACCTCTGGTGAATTTGGGGCTGGAACCTTTACTACGCCGTCTTCCAGCTTCGCGCGGAAGAACATCGAAGGCTTGCCGGCCGCCTGATGGTTGATGTCCCAAAGCATGAAGCCGAGGTCGCGCGGGCTGCCGAAGCCGAGGTCGGCGGTGCGCGCTTCCGGCTCCGGCATCCGTGCCTCCGGTTCGAGCAGTTCGAAGGCGGCCGCGAACTCGCGCGTGCCGAGGCAAGGCTGGTGGAAGCACTGGCCGCGGCGGGCGCGGCGATTGAAGATGTCGAGGTGCTTGCCTTCGCTGTCATCGGCATTCGCTTTCGGCGTCAGTTCGAAATGCGCCGCGATGACATAGGCCGGCTTGACCAGCACGGTCGAGGCGCGCTGTTGGCGGTTTTCATCGACCAGCAGGGACAGCCCTTCGAGGTCGCCCCGCTTCATCGCGCTTTTGATCTTGCCGGCCGGCGCCTTGGCACCGACCTCGTTGCGGCGGATCGACTGGAAGCGCGGGGTTTCCAACACGTGGATTGCATCCACCACCCAGCGGATCGCCGGCTTCCAATGGATCGCTTCGAGGATGCCGCGCGCGGCAGACGGCGTCATCACGTCATAGGAAACGCGCTCCACCTTCATCTCCGGCCGAGTGAAGCAGGCGTAGTCGCCCCAGACTTTCAAACGTATGCCATACACGCCATGCCTCCCCCAGGCTGCCGTTTCGTGGACTGCGCCGCGCAGCTTCAGACGATCGTGTCCTCCACTGCGAGGTATTCTTCATTTTCCTCCCACAACAGCCCAAGTTCGAGGCTGTAGAGGCTCCCCTTCCGCAAAACGGCGAACTGCTTTTCCCGGAACTCCGGATGCGCGAATGCCACATGCCCTGCGTGGAGCAGCAGTTGCCTTGCCCGCGGCGGCACCTGCACGACATAAGACTGCAACTTGCGTGCGATTGCGCCAGAAGGAATCTGCTCAACCGCAAGTTCGTCCACCGCTTTTTTCGCCGTGTCATCGAGGGGAATGATCACCGGCTCCATCGTGCTGTCGATCATGCGGAAATCGGCGGCAACCGAGCGAAAGGCGAAATCTGTGCCCTGGCTGCTGACGTTCAGCCGCGGCAGGATCGCAGTCGCGGAACCCTTGCCGTCGAGACGCTCGTCCAGGCGCCAATAGACCTCCTCGAAAAAGCTGCGGATGGCGTCGAGTGATCGGACGTCGCCGCTATAGGCTTTCAGGGCACGGACCGTGTCCTCCACAAGGGACTTGATCTCGCGCGGCGGCGGATTGTCGGGCGTCGAGAACACCGTGACGATGCTGGTTTCCTTGTCTCGCCGCCCCTCACGGTTGCAGCGGCCAGCCGCCTGCATCACCTGATCCCAGCCGGCCTGCGCCCGCCACACTTTCGGAAAATCCACATCCACGCCGGCCTCGATCAGGCTGGTGGCAATCACGCGGCAAGGCTCGTTGACTTCGGCGTCCAGCCGGTGCCGCACATCCTTGAGAATCTTCCGGCGATGCGCGGCGCATTGACGGGTCGTCAGATGGATAAGCCCATCCAGTCCGGCTTCCTTTGCCGTCTTGTAGAGGTCGAGCGCGTGCTTGCGGCTGTTGACGATGACGAGCGCCTGACGCTCGGCGCGGAGCGCGCCGATCAGCGCCGCATCGTCCATGGCGCCCGCCTGCTCGACGCGGCAGCGGCGAAGCTTCTGCGACAAGCCCTCAGGATCGGGTGCCAGTTCGCGGCCTTCGAGGTCGAGCCCATCCGGAAAACCTTGTCCGCCGTCCGGCCGCGTCTTGCCCAGCGCCGGCTGCGTGGCCGTGCAGAGCAGGACCGTGCAGCCGAACAGGCGGGCGAGCGTGTCGAGCATGCGCACCGCGGGCTTCAGCAGGTGGCGCGGCAGCGTCTGAGCCTCGTCGAGGATGATGATGGAACCCGCGATATTGTGCAGCTTCCTCGCGCGCGAGGTCCTCGCCGCGAACAGGCTCTCGAAGAACTGCACGTTGGTCGTGACGACCACCGGCGCGGCCCAATCCTCCATCGCGAGCTTCAGCCGGTCCCGGCTGGTCGGGCGCTCGCGGCCGCCTTCGCGTTCCTCTTCGATCGCCGAATGGTGTTCGAGGATGTGCTCGCCGCCCAGAACATCGCGGAAGATGTCGGCGGTCTGATCCACGATGGAAGTAAAGGGTATGGCGTAGATGATCCGCCGCAGGTTTTCGTTGGCGCCGGCATGGTCGAGCGCGAAGCCGAGCGTGGCGAGCGTCTTGCCGCCGCCCGTCGGCACCGTAAGCGTGAACAGACCCGGCGGCATGGATGCCTTGCTGCGGACACGGGCGAGGATTTCCCGACGCAGCCGGTTGACTTCGCCCCCGGTCGGCTTCGCTGCCATATATCCGTCAAAGCGGGCGCGGTAATCGGACAAAAGGCTACGAAGGGAAGGCCAATCGCGGTCCGGCTTGCGCCCTTCCAGCCGAGTGTAGAAGCGCTCGGTGTCTTTAAAATCGGCATCCACCAGGCAAGAGAACAGGAACCGCGCCACAACCGAGAGGTCGAACTTGGCATGGGCGCCGCCACGGCGGATGAGGGCGGAAATGTGGTCGGGCATAACGCCTGACAGGTCGCCGTCGATCTCCGTTTTCCATACCGGATCGAGCGCGTCGCGAAAATGCTCGAAGCGCTGCTTGAAGGAGGCGTTAGGGTTGGACGCGCCCTGCTCCGGCATCTTGTCGGGCAGGCCGGCGTGGTGCCCTAGGATGCAATAGGCAATCAGTTCCAGCATCCACCTGTCGAGGCCGTTCGCCCGCGCCATCAGCGTCACCGCGCCCGCCGTGGAATGGTCGACGCTCTGCTTCGCGCCTTCGAGGCGATGCTGGAAGGCCGGGTTGTATTTTCCGAGATCATGGAACAGGCCGGCTAGGCGAGCGGCTTTTCCCAGCCCGAACGGGGTCGCGAACTCGGCCGCCAAATGAGCGACGGCGAAAGCGTGGTCTGACATTGTCTGCCAGTCGCTTTTGTCATCTGAACTTCCCGAATGCGCATAGTAGACCAAAGAGCCGGCACCCTTTGCGAGGTCAGGTTGCATGCTTACGCTGGCCGGCATGCCGTTCCAACTGCCGATGCGGCTGAATCCAGCGGAAAAGATTACTGCCGCAAGCGGCATAACCGAGCGGATTTTTCGCCGCGCGACCTGTACGCGCCGGTTGCCGCCTCGCTTGCGGGCGCTGCGGCTCTTATGTTCCGCGCTTTCCGGGAGTTGAGGGAGATGCGTCCGATGAAGCGCAGCCTGCTTGCCGCCGCTTTTGCCGCCTTCCTCGCCGCGCCCGCGCCGGGTTGGGCTGCGGAGAAGCTGTTGAATGCTTCCTACGATGTCGGCCGCGAGCTTTTCGCAGCGGAAAACAAGGCTTTTTCCGCGGAGCACCCCGACATCACGGTGGTCCAGAGCCACGCCGGCACCTCCAAGCAGGCGCGCGCCATCGTCGAAGGGCTCCAGGCCGATGTCGTCACCTTCAACCAGGTGCCGGACATCGATTTTCTCGTGCAGAACGGTTTTGTGTCCGCGGACTGGCAGAACGACTTTCCGCACGCGGCTTCGCCGTTCTACTCCCTGCCATCGTTCCTCGTGCGCGCCGGCAACCCCAAGGGTATCAAGGACTGGGGCGACCTCGTGCGGGACGACGTGGCGGTGATCTTTCCCAATCCGAAGACGTCGGGCAATGCGCGCTACACCTACCTCGCGGCTTACGCTTATGCCCGCGAAAAGGCCGGCGGCGACGAGGGGAAGGCGCAGGATTTCGTGCGCGCGTTGTTCAACCATGTGCCGGTGTTCGATACCGGCGGCCGGGCGGCGACAACCACCTTTGCCGAGCGCGGCCTGGGGGACGTGCTGATCACCTTCGAGGCGGAAACGCGCGGCATCGCCAAACAGTATGGGACGGACAAGTTCGAAGTGGTGACACCGCCGGTCAGCCTGCTGGCGGAATTTCCCGTCGCGATCGTGGACAAGGTCGCGGACGAGCACGGCACGCGGGCCGCGGCCAAGACCTATCTGGACTTCCTCTACAGCAGCCACGGCCAGGAAATCGCCGCCGAAAACGGCCAGCGCGTGCGCGACGCAACGATAGCGAAGAAGTTTGCGGCCGCGTTTCCGACCGTGCGCCTGCTGACGGTGGAGGAAGCGTTCGGCGGCTGGAGACAAGTGCAGGCCGAGCACTTCGCTTCGGGTGCGCTGCTTGACCAGCTTTACGGCGAACGCTAGCCCTTGGCCCAAGGAATACATCTCAAACGGGCGGGTGTGCCGGATCGGCACCCCGCCCGCTTCGTGTAGGGAAAAACCGCTTGGCACGTCGCGTTCTGCCCGGACTGCCGCTGACGCTCGGAATCACGCTGGTTTATCTCGCCTTGATCATCCTGCTGCCGCTCGGCGCGCTGGTGTTCAAGGCGGCCAGCCTGGGTTTTTCCGATTACTGGCGGGTGGTTTCCTCGTCCCGCGCAGTGGCGAGCTACCGCGTGACGGTGTCTTCCGCACTTGCCGCCACGGCCTTCAACCTCGTCTTCGGCATGGCGCTGGCCTGGGTGCTGACGCGCTACCGCTTTCCCGGCCGGCGGATCGTCGATGCGCTGGTGGACCTGCCCTTCGCGCTGCCGACCGCCGTTGCGGGCATCTCGCTGACGGCGCTGTTTGCCCCGAACGGCTGGTTCGGCCAGTACCTGACGCCGCTGGGCATTCAGGTCGCCTTTACGCCGCTCGGCATCATGATCGCCATGGCTTTCACCTCGCTGCCCTTTATCGTGCGGACCGTGCAGCCGGTGCTGGAAGACCTCGACCCTTCGCTTGAGGAAGCCGCGCAGTCGCTGGGCGCTGGCGATGCGACGGTGTTCCGCAAGGTGGTGCTGCCGCTTTTAGCGCCTGCCATCCTTGCAGGCGTGTCGCTTTCTTTCGCCCGCTCGCTGGGCGAGTTCGGCGCTATCATCTTCATCGCGGGCAATCAGCCCAACCGGACGGAGATCACCGCGCTGCTGACCTTCATCCGGCTGGAGGAGTACGACTACCCTGCCGCGGCGGCGATCGCCTCCGTGATGCTGCTGGCCGCCTTCTTCATGCTGGCCGTCACCAACGCGCTTCAGGCGCGCGCCCTGCGCTATACCCTGAGGAGTTGAGCATGGCCGGAGGCAAGCGTCCCAACCGCCCGCCGCGCATCGGCGAAGCGCCGTGGGTGCGTCTTGGGCTGATCGGCTTCGTGCTGGTGCTGACGCTGGTCGTCATCGTCGCGCCCCTGGTGGTGATCGGCCTGGAAGCTTTTAAGGATGGCATCGGCGTCTATTTCCAAACGATCGCCAATGCGGACACCCGCAACGCGATCGGGCTGACGGTGCTGGTGGCGCTGATCGCCGTTCCGCTGAATACGGTGTTCGGCGTCGCGGCGGCGTGGTCGATCACCAAGTTCGACTTCCCGGGCAAGCGCCTGCTGCTCGTCGTGATCGAGATACCGTTTTCCGTTTCGCCGATCGTGGCGGGCGTCGCCTATCTCTTCGTCTATGGCTTGCAAGGCCTGTTCGGCCCCGCATTGGAAGCCGCCGACATCAAGATCCTGTTCGCTGTGCCGGGCATCGTGCTGGCTTCCATGTTCGTGACCTCGCCATTCGTGGCGCGCGAACTGATCCCCTTGATGCAGGCGCAGGGGCGCGATCTGGAGGAGGCTGCAACCTCGCTCGGCGCCAGCGGCTGGCGCACCTTCTTTTCCGTGACGCTGCCCAATGTCCGCTGGGCGATGCTCTATGGCGTCGTGCTGTGCAACGCGCGGGTGATGGGCGAGTTCGGCGCCGTGTCCGTCGTGTCGGGCAACATCCGCGGCCAGACCAACACGCTGCCCCTCCATGTCGAACTGCTCTACAACGACTATCAATCGGCCGGCTCGTTTGCCGCCGCCTCCATCCTCGCGCTGCTGGCGGTGGTCACGCTCGTCGCCAAGATGGTGCTGGAAGGCCGCGGGGCCGGCCGCGCCGGGCGGCCCAACCTGTCGGGCGCACCCGCCCCGGCTGTGGAGTGAAGCTTTGGACATCCACCTCGACAACGTCGTCAAGACGTTCCAAACTTTTCGCGCCGTGCGCGGGGTGAACCTCGACATCAAGAGCGGCGAGCTTGTCGCGCTGCTTGGGCCTTCCGGCTCCGGCAAGACCACGATCCTGCGCATGATTGCGGGCCTGGAATATCCCGACGGGGGAAAGATCCTGTTCGGCGACAAGGATGCGACGAACATCCCCGTGCGCGACCGCGGCGTCGGCTTCGTGTTCCAGAACTACGCCCTGTTTCCGCACATGACGGTGGCCGAAAATATCGGCTTCGGCATGGAGGTGTCGCGCACGCGCAGGCGGCCGAAGAGCGATCTCGACAAGCGCGTGGCCGAACTCCTCAGCCTGATGCGGCTGGACGGCTTAGGGGGCCGCTTCCCCGGCCAGATCTCCGGCGGGCAGCGCCAGCGCGTGGCGCTCGCCCGCGCGCTCGCGGTGGACCCGGCGGTGCTGCTGCTCGACGAGCCGTTCGGCGCGCTGGACGCCAATGTGCGCCGGGACCTGCGCCGCTGGCTGCGCGAAATCCACGACGAGCTTCACATCACCACGCTGTTCGTGACGCACGACCAGGAGGAAGCGCTCGACCTTGCCGACCGCGTGGTGATCCTGAGCGAGGGCAGGATCATCCAGGAGGGCACGCCGGAGGCGGTCAGCCGCCGGCCGAATTCCCGCTTCGTCATGACTTTTCTGGGGGACACGAACCGCCTGCCGGCCACCGTCAGGGATGGCGTGGCCGATGTGCGCGGCTTGGCCGTTCCCGCGCCGCAGGCCAAGGATGGGCCTGCGGAATTCATTGCCCGCCCGCGCGACCTCGCCTGGGATTCGGAAGGGCCCGGCATCCCCGCGCGCATCGTCCACATCATCGACCGGCCGGACGGGCGCCGGCTGGTCGTGACGACGGACAGGAAGGAAGCGCTGGAACTCGACGTGCCGCCGGAACTCCAAGGGAAAAACGGCGACGGGGGTTTCGTGAAGATCCGGCGGGGTCAGGTCTTCAGCCAGTCCTGACCTTCCTCCCGCGGGTGGAGGCCGCGCTGTTCGGCTTCGACGGACTTTGCCGAAGCGGAAAGGCGATCAGCGTGCCCAGGGCCTTTGTCTGGCGGGACCGAGTTTCCGCAGGCTTGGCTCCGCGCAGCCTGCCTTTCAGCGCCTGAAGCGCGACGTCGAAACGCAGCATGGCCGCTATCAGCGTCCTTCCGCGGAAATAGTCAGGGGCATTGATCCTCCGAAGGGTTCGGGGCGCTTCAACCCGCCAAGCCGGCGCAATGTTCCGGCCGGAAATGGCGGAAAGGTGGCGGCGCAGCGAAACCTCACACGATGCGCACAACCGTTCGGAAGAAGGCCAGCGTGTCGAGGTCGAGCGCCAGATCCTGCGGCTTTTCCTGCGACGAGAATTTTACGATCGTGACGGCGTGCGCCGGGTCGGTGAAGAGCCACTGGCCGTTGATCCCTAAAGCGGCGAGGCTGCCGTCGCCTGTCGCATACCAGTTGTTGCGGTAGGCGCCGTTGGGAAGCAAAGCCGTGAGATCGCCGCCCTGCCAGGCTTCGCGGTCGCCGCCTTCGATCGTGTCCCGCACGAAGGTTTTCGGGAGCACTTGCCGCCCCTCGTAGACTCCCTCCCCGCGCATAGCCTCACCCACCCGCGCCAAGTCGTGCGCAGTCGTCAGGATGCCGCCGGCAGGGCGTGCGGTACCCTCGGCATCCACGGCCACATAGGCCTCGCCGGTGGCATCCAGCGGCTCCAGGAGGCAAATTCGGATCAGGTCGGCGAAGCGCTCGCCCGTGGCGGCTTCGAGAGCCAAGCCGAGCAGGTCGGAGTTCGGCGAGCGATAGCGGAACGGCCCGCCATGCTCCCCCGCTCCTTTTGCAAGCGACAAGATGAAGCTGCGCAGCGTTTCCGCCGGCTCCGCGCTCGGCGGGTTCCAGAGCGTGGCGCGGCGGTAGCGCGCGAAGCTGCCGCTCGTGTCGGCCGGCGACTCCTCGAAGTCGAGGCTGACCCGCATGTCGAGGATGTCGCGCAGCCGCGCATCCGCATAGGCCGACCCCGCGACATCCGGCAGGAGGAGGGCGACCGGCCCTTCCAGGTCCAGCACGCCCCGATCGGCCAGGATGCCCGCCACCAGGGCGGTCAGCGACTTCGAGATGGAGAACAGCAAATGCGGCTTGTCCGGCTCCGCGTGGGGCGCATGCCATTCCACGACCGGAACGCCGTTCTTCAGCACGAGCAGGAGGTTCGTGGCGGAGCGCTGGAGGAATGCGTTCACCGATTCAGGACCGGCACTGAGCGGCAGCACTTCGGCAAGGAAGTCGCCGGTTGCCGGCGCACGCACCCGCCCGTCTTCCGTCGCCGATGCCCGCTGGATGCCGGTGGTCGGCGCGAGTTCGCGCAGGTTCTGGAACGACCAGCGGTTGAACGGAGCGGTTCGCCAGTTGGCGAGCGTGACATCGCGGCGGCGGAAGCCGAAGCGCTCCGCGAAGGCGTGGTGGTCCTGCATGTTCCCTCCTTCGGCAACCTCGCGCGCAAGAGGCGCACGAAACCGGCGGCCTATCCCAATCGCAACAACACGGTGCCTGTCCCGATCAGAAGCGCCGCGACGGCGCGCCATATCGTCAGTTTCTCGCCCAGGAACACGACGGAGATGAGCATGGCAAACAGGATGGAGGTTTCGCGAAGCGCGGCAACCACCGCCACAGGCGCCTTTGTCATCGCCCAAACCGCGATCATATAGGAACCGCCTCCCATCAGGCCGGCCAGCAGCGTGATGCCCCATTCGCGCGCGGGAAGGCGCAGCATCCCAGGTCCGCGAAACAGCAGACAAGCAGCGAGAAGGATCGTCGAGTCGGTCGCGAACATCCACGCGCCGTAGCCGAGCACGCTGGCCGCCAACCGCGCCCCGTGGCCATCGGCCAAGGTGTAGCCTGCGATGAAAAGGCTGGTGACAAGCGCAAAGAGGACGGCGCGGTTTGCGACGCCCCGGCCCCCGCCGCGCATAGCCATGAGCAGCACGCCGCCGCAAAGCAGCAGAATGCCCGTTCCGGCGCGGGGAGACACGGCTTCGCTCAAGGCAACGAAGCCGATCAGCGCCACCACCAGCGGGGAGGCACCGCGCGCCAAGGCAAAAGTCTGCGCGAGGTCGCCGGCCGCGTAGGCTTTGGTCAGGAAGACGCGGTAGCCGTTCTGCATCCCGATCGACAGAAGGATGAACGGCCACACCGCTTTTCCCGGCATCGCGACAAAGGGCAGGAACAGCAGGGAAGTCGCGCCTATGCCGAGCGTCATCAGCGTGATCGCGGTGAACGGGTCGAGCCTGATCTTGATCAGCGCGTTCCAGGCGGCGTGCATGACGGCAGCGCCGAGAACCGCCAGAAAGATGGTGGGAGTCATGGCCCTGCCTATGGCCCTTGAATCTCCAGGTGGAAAGGCGCCGTCCCCCGGAAAGCGCTTGTGCCAGCGTCGGGGCTCAGGCCTGTCCGAGCTTTTCCCGGATCGCCCGGCCTACCGCCTCCCGCCCCTCCCCGTGGAGGAGATAGCCGCTCTGCGTGAAGGGCAGCACGAACAAGCCCTTGCCCCACGGCCTCCCATCCGGCCGGGGCGAGAGTCCCCAATATTTCGCCGAGCGCATGCAAACGACGATGCGGCTCCCGTCATAGGCTTGGCGGAACAGCACACCTTGCGCCCAATCGAGCGAAGCGCGGGCGGACGGCAGGGCGGCGAGCAGCGGCCAGTCGGTGAAGGTCTTGGAGCGATAAGGCGAGATATTAAGGAAGGCGAGTGTGTCCCGAACGGCGCTCGGTTCCACACCGAACTGCGCCACGCGCCGCGACCACCAGTTCCACCACGGACGATAGGTCGGGGCATCGGGCAGCCGCGCCTCCCCGCTTCGCTGCTCCCGGAAAAAGGCTGCGAAAGCCGGATCTCGCGCGGCGGCTTCGTCAAAGGCATCGAGACCGGGCGAAAGGTAGAGAAGCACGACCGGCGCCGTCTTCAGCGGGCCGAAGAAGGGATTCGGCGGCGCAGTATGGGGAAAGGTGTGCGGCACGCGCTCCAGCACGAAGCGGTCGCGCGGATGGATGAAGCCGCCCGCTGGCATCTCTGCCCAGAAGCGGAACAAGGATTCGAGATCGGCCTCCATGCGCCAAACAATCTGCTGCGGGACACCGGAATGAAAAGGGCGGCCCGAAGCCGCCCCTCCAGCATTGCGATGAAGACGGTTCAGAACTTGTAGCTGATGCCGACCGTGACCTGACCCTGCTTCAGGTCCGCCTCGACATCATAGGCAGTCAGATCGAACGTCTTGGAGCCGAAATCCGTAAAGCGCCCTTCCAGGCGGCCGATCCAATGGTCCGTGAAGGCATGCTCCAGGCCGGCGCCGATCGTATAGCCGACCAGCGTCTTCGTGTCGGAGGCCTCGTAGGATTCAGGAAACGAGGTTGCGGTCTGGCATAAAATGTCGTCGCAATAGCTTTGCGTTTCGACACCACTATCGTGAAGTTTCACGCGGGCGAAAGCTACGCCGCCCGTAGCATAAAGCAGCGTGCGATCCATCGCATAGCCGACGCGCCCGCGGATCGAGGCCTGCCAGTCATTGTCCATTGACAGGTTGCCGTCCTCGTCGATCTCGTAGACGCCTTCGTTCTCGAACGGATCATAGAAGACAGAAGTGCTGTAGTCGTGATCGCCGTCGGCGCCGCTGCCGCTGAAGTCGCCTTCAACGCCGAACACCCAATTGCTTGCCGTCTGGAAGTTGACGCCGCCATAAACGCCGCCGATGAAACCGTTCACCCTGAAATCGTCAGCAATGACTTCTCCGCCGTCACCCTCACCACCGTCGCCCTCGTCTCCGCCGTCATCGTCGATGACCCCCAGGAAATCATCGAGCACACTCGAAAGATTGTCGTTCTCGCGCCCACCGGCATAGCCGACCTGCCCACCGATATACACGCCGGACCATGAATAACCGGGCGCCGCTTCGACGAGCGCATCCGCCGCCTTTGCGCCCATTACGCCGGCTCCAAACGCCAACACGGCAGCCGTCGCGAACAATCCAACCTTAACCATTCAGCAGAGTCCCCTCATTACGCCAAGAGAAGCAATACTCGACCGGACTCGCGGAAAACAGCCGCAGTACGTATACCAGGTTGCAAAATGACGGAATGTGGCGCAAATGCAACAGGATCATGCGGCCTTTGTCACCCACAAGACGACGGAGCACGTGGCAAGCGGAGAAGGAAGGACGCAGCTACTCTTCGCCCGCCGCTTCGATGCTTCTGCGAACCACTTCGCCCAAGCCACGCGAGAACGGGGCGGGGGAGAAGGCGGAGTTCGTTACTCGGAAAGCACCAGCACGTCGCGCGGGGAGAAGCCGATCCGCGTCGGGCTGCCGGCTTCGGGCGGAGGGGCTCCGGGGTCGTTGAACGTGTCGAGCATGACATGCGAGCGCCCGACGCCCACCCGGACGCGGATCACCGAGCCGAGAAAGGCGACGTCCTGGATGGTGCCGGTGAGGCTCTGCTCGCGGCCGGGAGCCAAGCCCAGCGAGACGGCCTCCGGACGAAGCGCCAGCGACACCTTTTCGCCTAAGCGCTTGGCTTCAAGAGGCCGGCCGAGGTCGATCAGGTTCTCTTCCACCTGCACGATGCCGCGCCCCCCGTCGGCGACCGTGCCGTCGAAGATGTTCAGCGTGCCGACGAAGCCCGCCACAAAGCGCGTAGCCGGCTTGTTGTAGATCTGGAACGGCGTGCCGGTCTGCTCCGCGCGCCCGCCATACATGACCACGATGCGGTCGGACATCGACAGGGCTTCTTCCTGGTCGTGCGTCACGAAGATGGTGGTGATGCCCATGCGCTTCTGAATGGCGCGGATTTCATCGCGCAAGCTGACGCGCACCTTGGCGTCGAGCGCGGAAAGCGGCTCGTCCAAGAGCAGCAGCTTCGGCTTCGGCGCCAGGGCACGCGCTAGGGCCACGCGCTGCTGCTGCCCGCCGGAAAGCTGGTAGGGGTAGCGGTTGCCAAGGTTCGGCAGTTGGATCAGTTGCAGCATCTCTGCTACGCGCGCGTCCGCCTCCGCCTTCGGCACGCCGGCCACCTTGAGGCCGAAGGCGATGTTCTGCGCCACCGTCAGATTCGGGAACAGGGCATAGGCCTGGAACACCATGCCGATGTCGCGCTGGTTCGGCTTGAGGTTGGTGACGTCCTTGCCGCCGATGTGGATCGTGCCGGACGACGGCTCCTCGAAGCCCGCCACCATGCGCAGCATCGTCGTCTTGCCGCAGCCCGATGGCCCCAAGAACGAGACGAACTCGCCCCGCCCGACATCCAGGTTGAAGTCCTTCACGACGGTGGTCGCGCCGAAATCCTTGCGGACCGAGCGGATGGAAAGGAAGGTGTCGAACATCAGGGCATTCACCTGGGCGCGTTGGCCGAGCGCGGCGCGAAGCGCGAGAGCAGTTGGATCACCGACATGCAGGCCCAGGTGATCGCGAAGGCGATCACGGCGAGCGCGGCCGGCTCATAGGCGCGGTTGGCGCCGATGTTCTGGAGATACGGTCCGAAAGCCGGGCGGTTGAGCAGGCTGGCCATGGTGAACTCGCCGATCACGATGGCAAAGGTCAGGAAGGCGCCGGAAAGCACGGCGATCAAGACGTTGGGTAGGATCACGCGCGCGATGATGGTCGTCCAGCCGGCGCCCAGGATCTGCGCGGCTTCGGTCAGCGTGCGCACGTCGATGGTGCGCAGGCCTGTGTCCACCGCGCGGTACATGTAGGGCAGCGCCAGCGTGGCATAGCCGATCACCAGCAGCACGTCCGTGCCGCGCGTCGATGCCAGAAACGGCAGATAGGAGTTCGAGCCGTAGAGGCGGATGTAGCCGAACACGATCACGATGGCCGGAATGACCAGGGGCAAAAGCGTGATGAATTCGATCACCGGCCTGAGCTGCGGCATGCGCAGGCGTATCCAGTAGGCGGTCGGCACGACCAGCAGCACGCCGAGAAGGATCGTGGCGACGGCCACCAGCACGGAATAGCCGAACGTCTCGTGGAAGCGCGGGTCGCCGAACACGTTGCGGTAGGCGTCGAGCGAGTATTCGGCGCGCCGCACGCGCAGCGAGAACTCCACGGTGGCGATCAGCGGGATGAAGAAGTAGGCCGCGCCGACCGCGAAGGTGATCCAGGCCCAGAGGCGCGACTGCTTCATTTCAGCCAGCGCTCCGAGCGCGTGCGGAACCAGATGTAGAAGACGTTGGCCAGCCCGGTGATGAAGATCATGCCGAAGGCGAGGGCATAGCCGAGGTGAGGATTGTGCAGCACGTCGCCGCGGATCTGCGCGTAGAGCAGGATCGGCACGATGTTGAGCGAGGAGCCGGTCAGCGCGTAGGCCGTGGCGATGGCGCCGAAGGCGTTGGCGAACAGCAGGACCAGCGTGCCGAGGAAGGAGGGCCAGAGCACGGGGATCAGCACCATGCGCCAGAACTGCATCTGCGTGGCGCCGAGCGTCGCGGCGGCCTCGCCCCATTCCCGCTTCAGCCCGTCGATGGCCGGGGTGATGATCACCACCATCAGCGGGATCTGGAAGTAAAGGTAGGTCAGCGTCAGGCCGGCAAAGCTCAGGATGTTGAAGCCATGCGCGTAGATGTTGAAGCCGGCGAGGTCGCGCAGGAGTACCGTGACCAAACCCAGGCGGCCGAGGGTAGAGATAAAGGCGAAGGCGAGCGGCAGGCCGGCGAAGTTGGACGCGACCCCGGAAAAGGTCAGCGTGGCCGAGCGCACCCAGCTTGGCATGCCGCCGCGCACGATCGCGATGGCCAGAGCCAAGCCGACGATCGCACCGAGCAGGGCTGAGGCCAGGCTGACGCGGATCGAAATCCAGTAGGCGGCAAGGATGTTCGGCTCGAAAAGCGCGACGATGTTTTCCAGAGTCCAGGCGCCGGCTTCGTTGCGGAAGGCGCCGAGAACGAGGCTGAAGGTCGGCAGGATCAGGAACAGCAGCGCGAACAGAAAGAACGGCGCCACGCCGACCCAACTCATCGGCATGCGGATGCGCTGCCGGACGGGCGGCGGCACCGCCACATCCACCGGGCCGCGCCGGACGATGCCGGGCTCGACTGCGGTGATGTCGGTTGTCATGAAGCGCTCCGCGCGGGCATGGTTACGGCTTGGAACAGCACAGGGCCGGTTAAAACGAAAGCGCCCGGCCATCTCGGCCGGGCGCCTTCAAACAGCTTACTTCACGTTGGCGCCGACCACCGCGTCCCACTGCCCGGTGATGGCCGTCTTCGCGGCAGCCTGGTCCTCCAGCGTCGGGAACACCGCCTTCTCGTAGGCGGCTGCCGGCGGCAGCTTGTCCAGCATCGCCTGCGGGACCACCTTGTTCTTGGCGAGGTCGTTGAAGCGGATGGGGTGGCAATAGCCCTTGAGCCAGCCAAGCTGCCCCTCGTCGGAGTAGAGGTACTCCATCCAGAGCTTCGCCGCGTTCGGGTGCGGCGCATAAGCCGAGATCGCCTGCACATAGACGCCGGCGACCACGCCGGACTTCGGCACGACGACTTCCACGGCCGGGTTGCCCTTCAGCGTGTCGCGGCCGGCGAGCGCATTGTAGTCCCAGGTGATCAGAACGGGGGTCTGGCCCTGCGCCAGGGTTGCCGTCTTGCCGATGGTCGGCACGAAATTGCCCGCCGCGTTCAGCTGCTTGAAGTAGTCGAGGCCCTTGGTGGCGGCGGAAGCCGCGTCCGCGGCGCCGGTGCCGAGACCTGCGGCATAGACCGCCTGGATCGCCTGGTTGGAGGCGCGGGGATCACCGGCCAAGGCAACTGCGTTGGCATAATCGGACTTGAGCAGGTCGGCCCAGTCCTGGGGCGTGTCGCCGGTCACGATGTCCTTGTTCACCTGGAAGGCCAGCACGCCGTAGTAGTCGCCGTACCAGTAGCCGTCCGCATCCTTGGCGTCGGCCGGGATCGAGTCCCAGGTGGACACCTTGTAGGGCTGGATCAGGCCGTCGGCCTTCGCCTGCGGGCCAAAGGACAGGCCGACATCGATGACGTCGGGCGCCTGCGGGCCTTTGTTGTCCTTGTTCACCTTGATCGCTTCGACCTCGTCGCCGGAGCCGGCATCGGGGTTCAGCTCGTTGACGGTGATCTCCGGATATTTCGCTTTGAAGCCGGCGATCACGTCGCCGTAGCCGC
Source organism: uncultured Rhizobiaceae bacterium (assembly GCA_964242945.1). Taxonomy (GTDB): domain Bacteria; phylum Pseudomonadota; class Alphaproteobacteria; order Rhizobiales; family Rhizobiaceae; genus Mesorhizobium_B. The sequence goes on along the minus strand of CAXTCF010000023.1, from coordinate 7,836 downwards.
ACCAGTCGTGCGGCAGCGCGATGACCGTCAGCTGGCCTTCCTTCTTCGCCGCGGCGACCATGTCGTCCATGGAAGCTGCGGACGAGAGCGTGGTGGACACCATCAGGCCCGCGGCCGCGAGGGACAGAACCTGCCCCGTCATCTTGATCATGAATTTCTCCCTTTGAACGGCGCAGCCGTGCGCCTCGGCCTCGCGCCTACCTCCCTTGCATGACAGGACCGTGAAAATGTCCCGTCCCGGCAAACGGATCGTGCGCTTGTTTCCCTGTCCGATCGGGACCGGCTAAAGACCAGACAAAGCCGGCTCGCCAGTTCCCGACGGCAGGCTATGCGAACTCGGCGCAGTTCCGCAATCGGGCTGCGGCAGATTTCCTGCGCGCAACCGCCTCAAACATTGCCGATCAGCGCGTCTTCCAGCAGTTCCAGCGCGGCTTCGCGCGTCAAAGGCACAGGATTGCCGCCGGCGGTGGGATCGACGATCGCTTTTTCCGCGATCGTTTCTTTGGCCGCATCATCGAGTTCGACACCTTTTAGAAGCGCTTCCAGCGTGTGCGGCACGCCGAGCTGCCGGCGCAGCAGCATGACGGCCGCGAAGAAGCCGTCGAAGCCGCCGGAGATGCCGCAATAGCGCGCCAGCCGCTCGATCTTTTCCTCCACCGCGTCGCGGTTGAAGTTCAGCACATAGGGCATGAACACGGCGTTGGTCATGCCATGATGGGTGTCGTAAAGCGCGCCGACCGGGTGCGACAGCGCGTGGATGGCCCCCAGCCCCTTCTGGAAGGCGGTGGCGCCCATGCTGGCCGCCGCCATCATCTGCGCCCGCGCCGTCAGGTCGGAGCCGTTGGCATAGGCCCGCGGCAGGTTTTCCAGCACAAGGCGGATGCCTTCCACGGCGATGCCGTCCGCCATCGGGTGATAGCCGGGCGCGCAGAGCGCCTCCAGGCAGTGCGCCAGCGCGTCCATGCCGGTGCCGGCCGTGATGAAGGGCGGCATGCCGACCGTCAGTTCGGGATCGGCGATGACGATTGCGGGCAGCATCTTCGGGTGGAAGATCACCTTCTTGGTATGCGTTGCCTCGTCCGTGACGACGCCGGCGCGGCCGACTTCCGAGCCGGTGCCCGCCGTGGTCGGCACCGCGACGATCGGCGCGATTTTTTCCGCATCCGCGCGCGTCCACCAGTCGCCGATGTCCTCGAAATCCCAGACGGGGCGCGACTGTCCGGCTTGGAAGGCAATCAGCTTGCCCAAATCGAGCGCGGAGCCGCCGCCGAAAGCGATAACGCCGTCGTGGCCGCCGTCGCGGAACGCCTCGATGCCAGCCGTCAGGTTCGCTCCCACCGGGTTCGGCTTGACGTCGGAGAACACGGCATAGGGCACCGACGCCGCATCCAGGATCTTCAGCGTGTCGGCGGTTGCCGGCAGCTTGGCCAGACCAGGATCGGTGACAAAAAGCGGCCTGGCGATGCCTGCGGCGGCAAGCGCTTCGGGGAGTTCCCGGATGCGCCCTGCCCCGAAGCGGACGGTGGTCGGGAAGTTCCAGCGGGAAACGAGGTTTTCCATCGCTTCAGATCGCCTCGCGCAGATGAAAGCTCTTGGGCCGGGTCAGATTCGCGTAGCCGATCTCAGACAGCGCAGCCCCGCGCCCGGTGTCCTTGACGCCGGTCCAAACGAGAGCCGGGTCGAGATAGTCGCAGCGGTTCATGAACACCGTGCCGGTTTCGACGCGGTCTCCGATCGCAGCCGCGCGCTCTATGTCGGAAGTCCAGATGGAGGCAGTCAGCCCATAGGGGCTGTCGTTCATCAGCGCGATCGCATCTTCGTCGCCGCGCACCTTCATGATGCCGACCACAGGCCCAAAGCTTTCCTCGCGCATGACGCTCATCTGGTGATCGACATTCGTCAACACCTCAGGCGCGAGATAGGGCGAGCCCGCGCGGTCGTTTTCCACCGTCATGTTGATGTTGGCGGTCGCGCCCTTGCGCAGCGCCTCGCGCTTCTGCTCCCGGATGAAGTCGGCGAAGCGCGGCTGCGCCATCGGGCCGAGGGTCGTGGCGGCATCCAGCGGGCTGCCGACGACATACTGCTTAGTCAGATCGACGAACCCGTCCACAAAGGCGTCGTAAACATCCTCGTGAACGTAGATGCGTTCTATGCCGCAACAGCACTGGCCGGAATTGTAGAAGGCGCCGTCCACGAGGTTGGCGACGGAAAAATCGAGCTTGGCGTCGGGCAGCACATAGGCCGGGTCCTTGCCGCCGAGTTCGAGCCCCAGCGTCATGAAGGTGCCGGCTGCGGCCTTCTCGACGGCCCGCCCGCCTGCGACCGAGCCGGTGAAGTTGGCGTGGTCGATGCTGCCGGAGGCCAGCAGCTTTTCCGTCTGCGCATGGGAAAGCACAAGGTTCTGGAACACATTCTTCGGTAAGCCAGCCTTGGCAAAGGCCTGCGCGAAACGCTCGCCGACGAGCAGCGTCTGCGCCGCATGCTTGAGCAGCACCGCATTGCCGGCGATCAGCGCCGGCACGACCGTATTGACGGCGGTGAGATAGGGATAGTTCCAGGGCGCGATGACGAGGACGACGCCCAACGGCTCCTTTTTCACATAGCGACGAAGACCGTCCTTGGCGTTCGAAGCGTGTGCCGGCGCAAGCGCCTTCTCGGCGATCCCGGCCATGTAGCCGACGCGCTCTTTGACGCCGCCGAACTCGCCGCCGAAGCGCACCGGCCGCCCCATCTGCCAGGCAAGCTCCGGCACGGTCTCGGCTTCCATCGCGGTCAAGGCATCAAGAAACTTCAACGCATACGCCGCGCGCTCGGCCACGGGCACGAGCCCCCATTCGGCCTGCGCGGCTTTCGCGCGCGATACGGCAGCACCTACGTCGGCATCGCTGGCCAGCGACCGCTCGGCGTGGAGCGAGCCGTCCACCGGCGAGAAGAGTTTTACGGTTTCCGTCATGAGAGGAACTCTGGCTGCAAAAGGATGCGTGTGTTCAATACCGCTCGAAGCCGCGGTGCAACTCCCAATCCGTGATGCGGCGGTCGTATTCGAACTGCTCCCAGCGGGCGGTGTGCAGGTAGTGCTCCACGACCTCCTCTCCGAAAGCTTCCCTCAGCATCGCCGAGCTTTCCAAAGTGCCGATGGCGTCGCGCAGCGTCTTGGGAATCTCGATCAATTCCGTGCCGGCATAGGCATCGCCCTCGAAGGGCGCGGCCAATTCCAGCTTCTCGTCAATGCCCTTGAGGCCGGCCGCGATCAGCGCGGCGAAGGCAAGGTAGGGGTTGAGGTCCGCGCCGCCGACGCGGCATTCGATGCGGATGCCCTTGGTGCCTTCCCCGCAGAGGCGGAAGCCGGCGGTTCGGTTGTCGCGGCTCCAAGTGATTTTTGTAGGCGCGAAGGTGCCGGCTTGAAAGCGCTTGTAGGAGTTGATGTAGGGGCAAAGAAAGTAGGTCAGTTCCGCTGCGTATTTGAGTTGCCCCGCCACCCAGGAGCGCATCAGCGGCGTCATGGAAAACTCGGCAGCCTTGTCGAAGAAGAGCGGCGTGGAGCCGTCCGCGCTCCACAAGGAATTGTGGATGTGGGACGAGTTGCCGGCCAGCCCGTAATCGTACTTGGCCATGAAGGTGACGGCTTTGCCAAAACCTTCCGCGATCTCGCGCACGCCGTTCTTCAGGATGGCGTGGCGGTCGGCCATTTCGAGAGCTTCGGCGTAGCGGACGTTTATTTCCTCCTGCCCCGGGCCCCACTCGCCCTTGGAGTTCTCCACCGCGATGCCGGCGCCCGCCAGGCCGTTGCGCACCGCGCGCATCACCGCGTCCTCCTTGGCGGTGAGGCCGATCAGGTAGTCGCTGATGTAGGGAGAAGCGGTTTCGAGAGCCTGCCAGCGCTTTTCCCGCGCCGATTTGAAGGTCTCGTCGAAGAGGTAGAACTCCAGTTCGGAGGCGAAATAGGCGTGATAGCCGCGCTCCTTCAGCCGCTCGGCCTGTTTCTTCAGGATGGCGCGGGGCGAGTGCGGCAGGTCGGCATGCGTATGGTGGTCCAGCACGTCGCAGAGCACCAGCGCGGTCTTTTCAGCCCAGGGGATTACCCGCAGCGTGGCAAGGTCAGGCTTCATGACGAAGTCGCCGTAGCCTTTCGTCCAGCTTGCCGCGCGATAGCCCGGCACCGGCTCCATATCGATGTCGTCGGCCAGCAGGTAGTTGCAGCCATGCGTCTCGTCATGCGCGGATTCCACGAAGAAGGACGCCAGGAAGCGCTTGCCCACCAGCCGCCCCTGCATGTCCACGGCCGCCGCGATCACCGTGTCGATCTCGCCATTGGAGGCTGCGGTGCGCAGGTCTTCAAAGGACAGGTTGCCGGGCATGGGCGCCTCGCTGGGAAACTCGGAAACGGGACCGGCCTTATCGACCGGCCACGCTCCGAACTGCAAGTGGGCTTAGCGATGGGGACGCTTGCTGGGGCCGGCTGGCGGAGGCGCTTTCGGCTCCATCTAGTGGCCGGTTTCGCCGACCGCGCGTTCGGCCGCCGCGATCTCGGCTTGGCGGCGGACGATTTCGTTGCCGATCGGCGGGCCGGCGAAGCGCCGGTTCTCGACGGCGAACCAGATCACTGCCGCGAGCACGAGAAAGCCGACCGTGATCCACAGCACGTTCTCGTTTGGCGGCTGCACGGCGATGAAGACGATCAGCACCATGCCAAGAACCGAAAGCAGGGCGAAAAGCCGGAACAGGCCGGAGCCGAGGCTCCACGGGCCAGGGCGAGGCCACTTCTGTCCGCCATAGGTCAGCATGCCCAGCGCGATCGGGATCGTGAAGGACAGGAACAGGAACACGAGGGTGGAATTGACCACGATCGTATAAAGGTTGGTGCCGCCGATCGAGACATACTGCGCGAGGAAGACGTAGATGATCTGGAGGATGGCCGCCGTCCAGATCGCGTTCACCGGGGTGCGGTAACGGGGGCTTACCGTGGCCAGCGCATTCGAGCCGGCCGGCATGCCGCCATCACGGCTGAAGGCAAAGAGCATGCGCGAAGCCGAGGTGACGGTGGCGAGGCCGCACAGAAACTGCGCGACGAGGATGGCGAGATAGAGCAGCGTCTTCAGCCAGGACGGCAGCACCGCGTTCATGGTCTCGAAGAAGACGGCCCAGCCCTGCTTCGCTCCCGCCGCGAGATCGGGGATGGCAAGCACGATGGCGCACAGCATGGCCCATCCGATGAGCGAAGACCAAAGCACCGAGGAAACGATGGCGCGCGGCACGGAATGGGCGGCGCGCAGCGTTTCCTCAGACGTGTGAGCGGAGGCGTCGTAGCCGGTGATCGTATAGATCGGCAGCAGAAGGCACAGCAGGAAGAGGTAGGGCATCGAATCCGACTGCGGGAAGACGTTTCCGCCGGCATCGCCGGAATAGTTGGTGAAGGTCCAAAGGCGCGAGAAATCAAGCGACGGGGCAAAGGCGAGACAGGCGACGATGAGAACCGCCGTCGTGCCGAGGATCAGAAAGCCGGAAGCGTCCGTCAGCATCGCGGTCAACCGGATGCCGAAGTGGTTGACCAGCGCCTGAAGGAGGGTGATCAGCGCCACGAAGCCGACGATCTGCGCCGCCGAAGCCACGCCGCCGGTCGTCATGCCGAGGCCGAACGTGCCGTAGAAGAACAGCGCCGTGCCGATGTTGATCGCGCCCAGAACGGTAATGAGGCCAAGCAGGTTCAGCCAAGCAGTGAGCCAGCCGGTAAAGCGGTTCCCCAGGATCGAGGCCCAGTGATAAAGGCCGCCGGCCGTTGGATAGGCCGAAGCGATCTGCGCCATGGCCAGCGCGAAGAAGCCGGAAACCACGCAACCCACGATCCAGCCGATTCCGGCCCCCGCGCCGCCGACCGAAGAGGTTGCCTGCGCAAAGGAGTTGATGCCGCCGGATAGGATGCAGATGATGGAGAACGAGATGGCGAAGTTGGAAAAGCCGCTCATGCGGCGGGCGAGTTCCTGGGCGTAGCCCATGGAGTGGAGGACTTTCACATCCTCGCTTTTGTCGGAGTCCGAGTAGTTGTCGAGTGCCATGGCCGGCGGTTCCCTCAAGAGGCTGTTCGCGGCAGCACGGCAGACCCGCCGCGCTTCCGAAAAACCATCCCTGCGCGTTCCCCTCGGCGGCTTGGCGCATCCTGCGCAGCGTGAGGCGGCCTGCCGCCGTTGTTTCGCGGGATCAGACGCCGCGATAAACTTTTTGTCAAACGACGGCGGCACCGCCGCCGTTGGAGCCCTGCTATTCCTGGGGAAAACGTCCAGCGTGCTTGGCGGCGGCACCGCCTCGTTGCAAACCTTTCCGATAATTAATGATCCGGACACGGTCTGCGGGCGCATAATCGAGGCCGACGCCTTGCGGCCGGGCTTCCCAAGCTTACTTCTCGGGGTGCCGGGCCTCCCGGAACTGGAAGGCGTTCAGCCGTCCGGCTGCCCGGACATCTGCGGAACAGCCGCCTCAACCGGAATCGTTCATGGCCCTCTGGAAGCAGCTTGTTCTTTCGCTCGTCGTCCTGGCTGCCGCCGGCGCGGCTTGGCTACGCTTTGTGCCGGGAGCGGCGGATACGCTGCACGGCTGGGGCATCGACAACGCCGTCGTTTCCGCGATCGCCCCGGCAAAGCAGCCGGCCGCTGCGGAAGGCAACGCGGGAGGCAGCGGGAATGGGGCCGGGCGGGGCCAGGGAGGCGGGCAAGGCCGCGGCGGCGCACCGCAGATCGCGGTGGTGACGAAGCCCGTGGAGGAGGCCACCATCAACGACCGGCTCCAGGCGATCGGCACGGGCCGCGCCAACGCTTCGGCTACGGTGAAGCCTTATTCTTCCGGGCGCCTGACGGAAGTGACGGTTGCCTCCGGTCAGCAGGTGAAGCGCGGCGACGTCATCGCCAGGCTCGACGCGGAAGCCGAGTCGATCGCGCTCGACCGGGCGCAGATATCGGTGCAGGACGCGCAGTCGCGGCTGCAACGGGTGCAGGCCTTGCAGCGCTCCAACACGGCGACTTCCGTGCAGGTTACGGATGCGCAGCTCGTCGTCCGCAACGCGCAGCTGGCCGAGCGCGACGCGCAGCTTGCGCTGGAGCGCCGTTCGGTGGTCGCACCGATCGACGGCGTGGTCGGCATCCTCCCGGTGGAGGCCGGCAACACGGTGACGGCGGACACGGCGATCGCCACCATCGACGACCGCTCCTCGCTCCTCGTGGACTTCTGGGTGCCTGAGCGCTTCGCCGGGCAGATCAAGGTGGCTGCGCCCCTCCAGGCTGTCTCCGTCGCGCGGCCCGGCGACAGTTTTGACGGCGCGGTGAGCGCCGTGGACAACCGGCTGGACGACACAAGCCGCACGCTCTGGGTTCAGGCGCGCATCCCCAACGAGGGCGATGCCTTGCGCGCCGGCCAGTCCTTCCAGGTGACGATGGCGTTTCCCGGCGACACTTATCCTTCGGTCGATCCCCTGGCTGTGCAGTGGGGCGCGGACGGCGCGTTCGTCTGGGCGGTGCGCGACGGCAAGGCCGCGCGCGTGGGCGTGAAGATCATCCAGCGCAACACGGAGAACGTGCTGGTGCAGGGCGAACTCTCTCGGAGCGACACCGTAGTCACGCAGGGCATCTACGCCGTGCGCGACGGCGGTTCCGTGCAGGTGGCAGGCGATCCGGCGGTGCGCGTCGAGCCGGCCTCGTCCACGGAAGGCACCGCGCAGCCCCGCGCAGGCGCGGCCAACACGAGCGCGCTTTGACGATGGATAAGCCGCTGGACGGAAGAGGGCGGGACGAAGAGGCTACCCCATCTCTCTCAGGAGCATCGCCTGACGATAAAAGCGCAGCGCCGACG
>CAXTCF010000022.1:6099-35212 GCA_964242945.1 uncultured Rhizobiaceae bacterium | reverse complement strand
CGGCCATCTCGCGCAGCGCGTGCTGCGCCTGCGCCACCGCCATGCCGTAGCCCGGTACGATGATGACCTTGGACGCATTCTGCATGAGGTAGGCTGCGTCGTCGGCGGAGCCCTGCTTGACTGTCCGCTCGATCCCGTCGCTGCTCGCGGCCGCAGCCGTTTCCCCGCCGAAACCGCCCAGGATGACCGAGATGAAGGAGCGGTTCATGCCCTTGCACATGATGTAGGACAGGATTGCGCCCGACGATCCCACCAGCGCGCCGGTGATGATCAGCGCCAGGTTGCCCAGCGTGAAGCCGAGTGCGGCGGCGGCCCAGCCGGAATAGGAGTTGAGCATCGAGACGACGACCGGCATGTCGGCGCCGCCGATCGGCACGATCAGCAGCCCGCCGAGCGCGAGGCTGACGAGCACGATCAGCCAGAACACCGCCTTGCTTTCGCCGCCCACCAGCGCGCCGATCAGCACCACCAGAAGGATGCCGAGTGCCGCATTGACGATGTGGCGATAAGGCAGCAGGATCGGCTTGCCCGACATGCGGCCGTCGAGCTTCAGGAAGGCGATCACCGAGCCCGTGAAAGTGATGGCGCCGATGGCGACGCCCAAGCTCATCTCGACCAGCGCCTGCGCGTGAATGTCGCCGGGCGTGCCGATGCCGAAGCTTTCCGGCGCATAGATCGCGGCTGCCGCGACCATCACGGCGGCAAGGCCGACAAGGCTGTGGAAGGCGGCGACAAGCTGCGGCATCGCGGTCATGGCGATGCGGCGCGCGATGAACGCCCCCGCCCCGCCGCCGATCGCCAGACCCACCACGATCAGCAGGAAGCCGCCGGCCGACGGCCTGGCAAGGGCCAGCGTGGTGAGGACCGCGATCCCCATGCCCACCATGCCGTAACGGTTGCCCTGGCGCGACGTCGTGGGATGCGAAAGGCCGCGCAGGGCCAGGATGAACAGGATGCCGGAGATGAGGTAGAGAAAGGACGCGATGTCGGCGTTCATGCTACTTTACCGCCTCGCTCGTGCCGCCTGGGAAGGTTTCGCCGGCAAAGCCGGGATAGACCTGCTTGAGAATGGCCACCTGGGCCTCGTCGCTGACGCGCAGCAGAAACCACTCGGCTCCGTCCAGCAGCGCCAGCGTGTGCGAGCGCACCGCCGTCTTTTCCCCGCCGCCAACGTCGATCACCGTTTCGGTCGGGATGAGCAGAAAGGGCGTACCGTCCGGCAACTCCTTCGGGATGGCCTTGTCGAGGTCCATGCCGAAGGACACGAGCTTCACGTCGTTCAAGGTCTGGCTCATCTGCTGGACGACCACGTCGCGCAGGTCATCCACGGAGATGCCGGCTTTGGCTGCGATGTGCTGCAGGATCTTGGGCGGAATCGTCCGCGAAACCGCGGCAAAGTCGTTCGCCTTCATCGCCGCATCGAACCGCGCCACCGTCTCGGCCAGGGAGGTCGTCTCCGCGCCGGAAAGCGATCTGGCGGAAGCAGGGACCGCAGCGGCCAGGAAAGCCGCTAGCGCCAGCAGCGCGAAAGGCCGAAGCCGCGTCGTCAGGAGGTTGCCAAGCGAGCGCATCACGGGGCGCGCCCTGCCGGTTTCGCGGCAGGTTCCTTCTTCCGGTACATGGCAAGCATGCGCTGGGTGACGAGGAAGCCGCCGAAGATGTTCACCGAGGCCAGCACCAGCGCGACGAAGCCGAAGCCGGTCGCGAAGCCCGCGGCGGAGACGCCGACGGCGAGCAGCGCGCCCACCACGATCACCGAGGAGATGGCGTTGGTCACGGCCATCAGCGGCGTGTGCAGCGCTGGCGTCACCGACCAGATGACGTAGTAGCCGACGAAGATCGCCAGAACGAAGATTGCCAGGCGGAACACGAAGGGATCGACGGCGCCGCCGGTAGCGGTGCTCAGCACCGAACCGGCCGCATCCGCCGCACCGCCGGTGCGCTCGACGTCGCTGAGCGCCAGCTTGACGGCGGCAACCGCCTGGTCAAGCTGCTCCAGGGCGCGCTGGAGTGCGGTGTGCTCGTCCATCAGGCATGTCCCCGCGTTGCGTCGATCTTTTCCTCGCGGCTGCCGGGCGCCGGTTCGGAGGCAGGCTCCGCCGTTCCATTCCCGCTCTGCGCCGCCGCCAGCATGTCCGGATCCGGCGGGGCTGGACCGGCAGCGGCCGGCTCGGTGGAAGCGGGCGCGGCGGGCGTCGGCTCAGACGGAACGGCCGGGGCAAAGCGCGGGTGCACGATGCGTCCGCCGTCCGTCAGCAGCGTCGCCTTCACCAGTTCGTCGTCGCGCTTGAGGTCCAGGCTCTTCGACGCCTTGTCGATCATGGTTTCCAGGAAGGCGAAGAGGTTCCTGGCATAGAGCAGCGAAGCGCTCGCCGCCACGCGGCCCGGCATGTTGGCGTAGCCGACGATCTTGACGCCGTTCTCCAGCGTCACCGTCTTGTCCGCCACCGCGCCGGCAACATTGCCGCCGCGCTCCACCGCGAGATCGACGACGACCGAGCCCGGCTTCATGGCGGCGAGCATCTCGGCCGAGACGAGTTTGGGAGCCGGCCGGCCGGGGATCAGCGCCGTGGTGATGACCACGTCCTGCTTGGCGATGTGTTCCGCCGTGAGCGCCGCCTGCTTGGCCTGATACCCCGCCGACATCTCCTTGGCGTAGCCGCCCGCCGTTTCCGCAGCCTTGAACTCCTCGTCCTCCACCGCGATGAACTTGGCGCCGAGCGAGGCGACGTTCTCCTTGGCGGCGGGGCGCACGTCGTTGGCCGTTACCACGGCGCCCAGCCGGCGCGCGGTGGCGATCGCCTGGAGGCCGGCGACGCCCGCACCCATCACGAAGACCTTGGCCGCCGGCACCGTGCCCGCCGCCGTCATCATCATGGGAAAGGCGCGGTCGTACTCGACGGCGGCATCGATCACCGCCTGGTAGCCTGCCAGGTTCGCCTGGGAGGATAGGACGTCCATGCTCTGCGCCCGCGTGATGCGCGGCATCAATTCCATGGCGAAGGCCGTCAGCCCGGCATCGGCCATCGTGCGCAACGCCTCGTCCTGTCCATAGGGGTCCATGACGGCCAGCACGATCGCGCCCTGCTTGTAGGTCTTGATCTCTTCGGCGTTCGGCCGGCGCACTTTCAGCACGACGTCGGCGGAAGCGGCATCGTCCGATCCGCCGATCCGCGCCCCAGCGGAAGCGAATTCGCCGTCGGGGATGCGCGAGGCCAGGCCTGCGCCCGCTTCCACCACCACTTCGAAGCCCAGCGCGGTGAGGCGCTTCACCGTATCGGGCGAGGCCGCGACCCGCGGCTCTCCGCCTTCCCTTTCACGCGCCACGAAAACCTGTTGAGCCATCGCACGTCCCTCCTAGCTGGCGCCGCTTGCCTCGCTTCCCGCACTTCTGAAGCGGGAGCCGAGCGACTCAGCGCATGGCGAAGCTGCCGACCGCCAGGATAAGCACAAACAGAATGGCCGCCGAGATGAAGCCGGCGTTCGTGAAGAAGCCGAACGCCATGGCCAAGAGCAGGCCGATGACACCGAGCGCGCCGTATTTGGTCAAGGAGAGGAAGCGATTGTAGGTCGCCTGGTGCTCAGGATAATCCATCGCAGCGCCAGTTTCCAAAGGACCGCTCGGCGGATGGCTGGCCATGAGAATTCCCTTTTGTTTGCCCTGTCTAGCGACATAGCGAAATCATCTGGCAGGAGCAAGGATGCCGGCAGTTTCGCCGGGCTGCCGGGCGCACCGAACCGTGCTAGATTTCGATCCGTTCTCTGGAAGGAACGTGCAATGGCAGAGCCCGCCCGCAAGAAGATGACGGTCGAAGAGTTCTTCGAATGGCAGGAGCGCCAGGATAGGAACTATGAGCTTGTGGACGGGGCGCCTGTATTGTTCCACAAGGCCATGACAGGGGCCTCTCGGCGGCACGACATGATAACCGTGAATGCGATCGCCAATCTTCACCGGCAGTTGCGCGGCAAACCCTGCCGGCCCGGCACGTCCGACCAATCGGTACGCACCTGGCGCGGCACGCGCCGCCCCGATGTTTCGATAGACTGCGGCCGGGGAAATGACCGGTCATTGGAAACAGCCGAACCGCGCGTTGTAGTCGAGGTGCTTTCGCCTTCCACCATGCGATACGATCTGTTCCAGAAGCTCGACGAGTACAAGCAGGTTGCGACGATCCGGGTGATCTTGCTCGTTGACACGGAAAAACCCCGCGTCACCGTATGGCGGCGCGGGGCGGACGGCTGGGGCTTCCATGAGGAAAGCGGCTTGGCCGCCGTCATCGACCTGGCCGAAGTGGAGGCCGCGCTGCCGCTGGCCGAACTCTTCGAAGGGTTGGAGTTCCCCGCCGCCGAAGGAGAATGAGCTTCAACTGAAGATCTGCGGAAACAGGCTGTGAAGTTGAGGCGACAAGCCGATAAGCCCGATCACGATGAGATAAAGCGCCACGATGAAGTTGAGCAGGCGCGGCATCAGCAGGATCAGGATGCCGGCAACAAGCGCGATCAGCGGCGAAAGCGCCACGCTGCTAAGAACCATTCTTTCACTCCTCAGGATTACGCCGCCAGCCGTGCAAAACCTATCGCCGGGAGCGACCGATTCAATGGCCGGCAGAGCCGCCGGGACGCCTATGCCGCCCGGCGCAGGAATTTCGCGGTCGGCAGCACGGTCAGAGGCGCCGGCTCGTCCTTGGGCGGCGTGCCGAACATCAGGCGCTGTTCCACCGGCGTGGACTGGAAGAAGGGATAGCGCGTGAACACCCTCTCGCGGATGGCCATCACGTCGGCTTCGTAGAGCAGCGCCGTCGTGTTGATGACGCCGCCGTAGGTACGCCCCTCCCCGATCGCCTTCGACTGGAAAACGCGCTTGTAGAAAGCCACGTGATCCTCGCGGATCATCGAGATGCAGTGCGACGCCCCGAAGTGGAAGCAGGCCATCACGGCAAGCCGCAGCGTGACATACGGCACCTGCGGGTGGATGCGCGCCCATTCCGGGTCGGCCGCGAAGCGGCTGGGGTCGATAAAGCGTTCACCTCGCGCCAGACGCGGCATCAGCAGGTCGGAATAGACGGAGGTTGCCGGTGAATGCGGATGCTCGGCCGATACCGCATGCAGCCGCACCGTGCTGATCATCTCGCCGTCGGCATAGACCGCGAAGCGGTGGCAGTTCGGCAGGTCGTCCAGGCGGTCGGAAACCATGCCCATTGCGTCCGGCGCCACCAGCCCGCCAAGCCTGTAGGCCTTGTAGCGCAGGCGGTAGATGTCTTCGAGGTCTTCGCCCCTGTCGCAGCGGCGATACTCGATCCTTTCCAGCAGGTCTCCGACATGGCGCAGGAAAGACGAGCTTTCCCAAGCCAAAGCAACGTCGTTCGCGCCCGCCATCCGGCGGAGCGCCGCTAAATGCGCGCTCATGGTGTTTTCCCCGTACCCGTCCGCGCTTCAGAGACTATGGAGTGGGGTAAAAATGTAAATATTCAACTTGTATTTAGAGGCTTTAGATCCTGTTAAGGTTAATACGCCGGCTGCCTGAGGAAGTCAGGCTCCTGCCGCTTGCGCCGGCTCCGGAGAGCTCTCGGCGAACGGCCACATGGCGCCGGCGATCGTGCGGATGCCGGACGAGGAAAGGGCCGAGCCGAACAGGAAGCCTTGGAGCAGATCGGGCTTGATCGACTCCGACAGGATTTGCAGCTGCCCGAAGGTCTCCACGCCTTCCACGGTCACGGCGAGGCCGAGCGGGCGCGACAGGTCCACGATGCCCTTCAGGAGGTCGAGCGCGCGAGGATTCTGCACGACGTCGGCGAGGAAGCTGCGGTCGATCTTCACCTTGTCGAGCGGCAGCTTGTGCAGGTAGGACAGGCTGGAATAGCCGGTGCCGAAATCATCGAGCGCGATGCGCACGCCAAGCGCCTTCATCGCGTTGATCAGCTCATGCGCCATCGACTTGTCGTCGAGCAGCGCGGTTTCCGTGACCTCGATCTCCAGCCGGTGCGGCGCGAGCCCTGAGCGCACAAGCGCCGCGCGCACCTTTTCCACCACTTCGGCCGAGCGGAAATCCTTGGCCGACAGGTTGACCGAAACGCCGAGCGGCTCCGGCCATGCCGCGCACTCGACGGCTGCCGCGTTCAGCACGAAGGTGCTGATGTCCGCGATGATCCCCATCTCCTCGGCAAGCGGAATGAAGACGGCAGGCGAAACGGGGCCAAGCTCCGGGTGGTCCCAGCGGCACAGCGCCTCGCAGCCGGCGATCCGCATCGTGTCCAGCGCCACGATCGGCTGGAACACCACGCGAAGGGAACGCGCCTCTATCGCCGAGCGCAGGTCGGCTTTCAGAAGCTGGCGGTGGCGGAATGCGGCATCCATGGACTGCTCGAACAGCCGCCACGCGTTCTTGCCCGCTTCCTTGGCTTTGTAGAGCGCCAGGTCCGCCCGCACCACCATGCCGTCCACGTCGGCTTCCCCGGCCCGGACGAGCACCGCGCCGCCGCTCGCCTGGATGCGCAGGAGGTGGCCTGCGACATCCACCTCGCCGGTCAGCCGCGCGAAGACGCCATCGAGGATCGCATTCAGTTCGCAGCGGTCAGCGATGCGGTCGATGAAGAGGAGGAACTCGTCGCCGCCAAAGCGGCTCACCTTCAGGCAGTCCGACTCAAACGCGGCAAGCCGTTCCGCCACCGCCGCGATCAGCCCGTCGCCGATGGGATGGCCGAGCGTGTCGTTGACGCTCTTGAAGTCGTCGAGGTCCAGAACGGCCAGCGCGCAAAGCCGGTCCGGCTCGCCGCCGCGCAGGGCGTCCGAAACAAGCTCGTGAAACCAGGCGCGGTTCGGCAGGTTGGTCAGGCCGTCGAAGCGCGCCATGACGCGGATGCGCTCCTCCGCCTGAACGCGCCCGGAGACATCCTCGAAGGTGACGACGCCGAGATCCTGTCGGCCCTCGCGCGCGGAGAATTCATAGGTCCGCCCGTTGGAGAAGCCGACGAGCACTTTTCGGTCAGACCCTTCCCGAAGGGCGCGCGTCAGCTGCGCCTCGACATAGCGGCAGTCCTTGGCGGCAAGCATGCCGCCGGCGACCCCGCGCAGGAGCATGGCATGGAGCGAACGGCCGATCAGCCGCTCCGGGCTTTTCACCGCAAGCAGGCGCGCGGCTTCCGCGTTGGCGACTGCGACGCGCCCGTCGGGGTCGAGCATCACCAGCCCGTGCCGCATGGTGTTCAGCGCGCGGTTGAAGCGTTGCGCCAGCCGGTTGGCCTTCTTCTCCTCCGATATCGCGGACAGAAGCACTGCCCGCACGATCCGCGCGAACCGCGTGATCGCGAAAAAGAAGGGGACGAGGAGGAGCCCCAGAAAGACGTGGAAGAAGTCGCCGCGCAGCACGAAGCCGAGCGAGATCGGTAAAATCGCGGCGACCAGCTGGATCAGCACCAGGCGCGGGCTGCCGTAGTTGCGCCCGGCGATCGAGGAGCACGAGCCGAAGGTGATGCACAGCGCCGCGATCTCAGCGAAGTGGTCGGGGACGAGGAAGATCGCGGAAAAGCAGAACAGGCCGAGCGAGCCGGCATGCAGCGCGCCCCAGAGGATGTAGAGGTTTTCGCGGCTGCGCGCTTCCGCCTCGTCCCGCAGCGGCGGGGAACGGCGCACCCGGCGCATGCTGAAAAGCCGCAGCACCCCGATCAGGCCGATCGCGACGGCGATGCCGAGGTAAGCCCTCATATCCGTCTTGGCAAACACCACGACGGCCAGCAGGCTCTGCGCGGCGATGCCGACAGCCAGCGTCGTCCCGTCGCGGAAAAGCGTTTCCACGAATGGGATGTAGATGTCGGTCGGCAGCAGCTCTTTGCTTTTTCGCGTCGTCACACGCCGGAGTCCCGTCTTCGGGGACCAAGGCTTGACACATCGATTTTAAGAAAGGCTTTGCGAGCGTGATAGATTCGAGCGGGAGGCCCAGCCCCCGAGCTTCGGGACCAGCCGTTTCGGTTTCAGGCTGGGCATTTGGGCTTTTGCGGATCGTTCTCCAGCTTGCCGCCGGGATGGCCGGCCAGTTCCGGATTCGGCGTGTAGAAGGGGCCGACGACCAGCGGCCGGTCCGGCAGGATGCTTTGATCTTCCGACGAGGCCATCGTCGTCTCGATCGTCTGCTTCAGCGCGCCATCCGCATCTTCGATCCGGATCGAAACGGCGTAGGGGCGGTCCTTTTTCACGCATTGCAGCGGCGGGCTTTGCAGCGTCAGCTTATCCAGCTGCGGCCAGACCTTCTGGCGGACCACGATCGCGGAACCGCCGGCAGGATTCTCGAACGAAGCGACCGCGGTCTGGCTGCCGTCCATCGGCCGCAGCGGTTGCAGCACGACGAGATAGGTGGCGGTGGCGACGCGGTAGTTGAAGACGAACAGCTTGCCGGAGACCTTGAAGAACTCCCCCTCCCCGCCGGTTTCCCGGCAGCCGCCGATTGCCGTTCCGAGCAGCATCAGCAGTACGGCCGCGCTCCTCACCTTAAACATGCTCGCCTCCCGCGATCTGCTGCTTCTTCCGGTAATGCAGCTGCGCTTTGTGGCGGTTGCCGCACACCGCCATGTCGCACCAGCGGCGGCTGCCATTGCGGCTCGCATCGAGAAACAGCCAGGCGCAGGCCGGGCAAACGCGGATGCGCCGCCACGCATCCGCCCGCAGCAGCGCCAGGGCGGAAAAGCCGAGCGCCGCCTCCAAGGCGAGCGGCCTCTCCCGATCCGCCGGCGCCGCTCCGCCAAACCGTTCGGAGCTTCCCCCCATCCCGTCCGCGGCGCTGCGCAGCAGCGCTTCCAGTTTGGGCGCGTGCAGACTTCCGGTGCCGCAGGCGTCGCGGAAAAGTGCGTCGGTCACCTCGCGCAGAGCCAGCACGCGCGGCCTGACCGCCACCGGATCGGACACCGCAAGCGCACGCATATTCCACTCGGCGGGCCGCAGGGCGGAAACGGCTTGGGCAAAGCGCCCGATCTCCGCCGCTTCCTCGAATCGATCGAAGCGCTTTTCCGGGTCCAGGCGGTGCACCACCGTGTTCGCCACGTCGAGCGCAAGCACGCCGCCGGAAAAGCGATGAGGAGTCCACTCGACTGGCATGCGGCACTCTAACCAGTGAGACATATTTGACAAGGTAGAATAAAATCGAGCAGCTTCACCCCGCCTGCGAACAACGCTCGCACCCCAACCAAAACGGAGCCCATGCTGTATTTCCTCCAGCAGTTGCTGAACGGCGTGCATGCCGGTGCGCTCTATGCGCTGCTGGCCTTCGGCTACGCGCTGGTGAACGCGGTGCTGCACCGGACCAATCTCGCGCATGGCGCGGTGTTCGCCTTTGCCGGGCAGATCGCCATTCTCGCCGCGCTTTGGGCCTACGACGTGCTCTGGGTGGTCCTGCCGCTCGCCGTCGGCATCGGCTTGGCTGCCGCGTGTGCTTCCGGCGCGGCGGCCTCTACGGTGCTGGCGCGCAGCGTGTTCGGACCTTTGCGGGAAAGCACACCCAACGGCCTTGTCGTCGCGACGCTGGGGACGGCTCTGGTGCTGGGGGAACTCGGCCGTATAGCGGCGGACACGCGCGACCTCTGGCTGCCGCCGATGCTCAATATGCCGGTCGTCTTCGCGTCCGTGCCGGGCTTCCGGGTCACGCTGACGGTCATTCAGCTGATGAACTGCGCGGCGGCGCTTGCATGCATCCTGTTGTTGAGCCGGTTCCTTTCCCGCTCGCGCTGGGGCCGGCAGTGGCGCGCGCTGTCCGACGACCCGCTTGCCGCGCGATTGTGCGGTGT
The DNA here is from genome assembly GCA_964242945.1 of uncultured Rhizobiaceae bacterium. Lineage (GTDB taxonomy): Bacteria > Pseudomonadota > Alphaproteobacteria > Rhizobiales > Rhizobiaceae > Mesorhizobium_B. Next base: position 25,442 of record CAXTCF010000022.1, on the reverse strand, counting down.
CGACACGGAGCGCATCTTCGGAAGCGCTGTGCTGTTCGGCGGCCTCGTGGCGGCTTTGGCCGGCGTGCTCGCGGCGCTCTACTACGGCAACATCTCGTTCGGCACCGGGCTGATCTTCGGCCTGAAGATCCTGTTCGTGACGGCGGCCGGCTCCTACGACTCGCCTCCGCGCGCGGCCCTCGGCGCCGGCCTCTTCGGCATAGCCGAGGCGCTGTGGTCCGGCTATTTTCCGCTGGAATGGCGCGACGCCTGGATGTTCGCCTTTCTCGTGGCAACCCTGGTGCTTACCCGTGCGGGAGAGACCGAAAGCGCCCCGCGGCAGCGATAGGCAGAGACAAGCCCAAACGCTTCCCAAAGCTGCCCCTGGCGTATAGTGACGCCGTAAGTTCTTCAGCGCCGCGGCGCTTTTCGTGGAGGCGGCAAACGTGCAGGCGGCTCTGGCCGTGACGCGGTTCATCGACGAGGTGAGCCGGCGGATCGGCATCATCGCGATCTACCTCGTGCTGTTTTCAGCACTCGTCAGCGCCTTCAACGCGGTGTTCCGCTATTCCACCGGCACGCTGGCCTGGATCGATCAAAAGCTCGGGTTCGGCCTATTCACCGGCCTGCTCGACCTCTACCGCAACAATTCCAACACCATGTCGGAATCGCAGCTGCATATGTTCGCCGCGATGGTGATGCTGGGCGGCGCCTGGACGCTGAAGGTCAACGAGCACGTGCGCGTCGATCTCCTCTACGGCTCCGTGTCCGAGCGCACCCGCACCTGGATCGACCTTCTCGGCGGCCTGTTCTTCCTGCTGCCGATCTGCCTTCTGATGGTCTGGTTGACTTGGCCGTGGTTCTATCAGGCCTGGGTCACGAACGAGCAGTCGCTCAACGCTGGCGGCCTGCCGCGCTGGCCGGTTTTCCTGATGCTGCCGGTGGGTTTCGGACTGATGGCGCTCCAGGGGGTGTCCGAGATCATCAAATGCGTGGCTTCGCTGACGACCGGCTACGTGCGCGAGTTCGCTTATGAGAAGCCGCTTCAGTGATGGCGTTTCTCACGCACAACCTGGCCCCGCTGATGTTCGTGGGGCTGATCATCTTCATGGTGATCGGCTACCCCGCGGCCTTCAGCCTGGCCGCGGTCGGGCTTTTTTTCGGCTTTGTCGGCATCGAGCTTGGCCTGATCGCCCCCAACTTTCTCGGCAATCTCACCTTTCAGCTTTTCTCCGTCCTGTCGAACGAGCTTCTGCTCGCCATCCCCTTCTTCACCTTCATGGGCGTGATCCTGGAACGCTCCGGCCTGGCCGAAGACCTTCTGGAAGGTTTCGGGCAGCTGTTCGGCGGCGTGCGCGGCGGCCTGTCCTATGCCGTGATCCTGGTCGGCGCGGTGCTCGGCGCCATCACCGGCACGGTCGCGGCGAGCGTGATCGCCATGGGCCTGATCTCGCTGCCCGTGATGCAGCGCTACGGCTACAACCTGCGCCACGCCACCGGCGTGATCGCGGCAAGCGGCACGATCACCCAGTTGATCCCGCCCTCGCTGGTGTTGATCGTGCTGGCGGACCAGCTCCAGCGCTCGCCGGGCGACATGTATATCGGCGCGACCGGGGCTTCGATTGTGCAGGTGCTGCTGTTCGCCGGCTGGGTGTTCATCCTCAGCCTTGTCCGCCCGGACCACGTTCCCGCGCTGCCGCCCGAAGCGCGCACGCTGCACGGCTGGCCGCTGATCTGGAAATGCGCGCGGGGCATGATTCCCTCGCTGGCCCTCATCTTCCTCGTGCTCGGCACGATCTTCCTCGGCCTTGCCACGCCGACCGAGGCCGGCGCGATGGGCGTTGTCGGCGCCATGCTGCTCGCCTGGATCAACGGCCGGCTTTCCTGGAAGCTGATCTACGGCGGCATGGACGCCACCATGCGGCTGACCGCCATGGTCGTGTGGATCCTGCTCGGCGCGCGCGTGTTCTCGCTGGTCTTCCAGGGTGTGGGCGGCGGCGACTGGATCAGGGAGATGCTGACCGGCCTGCCCGGCGGCAAGGTCGGCTTCCTCGTCTTCGTCAACCTGTTCGTCTTCGTTATGGCGTTCTTCCTCGACTTCTTCGAGATCGCCTTCATCATCATCCCGCTGCTGGCGCCCGCGGCATCAGCGCTCGGCATCGACCTGATCTGGTTCGGCGTGATGATCTGCGCCAACATGCAGACCTCCTTCATGCACCCGCCCTTCGGCTTCGCGCTGTTCTACCTGCGCGGCATCGTGCCCCGATCCCAGGTGCCGACGCGCGACATCTATCTCGGGGCGATACCCTGGCTGATACTCCAGCTGATCATGGTGGCGCTGTTGATCGCCTTCCCGCAGCTCGTCACCTTCTTCCTGGACAAGGCGCCGGACGTGGACCTCAACACGATCCAGATCACCCTGCCCCCCGGCGGCGAGAATCCCAGCGGGCTGAACACGCCGCCGGCCTTTGATCTCAGCGCCCCGCCCTCCTTCGGCGAACCGGCGCAGGCTCCCGCACCACAGACCGCCCCTGCCCCGGCGCCCGGCCTGCTGCCTCCGCCAAGCTTCAACTGAGGTCCTTTTATGATGCAGGCCTTGCGTTTCGAAGGAGTCGGCAGGCTGGAGCTTCGGGACGTTCCAGTGCCCGTACCCGGTCCGGGCGAGCTTCTGATCCATGTCGAGGCCGCCGGCATCTGCGGCACCGACCGGCATATTTTCAAAGGCGAATACTCCGCCAGCAATCCGGTGACGCTCGGCCATGAGTTTTGCGGCATCGTGGAACGCCTGGGCGCCGATGTGTCCGGTTTCGCCCTTGGCGACCGCCTCACGGTCGATCCGAACATCGCCTGCGGCCGCTGCGCTGCCTGCCGCGAGGGCCGCGTCAACCTCTGCTTCCACCTTCAGGCGATCGGCCTTCAGCGCGACGGCGGTTTTGCGGAATATGCTGTTGTTCCGCAGCGCCAAGCCTTCCTTCTGCCCCAAAACCTCGATCCGTTGCACGGCGCCTTCTGCGAGCCGCTGGCCTGCGGCATCCACGGCGTGGACCTCGCCGGCCTCAAGGCAGGCTCGTCCGTCGTGGTGTTGGGCGGCGGGGTCATCGGCATGCTGGTCGTGCAGTTGGCAAGGCTTGCCGGCGCCACGCGCGTGGTGCTTGTGACCCGGCAGGCGGCAAAGCGGGATCTGGCGGAAAGGCTGGGCGCAACCGCCGCGGTCGATCCGTCGGCAAGCGAGGCGCGGGAAGCGGTCGTAGGGACGGACGGGGTGCTCCCCGGCGGCGCGGACGTGGTGTTCGAGTGTGCCGGCGTTTCGGAAACCGTGGAGGGGGCGCCTTCCCTGGCGAAAAAGGGCGGCACGGTGGTGATCCTCGGCGTGCTCGCGCCGGACGTCCGGGTGTCGCTCAACCCGTTCGACCTGCTCGTGCGCGAACTGACCATCCGCGGCTCCTTCGTGAATCCGTTCACCCACGCCCGTGCTGCCGACCTGATCGCCTCTGGCGCGATCCAGGTCGAGCCGCTGATCTCCCGCCGCGTGTCGTTGGCCGAGGCGGGCGGCATCGTCCGCAACCCGCCGCAGGCTGGGGAAATCCGCGCCATCGTTCTCCCCCAAACGGTTTGACCCTTTACGAAGCGCCGGCAAACGTTTCTTGCTGGCGCGAGGGAAAGTCGGGCCAGTGTGCTTTTGCCGGCGGATCGCCGCAGGGCATCGCCACCTGTGGGGTTTTAGATTCTCTTTGAAGTTTTGCGACGATGCTTCGCGCTACCCTGTTTTTGCCTTGTTGTGTTTGGCGTCAGGGTGACGACATGCGCTCACGGAGCGTTGAAGTCCTTTTCGCGTGTCCGTAGCTGAGGAAAAAGCCTGATGAATTTTGGAACGAAGGGACAAAGGGCGATCAATTACCAGCATGTCGGTCCATTTGGAGAATACCGTCGTCCTGCTCATCCGCTCTTTCGTTGGGACCCGCTATCAAACAAAACTCTATCGCTTAGCTCAGAAGTCGTGCTCTTTGACGAAGATGGGGGAGGGCGTGACGAGGCACACTATACGGCTGTCTTCAAACTAGGTCAGAAAGTGTTTCGTCTTTGGACGATCCTTGATGAAGAGTACGACATTGAAGGTAAACAATTTTTTCACTATCGGAATAATCGTAAAGTAGTTGCGAACAAAGTTTATAAAGACGTATACTTGAGGGAGGGCGCACCTAGTGCGAGTGGCTCTTACCCATATGAGTTTATCCCCTCCATTTTGACCACGCAAGAAGACCCACGCTTTGGGTTAGTAATGGACTATCTTAGCGTGCCGCGCGACGTCATCAATCCTAGAGATGGCCGTATCATTCCAGCTCGCCGCGTTGCTAAAATTATCTTTAACGACGAGCAAACGATCACACCTAAATCTTTTCTGGTGATATAGCATGACTTCAATTGTCTCTGAGGCCGTGCATCAAGCTCTTGCAAGGGTGCTTGCAGCTTGTGGTGACGTCGATAATCCCTCTATAGTTGGCGAACAATTTGTCGCTTTACTAAAATTTGAGGCATCCAATCTCTCAGTTGCGGATCCCAACAAGACCTACATATTTTATGCAGGTTCGGGTACTTATGATCGAACGAAAGAGTTTAACTTAGCCAACTCAACAACAACGTGGATTGAAAAATTCGAGGCAGGGAATTTCCTCTCACAGTTTAATGATGGGCCTATCTATAAAGAACTGCTCGAAAGCGCCTTGCCGGATGTCAACTAACGCAACTAACTGATGATGTACAAGGTTGGTAGCCCTTGGGATTCAACATCGGCCCGGTATGCTGATGCTTCAGCTGGAAACGTACTGGTCATTACCAATAATCCACTCATCGGGGCCGATGATGTAACCTCATCTACCCTTGTTCGAACTGAAATACCACGCCTGCTAGCAAACGGGTTGGTCGATACCATAAATGGTGTACCGAAGACCCAGCTAGTCGAACTTGCTGAGCAACTTCCAGATCAAGGCAGACGGTTTGACCCTTTACGAAGCGCCGGCAAACGTTTCTTGCTGGCGCGAGGGAAAGTCGGGCCAGTGTGCTTTTGCCGGCGGATCGCCGCAGGGCATCGCCACCTCCTGCGGATGCACCGGCATGCGAACACAAGAAGGCGGGAAAAAGCGCGAAAACGGCATGGCAGAAAAGACGACGCTCGGAGCAAAACTCCGCTACAATTTCGATAAGACGATGGCGGCAGGCCCGATCGCGCTGATCGGCTGGCTGACGCTGATCTCCTGCCTCGTCGTGCTGGCAGCCGGGCTGTTTCTGACCTTCACCGACATCACGCCGGAAGGCGGGCAGCCCCTTTCGCTCGGCGAAAGCGTCTGGGAATCCGCCATGCGCGCCATCGACGCGGGCACGCTGGGAGGGGACTCCGGCTGGACCTTTCGCTTCGTGATGCTGGTCGTCACGATTGCCGGCATCTTCATCGTGTCCACGCTGATCGGCATCCTGTCCTCCGGCATCGAAGGCAAGCTGGACGAGTTGCGCAAGGGCCGCTCGAAGGTGCTGGAAAAGGACCATACGATCCTGCTCAACTGGTCGCCGTCGATCTTCGACGTCATCGCCGAACTGGTGATCGCCAACGAAAGCCGCAGGCGTCCGCGCATCGTGGTGATGGCCAACAAGGACAAGGTGGAGATGGAGGAGGAGATCGCCGACAAGATCGGCGACCTCAAAAACACCCGCGTCATCTGCCGCAGCGGCGATCCCACCGACCTCTACGACCTCTCGATCGTCAACCCCCAGACCTCGCGCTCGGTGATCGTGCTATCGCCGGACGGCGAAAAGCCGGACAGCCAGGTGGTCAAGACGGTGCTGGCGCTGACCAACGATCCGCGCCGCCGCAAGGAGCCCTACCGCATCGCAGCGGAAATCCGCGACCTGGAGAACGCCGAGCTGGCCCGCATCGTCGGCGGCCCTGAGCTTCAGCTTGTGCTGGCCGACGACCTGATCTCGCGCATCGTCGTCCACTCGACGCGCCAGGCCGGCCTCAGCGCCGTGTATTCCGAACTGCTCGATTTCGACGGGTGCGAGATCTACTCGATGGAGCAGCCGGCGCTCCTCGGCAAGCCGTTCGGCGCCTCGCTCTCAGCCTACGGCAACTGCACGCCGATCGGGCTGATCGCGCCTAACGGCGGCGTCCACCTCAACCCGCCGATGGACACGCGGATCGGTGAGGGCGCCAAGCTCATCATCATCGCCGAGGACGACGACAAGATCGTTGTCGGCCCGAAGCCGCCGCGCGTCGATCCCTCGCTGATCCGCGACGCCACGCCCCCACTGAGCGGGCCGGAGCGCACGCTGATGCTGGGCTGGAACCGCCGCGCGCCGATCATCGCCACGGAGCTTTCGCGCTATGTCGCGCCCGGCTCGCTCCTTACCGTGCTCGCCGACGTGCCCGACCTCGAACAGTCTGTCGCCGGGCTGGTTCTGCCGACCGCAAACCTGCAGGTCGAATACTGCGTCGCGGACTCCTCCAACCGCGCCTTGCTCGACGGCTTCGACGTGCCGTCCTACGATCACGTGCTGGTGCTCGGCTACACCAGTGAGGTGTCGCCCCAGGCGACCGACACGCGCACCCTGGTGACGCTTCTGCACATTCGCAGGATCGCGGAAGCCGCGGGCCGCCACGTCAGCGTGGTGAGCGAAATGATCGACGTGCGCAATCGCGAACTGGCAGAAGTCAGCCGCGCCGACGACTTCGTGGTCAGCAACAAGCTGGTCAGCCTGATGCTGGCGCAGGCGGCCGAGAACGAGAACATGGCCGCGATCTTCGGCAGCCTGCTCGACGAGGAAGGCTCGGAAATCTACCTGCGCCCGATGGGCGACTATGTCTCGCTGAACCAGCCGGTTGATTTCTACACCGTCGCGGAAGCGGCGCGCCGCCGCGGCGAGATCGCCATCGGCTACCGCCGCCGCAGCGAAACCCAGCGTAGCGACGGCCGCAACCTAGGCGGCGTCGTCATCAACCCGCCCCGCGCGGCGCCGATCGCCTATGCGCCGGACGACAAGATCGTAGTGGTCGCGCGTTGAGTGCGCAGGCCCGGCTTTGTTCCAATAGATGGCAAGTCAAACGTTCTTTGCCGCCGGCGGTGCAGAATGACGGCGGCACCCTTCACCAGCCGGACCATCGACTGCGTTGCCGCTATCAGAGCTTCCCGGCGCGCTGCTGGCTCATCATGAAGATGTCGAAGTTCGCCTCGGCGATCTGCTCGTAGAGAAAGTGGTCCTTGCGGAAGGCCTTGATGGAGTCCCAGATCGTCTTGAAGTCGGGATTGGTGGCCTCCATGTCGGCATAGACCTTGTTGGCCGCCTCAAAACAGGCCGACAGGATTTCCGGGCTGAAGGGGCGAAGCTGCGCGCCGCCGGCCGCCAGCTTCTTGATCGCCGTCGGATTCAGGTAGTCGTATTTCTGCAGCATGTTGGCGTCTGCCGCCTGGGACGCGGTGCGCAGGAGCGACTTGTAGGCGGGCGAAAGCTCGTCGTACTTCGCCTTGTTGAACATGAAGTGCACCGTGGGACCGCCCTCCCACCAGCCGGGATAGTAGTAGTAAGGCGCGACCTTCTGGAAGCCGAGCTTCTCGTCGTCATAGGGGCCGACCCACTCGGCCGCGTCGATCGTGCCCTTTTCCAGCGCCTGGTAGATTTCGCCGCCGGCGATCTGCTGCGGGATCACGCCGAGGCTGGAGATCACCTTTCCGGCGAAGCCGCCGATGCGCATTTTCAGGCCCTGGAGGTCGGCCAGCGTGTTGATTTCCTTCCGGAACCAGCCGCCCATCTGCACGCCGGTGTTGCCGCCGGGCAGCGCGAACAGGCCCTGCTTGGCCATGAACTGGTTGAACAGGTCGATGCCGCCGCCGTGATAGTGCCAGGCGTTCATGCCGCGCGCGTTGAGCGCGAAGGGCACCGCCGCGCCGAGCGCCCAGACGGGGTCCTTGCCCCAGTAGTAGTAGGAAACGGTGTGGCAGGCCTCCACCGTGCCGGCCGCTGCCGCATCCGCCGCCTGAAGGCCGGGGACGATCTCGTTGGCGGCGAAGACCTGGATGGAGAAATTGCCGTCAGTGGCCTCGGAAAGGTATTTCGACAACACCTCCGCGCCGCCATAGATCGTATCGAGCCCCTTCGGGAAGGACGAGGTCAGACGCCACGACACTTTCGGCATGCTCTGCGCGATTGCCGGCGCGGCCAAGGGGGCAGCAAGGGCCACGCTGCCGACGCCGGCAAGCCCCGCCTTGGTGATGAAGCTCCTGCGATCCATGCAATCTCCTCCGCCTGCTCGATCAAAGGCCGGTCCCGCAGCGGCTGCCGCGCTCCTCCCGGCCGGACTACTCTCGGCCCGTCATTGCATGCGGGCAAAAGCCTGTCCAGCATGCGCAATCGGCCAGCGAGCCGAAGCTGGAAAAGCGGCGGCGCATCGCCTAATCTCCGGCCGTCATCACGCCTGCCGGGTTTCTCATGCGCCAGCCGATCGTCGCCGTTTCCACAGATGTCCGCCCCTTCGACGCCTATGTCTGGCATGCGGCGCCCCAGCAGTACCTGGAAGCGGCGCTGAGCGCTGCCGGCGTCCTGCCGCTGCTCCTCCCCTCCTTCGGCGAACGCATCGACTTCGACGCGCTGCTCGACGCGGTGGACGGCGTTCTCATCACCGGCTCCAAGTCCAACGTGAACCCTGCGCTTTACGGCGAAACACCGACCGAGGCGAACGGACCCTACGACCCCGCCCGCGACGCGACCACGCTGCCGCTGATATCAGCGGCGCTGAAGCGCGGGGTGCCGTTGCTGGCCATCTGCCGCGGCATCCAGGAGTTGAACGTGGCGCTGGGCGGCTCGCTCGCCACGGAGATTCACGAGCGGGAAGGCGCGCTCGACCACCGCGGACGGCACGACACCGACCTCGATCAGCGCTTCGCCATCCACCAGTCCGTGTCGATCAAGCCGGGCTCCTGCCTGGCGCAGGTTCTCGGCGCGGGCGACCTCACCGTCAACTCCGTCCACCGCCAGGGGCTCGACCGGCTCGGCGAGAACCTGCAAGTCGAGGCATTGGCGTCCGACAACACGGTGGAAGCGGTCTCGGTGCGCGGCGCCAAGGCCTTTGCCGTCGGCGTGCAGTGGCACCCGGAATACTGGGTGAAGACGGACGCCGCCTCCGCCAAGATTTTCCGCGCCTTCGGAGATGCCGTGCGCCTGCACGCGGCAGAGCGTTTGGGGTTGGCCGACGCGGCGGAATAACCATGACCGGCGAAAACGCAAGCGCACCCGACAGGATTCGAACCTGTGACCTCTGCCTTCGGAGGGCAGCGCTCTATCCAGCTGAGCTACGGGTGCAGGAAGAGGATGCTTCACCGGCTTCCATGCCGCATGAGCGAGCCTCTTTATACGAACTCATGGAATGCGGCAATCGCATTCCGCCAGCGCGAACCTCATAGTGTACAAAGGCTTGCAGCGCCCGAAAGAGATGGTCGCGAGATCCAGTCCTGACCGGTGCAGCCGCCGCGCATCCGAAAGGATGACCTCTGATGCTCAGTACTGCTTGCCGGAGGCTTCGCTCCAGCGGGACGGCTTCAGACGGCGCTTGCACGCGAAGGAGCGGGCATGCCACTTTGCGCCCGCCAGCACGAGGGAATATGAAGAGACCATTCGACTTTCTTTCGGCCGCCGCGGGGCTTTTGGTGCTTTGGCCGGTCGTTCTCGTGCTCGTGGTACTCATCCGGCGAGGATCAGAAGGACCCGGCATCTTCGCCCAGGAACGCATCGGGCGAAACGGCACGGCGTTTCGCTGTCTCAAGTTGAGAACCATGTACGTCAACACGCCGAACGTCCCGACTCACAGGGCCAGCGGCGCGCAGATCACCCGCATCGGCGCCCTGCTGCGGCGCACCAAGCTGGACGAGCTTCCACAACTCTGGAACGTGTTGAAGGGGGAGATGAGCCTCGTCGGCCCTAGGCCTTGCCTGCCATCGCAGGGGGAACTCATTGAAGAGCGGAGAAGGCGAGGCGTTCTGGCCTTGCGCCCCGGCATCACAGGCTGGTCGCAGATCCACGATGTCGATATGTCCGACCCTGTGCGCCTCGCGGTGATGGATAGAGAATATCTCGATCGGATGACCTTCGCGACCGATCTCAAGATCCTGTGGCGCACCGTTTTTTCGGGAGCTGGCAGCGGCGACAGGGTTCGTCAATAATGGCCGGTTTGCACGACTCTGATGGCGTTTAAGCCCATCGAAGGCTGCGGTACGGCGCTTCCCGCTGCCTCGCAGGGTCGGACGTGAAGCTGTATCCGGTCGGAACTGTACCTCTTCGCTTTCCGATCGCCTTTATCCGAAAACCGCTGTGCACATTGCTGTTCTGCGCTTTCGCCTCGCTCGGATCCGCCTGTCGTTCCTGCTGAGATTGCCGCCACGGTCCGAGGGGGGCAAGCTTCGCATCGCCGCAGAAGACGACGCCATCTCGCTGGAGGTCGCAAGCGCCGTGCGAGAATTCATTGCTCATTGCAAAGTGCGGCCCCGCCGCTAAACGAGACGGCACGGCTCCCGTACTGCCGGACCGGGTCTCCATGATTCCACCCTATGCGTGAGATTTTTCGAAAACTCGTCCATCGCAGCGACGCCAGTGCTTCCTGGCGGTTTGGGAGCGTTCTTGCGTTCTCTCTTGGGTTCATGCCGGTGCTCGGCTCGCCAGTCGGCATTCTCGTTTTCACCGTAGCTGCCTTCGCTTGGGCTTATCTGCTCTACATACCTGGCCACCCTCAGTTGTTGCCGCGCGAACGGACGATCGCCGGTATTTTCAGCGGCTATGTCGTCGTCGGCTTCACCTTCAGCTTGGCGCATCTGGGCTTGCCGCGGGCCTGGAGCAGCACGCTGAACAACAGCGCGTTTCTCGCCTTCCTGCCGCTGATGCCGGTGCTGCGAACCTATTTTCAGGCATATTGGCTCGCCTGGATACGGTGGTCGGCAGCGCTTGGCGGGATCTCTGCGGGCCTGCTGGCGGCGTACCAGAGCCGCGTCCTCGACATGCCGCGCGCTGAGGGGATCGTCGGCAATCCCCTGATCTTCTCCTATCTCGCAGCGCTGCTGTCGCTTCTAAACCTCATTCTGGCGCTTGACCGGCGCGTGCCCCAGCGAAGCCTGCACGCGGTTGCAGCCGTGGCATCTCTCACTGCGCTCTTCTTCGCCGGAGGCCGCACGGCGCTGGCGCTTTATCCCCTGTTTGGAAGCGCGCTTGTGGTGCACTCCCTGCTCGGCCGCAACGCCGACTGGCGCCGCCTTGCTGTCAGCGGCTACATCGTCCTGCTGTCGGGAATCGCCGGGTATGAACTTGTCCGGCATAGCGAACCCTTTCTGGCTGCGAGCCGGCGGTTTTCAGCAAGCGTCGAGGTGATCACCGGCTCCGGCGATGCGGGAGCCGATATCTCGTTGCGGGATAGGGTAGAGATGCAGAAGCTCGGCTGGCGCTTGTTCGCCGCGCATCCGTTCGCCGGCCACGGACGGGATCGCGTCAGGTTCCATTCCGGCAGCGACGGCACGACGCGCGAATTCACGCACTTTCACAACGCTTACCTGACCGAGGCGGTCGCTTCGGGCGTTTTGGGGCTCCTGTTCTATCTTGCCGTGCTCGCCGCACCGATCCTGGCTTCCTGGCGGCTCCCGGCGCCCGGCAGATCGATCGGCGTCACCCTGGCCGCCTTCACGGCCGCCAACGCGACGACGAATATCGGCTTTTACCATGATCTCACGACCAGCTACTTTGCCCTTGCGGTCATCGCGTTGACTGTGGGGAACAGCCTGCCGCTCCGGCGCGAAGACGAAATGGACGAGTTCAAACGCCATCTGGAGCGCGATGCGATCGCGTATCGGCAGGGATGAACATGCAGCGCGACAGGGTGTTGGTGACAGGCGCGACCGGATTCATCGGACGCCACCTCGTGCGCGAGCTCGTTGCAGCGGGACTGGACGTGACCTTGGCGGTGCGCTCCCGTGCCAGCGGCGGGACGGGCGGCTACGCCCAAGACGCGGTTCGGGTGGTCGAAACCGGCCCGCTCGAAACCTCAACGGGTCTTCAAACGGCATTCGAGGATGTGACGAAGGTCGTTCACATCGCCGGAGTGGCCCATGTCAGCGCCGCGCCTGAGGCATTGGAACAAGGCAACATCGTCGCGACCGCGAGGCTCGTTGACGAGGCGCTGCGGTCGGGTCAGGTCCGCGTCTTCGTCAACATGAGCAGTATCCATGCCGTGCGCAACCAGTCGGACGAAGCGATCGACGACAGGACCGCGCCTGCCCCGGCAACCGCCTACGGCCGATCGAAGCTTGAGGCGGAGAAGCACGTCGATCGCATCGCCCAGCAGGGTGGGCTTGCCGTTTCGCTGCGGCCGCCGGTGGTGATCGGCGTGGAAGCGGCCGGTAACTGGCGCACCCTGCAGAAGCTGGCATGGACAGGGGCGCCGCTGCCCTTCGCCGCGCTGAAAAGCCGGCGCAGCATGGTCTCGGTGGGAACGCTCTGCGAGGCGATGATGCGGCTGCTTGCCGGCGGCGGGCCTCATCTTTCCGGCGCCTATTGCATCGCCGACCGGCCGGCGCTCCCACTCGGCGAAATCACTCGGCTGTTGCGAGAGGGCATGGGTTTGCCGCCGAGGCTGTTTTCCGTGCCCCCAAAGGCCATCGGTATGGCGCTGAAGTTGGCGGGCCTCAGCGCAAAGGCTGATGCGCTGTTCGGCGATCTTCTTGTCAATTCCGAAAGGTTCGAGCGCGCGTTTCAGTTCGCGGCTTCAACCGGCATTGAAGAAAGCGTACGGGAATCGGGCCGCCGCTACCGCGCTTTGATGCCAACCGCAAGCTAGAGCATCGGACGGCTAATCGCACGCAGTCTGCCGGCCGAGGGCGGGCGCAGGCTTTGTTGTTGGCCTCGGCCGGGCAACAGCCCGACGCTCGCCCACCGCCTAGCCTGCATCCCACCCCCAACCACCAGCCTGCATCCGATTAACCGTCCGATGCTCTAAGGGAAAAGCTCGCAGTTCAGAAGGCTCAGGACTGGAGTGACGGTTCCTTTACGTCCAGGTCGTCATCCCGGTCGCTCAGCCACACACCGGCCGGGAAGCGCCTGCCGCGGGCGGAAAGCGCCTTGCCGTAGAGCAGTTCCTTGGCCTTCAGTGGGTAGCGGACGCGCACGCCCCAACCCGTAGGCCGCACAGCGTTAGCTTGCATAGCGATCAGCAATTCGCGCGAAACGAGGCGGGTGGCGCTGAGGCCGTCCGTGCTGACGCCGCCCATCCGCATGGCGGTGATGATCTTGTCGATATGCCGCCCCGCGAAGCCTGGAAGCTGGAAAAGCTTGAGCATCAGGTCGAAATCGGCCGCGATTTTGTAGTTGAGGCTGAAGCCGCCGACCCTGCGGATCGCCTCCGTGCGTGCATAGAAGGTGGGGTGCGGCGGCATGATCGCAAACCGGAGAAGGCGCGCGCGAAAGATGCGCCCGCTCATGAGACGGACCGGCCTGCCCGTAGCGTCCACATGGACCAGATCGCCCCAGACACAATCCAGATCGCCAGTTACGAGAGCATTCTGGATCGAAGCAAGCGATGTCGAGGAAGCAAAATAGTCGTCCGAGTTGAGGCAGCCCAGGAACGTGCCGCGAGCGAGCGCAACGCCCTTGTTCATCGCGTCGTAGATGCCTTTGTCGGGCTCGCTGATCACCGCGGCGAGCCCATCGCGGTACCTGTCGATGATCTCCATCGTGCCGTCCGTCGATCCACCGTCAACGATGACGTGCTCGAAATCGGCGTTGCGCTGCGCCCGGACCGACTGGATCGTGTCCTCGATGGTGCGCGCCGAATTAAAGGCGACGGTTATTACGGAAAGAAGGGGCAATCGCGACGGCTCTAAATCACGCGAAACTCGCCCGGTTGTTTTCGATGACGCCACAATTGTCAATCGGAACCGCAGGTGTTATCGCCGCCCCCTTGTTGGCAAACCATGCAGACGACAGGGTTCTTGATGACTAAAACCGCGTTCATCACCGGCATAACCGGCCAGGACGGAGCGCTTTTGAGCGAGCTTCTGCTTGGAAAGGGCTACACAGTCCACGGGTTGAAGCGCCGCGCATCCTTGATCGGCAACACGGCGCGCATCGATCATCTCTATGAGGACCCGCACGAGTTGAACCCGCAACTGGTGCTGCACTATGGCGACATGACGGATTCCACAAACCTGATCCGTCTCTTGCAGGATACCCAGCCCGACGAGATCTACAATCTGGCGGCGCAAAGCCATGTGCAAGTCTCGTTCGAGACGCCTGAATACACCGCCAATGCCGACGCGCTCGGCACGCTGCGCCTGCTGGAAGCGATCCGCATCCTGCGTTTGGAGAACAAGTCCCGGTTCTACCAGGCCTCCACTTCAGAACTTTACGGTCTTGTGCAGGAAGTGCCGCAGCGCGAAACCACGCCGTTCTATCCCCGCTCGCCCTATGCTGTCGCGAAACTCTACGGCTACTGGATCACCGTGAACTATCGCGAAGCCTACGGCATGTTCGCCAGCAACGGCATCCTGTTCAACCACGAAGGCCCGACGCGCGGCGAGACCTTCATCACCCGCAAGGTCACGCGTGCCGTCGCCGCAATCCTGGCGGGCAAGCAGGACTGCCTTTTCCTTGGCAACATCGAGGCTAAGCGCGACTGGGGTTCGGCGCGCGACTATGTCGAGGGCATGTGGCGCATCCTCCAGCACGACAAGGCCGACGACTTCGTGTTGGCCACGGGCGAAACCTATTCGGTCCGGCAGTTTGTCGAGGCGGCTTTCGAGGAAGCCGGCGTCCAGGTCGCCTGGGAAGGCTCCGGCGTCGATGAGATCGGCAAGGACGGAAAGACCGGCAAGATTCTTGTGCGGATCGACCCGCGCTATTTCCGCCCGACCGAGGTGGACCTTCTCGTCGGCGATGCGTCCAAAGCAAAAAACCTGCTGAACTGGGAGCCCAAGACGCGCTTCCGCGAACTGGTCGCCGAGATGGTGCGGTCCGACTGCGCAGCCTTCGGCGTCTCGCTTTGACGACTGCGCCATGACGACACTGGAAGGAAAGCGGATCTGGGTTGCCGGCCACCGCGGCATGGTCGGCTCGGCGCTGGCGCGGCGCTTGTCCTCGATCCCCGGCGTCGAGGTTCTGACGGCGGCGAGCGGGGAACTCGACCTGCGCGACCGCGAGGCCACGGTCGCGTGGGCGAAGCGGACAAAGCCCGATCTCGGCTTCATGGCCGCCGCCAGGGTGGGCGGCATCGTTGCCAACGACACCCGCCCGGTGGATTTCCTCCAGGACAACCTCCAGATCGAGCTCGCCACGATCTCTGCGGCGCATGAAGCGGGCCTGGAAAAATTCGTGTTCCTGGGCTCGTCCTGCATCTATCCGAAATTTGCCCCGCAGCCGATTGCCGAAGACTCGCTGCTGACCGCCGCGCTGGAGCCCACCAACCAGTGGTATGCGATCGCCAAGATCGCCGGCATCATGCTCTGCGACGCCTACCGCAAGCAGTTCGGGTCGCACTTCGTTTCGGCGATGCCGACGAACCTTTACGGCCCCAACGACAATTACGACTTGACCAACAGCCATGTGCTGCCGGCCACGGTGCGCAAGATCGTCGAGGCCAAGGAGAGCGGCAGCGAGACCGTGTCGATCTGGGGCAGCGGAACGCCCCTGCGGGAATTCATGCATGTTGACGATCTCGCCGACGCGCTTGTGTTCCTGATGCAGCGCTATGACGAGCCGGGGCCGATCAATGTCGGCAGCGGGCAGGAGATTTCCATCCTGGATCTGCACCGGATGGTCGCCGAGATCGTCGGCTACCGAGGCCGCTTCGTCTTCGACGCCTCCAAGCCGGATGGCACGCCGCGCAAGCTCATGGACTCCAGCCGGCTGATGGCAATGGGATGGGAACCCAGGATTTCGCTCGCAGAGGGCGTTTCCAGCATCGTCAGCGGCTTCCTCAACGCACCGGCCAGCTGAAACACGGCCTGCCCGCTGTGGGGCAGTCTGGGCCGACACCATCGAACCATACCCAATTCGGTCTGATGACGGGGCCCTTGTTTCTGCGTCGGCTTTGTGAAACCTGCTGCGCATCTTCCGGGCCGATGCTATAATCTTAGTTCTGCTTGGGATGCGCTTCCTCGATGCGCGGGATGACGGGCCTTTCCCGACTCAAACGACGATCCATGGACGAACGCGCGATCAGGCGCGTTATGCTTCAACTTGCGCTGTAGTTCATGTTGTTGAGGTCTTGGATGATGCCGGGGCCTTTCGGCTCCCAGCCGAGCCGCTCGCGGGTCGCTGCGCTGGAGGCTTGCAGATCCGTCGCCGCAAAGGGGGCGAGCCAGCCGAAGTGGTCTGCCGCTTCGTCTGGGGTAAGGGACTTGACCGGCACGCCGAGCCCCGCGCCGATGACCTCGGGCGATCTCGCGCACCGGAACACCCTCTTCGGCAACGGCATGCCAGCGCACGCCGGTCTCATGCTTGTCCAGGCGCTTTCTGGATGCGAGACGTTGGTGAGCAACAGGCAGACAGGTTGGCGCGCCACCTAGGGTCTGTCTGCGAGGAACGGAATCGTTCTGGTGTTTGTGACTGTTGTTTGATTCTGTATGGCTGTTAGCGGGAGGCTGGCGGCCATGCCCAAGGCACTTTCAGTGGATTTGCGCAACCGCATTGCGGCGGCTGTGGCGCAGGGCGAGCCGGTTCGCTCGGTTGCGGCGCGCTTTCAGGTGTCGGCCGCGAGTGCGGCCCGGCTTGGACAGAAGCTGCGCGCGGGAGCCGACCTGGCACCTGCCAAGCGGGGCGGTCCCCGCCCTTCTCCCATCACGGCCGCCATTGCCGATTGGCTGCGGGCAAGGCTCGCCGCGAAGCCGGACCTGACCATGCGTGCGCTCGCCGCCGAGTTGCGTGATCAGGGCACGCTGGTGACGCACGACACCGTGTGGCGCTTTGTGCGCCGTTCTGGGCTGACGGTCAAAAAAAGACGCTGATCGCCGCCGAGCAGGACCGACCCGCGGTTGCCCGCTTCCGGCGGCGCTGGCAAGCGCATCAGCACCTGGTCGATCCCGACCGCCTTGTGTTTGTGGATGAAACGTGGATCAGAACGGACATGACCCGCACGCGAGGCTGGTGCCCGCGCGGCACGCCGCTCCTGGCCAAGGTTCCCCACGGCCGCTGGCGCACGCTGACCTTTATCGCGGGCCTGCGGCGCGGTGAGGTCGTCGCACCTTACGTGTTTGACGGCCCGATCAACGCAGACCTGTTCACCGCCTGGACCGAGCAGAGCCTCGTGCCGACCTTGCGGCCGCGCGACGTGGTGGTGCTCGACAACCTCGGCAGCCACAAGGGCCACCGCGCCCGCCAAGCCGTCCGACGGGCCGGGGCGCACCTGTTCTTTCTCCCGCCCTACTCCCCCGACCTGAACCCGATCGAGATGCTGTTTGCCAAGCTCAAGACGCTCTTCCGTAAGGCCGACCGTCGAACCATCGAAGAGGCCTGGCACGAGGTCGGTCGCCTTCTCGATCACTGCAAACCCGATGAATGCGAAGCATACCTCCGCCACGCTGGATATGGTGCAATTACACCCTGACAGACTCTAGCCCTTCACGGCTCCGGCGGTCAGAGATCCCGATATCTGACGGTACATGATCATGCCGAGCAGCACGGGCGGGAGCGCGCTCAGGATCATCACCGCGGATGCTACGCCCCACTGCACGCCACCGCCGCTCGCTGCAAAGAAGAACGAAGCGCCGACCGTGGTCGGCACTGCGCGCGCTGTGGTCAGCATCAGCCCGAACAGGAACTCGTTCCAGGCGGTGATGAAGCCGAAGATGAAGGTCGTCACCAGCGCAGGGCGGATCACCGGCCGGACGATCGTCAGCATGACCCGCCACGGCGGAGCGCCGTCCATCAGGGCGGCTTCGTCCAGTTCCGGGGTGATCTCGTTTATCGCGTTGACCAGGATGACCAGCGCGAGGGGGATATTCACGATCGCCAGGATGAGGCCCAGCCCCAGCCTCGTATCGAGAAGGCCGAGCCACTGGTACATCATGTAGAGCGGGATCGCGAAGATGATCAGCGGCACCGCGCGCAGGTTGACGACTAGGGGCAGGAGCAGGCGTCGGCCTGTCGCACCACGCGCCACCGCGTAGGCCGCGGGAAGACAAAGCAGGATCGCCAGGATCGTACCGATCAAGGCCGCCGCGGCGCTGTTCAAGAGGTAGAGATAGATGTTGAAGCGGTCCGTTTGCAGGAGAACGGTCGCGTAGTTGGCAAGCGTCGGCGCGGAGACGGTCAGACCGGGATTGACCGAAAGCTCCCGCGCGCTCTTGAAGGATGTGATCAGCGTGACGATGACGGGAAGGTTCATTGCCAACGCGGCGGCCGCAAAGACGATCCAGCGGAAGGCGCCGAGAACGCGCGTCATGCTTGCCTCGACCGCGCAAGACGGTTGATCGCGGTCAGCAGGAGCAGCGATGCCAGGAACAGGAGAACAGATGCGGCAACAGCAACGCCGATCGCGCCGTCCTTGAAGAAGGCTTGGTAGACGAACATCGACATGGACGTGGTCGAGCCGCCAGCCCCGGCCCCCGTCAGCGCGTAGATGTTGTCGAACACCCGGAAGCCGTCGATGAAGCGGATGAAGAAAGCGATCACCAAGGTGGGTAGCATCAGGGGCAGCTCGATCCAGCGGAGAACCGCAAGGGGGCCCGCGCCATCAAGCGCCGCAGCCTCGCGCAGCGCATCGGGGACCGCGATGTAGGCGGCGTAGAAGAGCAGAAAGGCGAAGGGCGTCCATTGCAGTACCTCCACCGTTGCCAGGGTCCGGAACGCATTGGCCGGGCTCAGGAAGGCAGGGCTGTCGCCGAACCACTCGAAGAGATAGTAGGGCACCGGGCCGGCGAACTCGTGCAGCACGAGCCGGTACATCAGGCCGACCATGGCCGGCGCGACCATCAGCGGCAGCATCAGGGGCGCGAGCAGCACCGGCCGCTTGGCGATCAGCGGCGCGAGGAACACCGCCAGGAACAGGCCGATCAGGCACTCGGCGAATGCGGTCAGCAGGCCGAAGCGCAGGGAAAACAACGCCGCGCCCCAGAACTCCGTGTCCGATAGCACCGCCAGGTAGTTTCCAAATCCGCTCAAACGCGGAGCGCGCAGCGTCTCGAAGGTCACGTCCGAAACGGAGTAAACCAAGTTGACCAAGGCGGGGAAGCCCAGGAACAACAGGAGGAATCCTGCCAGGGGCGAAAGGAACAGCCGCCCGTCTCGCTTGCTTAAGACCGCCATGTGATCACGAGTGCACGGGCGTCGCGCGTGTTGTGACGCGCGGGCGC
>CAXTCF010000022.1:0-6089 GCA_964242945.1 uncultured Rhizobiaceae bacterium | reverse complement strand
CCCCCCGCGGCCCGGGGGGGCGGGGGGTTGCGCCCGGCCCCGCCCCCGGCCAGCGCCCCGACTATTTCTTCAACAGGTCCTGCATGCCGGACTTCGTCTTGGCCAGCGCCTCGTCCAGGCTCTGCCCGCCTGACCAGTAGCCGGTGAACTCCTTGGCCTGGAGCTCGTAGACCGGCAAAGCGTTGGCAGAGGTGGCGCCGTTCATGACGTAGCCGTACTTGCCCGCGAACTCGCCAAGCTTGACGAGGTCGGGGCGCTCCGCGGCGACCTTGGCGACCACGTCGGGAGCAAGTGCCGGCGAGCCGCCGCTGCGGGCGTAGAGCAGCGCCGCATCCTCCGTCGCCAGCCAGCGCAGGAATTTCTGCGCGCCTTCCTTGTTCTTTGCCTTTTTATTGAGGCCGAGGCCAAGTCCGTGGATGTGGTCGGCGCGGCCGTTCGGCCCGGCAGGCGGCGCGACGATGCCGGTGACGCTTGCCACCGCGGGCGACTTGTCGGCGTTGGTCAGATCTGCCGCGGCTGCGTTCCATTGCAGGGCGGTTGCGGCTTGGCCGGCGGCGAAGGCAGCATTGGTTTCGGCATATTCGTATGAGAGCGAATCGCGCGGCGAGGCGCCGGCGTCGTAGAGCTTCTTGTATAGCTCCAGGCCGGTCCGGTAGGCGGAAGAGTCGACCGTCACGTTGCCGGCATCGTCGGTCCAGTTTGCGCCGTAGGCGCGCGGCAGCGACTGGAACACCATCATGTTGAACAGGAGGTTCTTCATCTGGAGGACGGTACCGTATCGCACCGGGCTGTCGCCGTTCACGGACTTGGAGAAGTAGAGCGCGGTCGCGGCCCAATCATCCCAGGTCCAGCTGTTCGGGTCCTTTGGCGCCAAGTCCTTGCCGAGTTGGGCCTTGGCGATCTCCGCGTATTTCGCCTTGGCAGCGTCGTCCTTCATCAATGCGTCCATCAAGTCCTTGCGGTAATACATGAAGTGCAAGGACAGATCGGTCGGCACGCCATACTGCTTGCCCTGGAATTGCATGGTCTTGAGCACGGCCTCGCCGTACACCTTGGCCGCGTCCGGCCCGAGATCGACCGGATCCATGTAGGGCGCATAGCGGCCGATCGAGTAAGTGGCGACGAGGTTGGCATCGAAAGCGTCTGAGCCGGCCGCCATGTCTGCCTGGAGCTTGTCGAAGAAGCCCTCGCGATTGAAGAACAGAAGTTCGACCTTGTCGGCGTCAGTCGTTTCGGTGCGCTTGTTGTAGGCGTCCACCGCCGCGCGCAACGCCGTCTCCTCTGATCCGCCCGGCCAACCCAGCACCGTCACGGTAGCGTTCGCCGCACGCGGCATAGCGAGCCCGGCAAGCAGCGCCGCCAAAGCCGCGGCAAGCAAGTTCCCATTCCTCTTCATCGCTGTTCCCTTTCGTTGATTGCTGCGATGTTGTTTGTGTTCACGTGCCGCGGCAATGCGAGGTCGGCTACGCCCAGCACGCCTGCCCGCGTTCCCAGGCGGGCTGATTGGAGCACTGGTCTCAAACGCGGATCGACGTTGGACAGGTTCGCGCGTATGGCGTCGAGAAAGCCCGAGGCCAGGCCGATGCCGCCGCCAATCACGATGCGGCCGGGATCGAACATCATCTGAATGTCGCGGCAAAGTGCTGCGATGCGCTGTGCGGATTGCCTCACGATGCTTGTCGCCCAGGCTTGTCCGGCACGAGCCTGCGCAAACACGCCCGCCGCGTCGGCATCGTGTCCGGCCTCTCTCGCCTGTAGCGCGATCCATCGGCCAGACACTTCGTCTTCCAGTGGTCCGCCGGCCGTCGCAATGCCGCGCACCAGGCCGAAGCTGCCCGCCATGCCCTCCAGGAGCCTGCCGCCTGCGACAATGCCACCGCCGATGCCGGTGGAAACAGTCAGGAACACCAAGTCGCCTTCCGCTTCACCAGCGCGGAACTCACCCCAGGCGGCCGCCTGCGCATCGTTGACCGCGACTGTCGGCTTGCCGCCGAACAGGGATGAAGCGCGTTCGACCAGGGGAAAGTCTGCCGGGATCGGCAGAGTTTGCGGGTTGAGCGCCGACCAGCGGCCATCGCGGATCACACCGGTTGCGGCGATGCCGACCGATCCGAAGTGCTCCGGCCAACCGCGCGAGGCGTCTGCGACGGCGCTCAGCCACGCCTCAGGTCCGGTTTCTCGCGCAGTGGCGAATTCGGCTTCTCGGACGATCCGCTCGCCTTCGACGAGCGCTACGGCCGTCTTGGTGCCGCCGATGTCGATGGCCAGAACACGGAGAACTGCCTCATGACCGGCAGCTGTGGCAGCACTTGCAACTGCCTCGCTGAACCAGCCGGTCGCGTGCTCCGTGCGTGTTATCGCGGAGCCGACGACTACCGCATGCGCTCCAGCGACCGCTGCGGCCCGTGCCTGTTCCGGCGTGCGGACCCGGCCCTCGGCGAGCACGAAGGGCGTGAGCGAGCGCATCGCACGGACAAGGGCGAGATCCGGCTCAACAGGCTCATGCCCGCCGGTATAGCCGGAAAGCGTGGAGCCGACGAAATCCACCCCGATCTCAAGGGCGCGGCGCGCGTCGTCCAGGCAGGCGCAATCGGCCATTGCAAGCCGGCCGCTTGCCCGAATGGCTTCCGTCAACGCTTCCACGCTGACCGGGCGCGCCCGGTCCGTCGCGTCGAAGGCGATGATGTCGGCGCCGGCATCGGCAAGGGCCGCGACGTCCTCAAGAAAAGGGGTGATGCGCACCGGACTGTCGGGAAGATCGCGCTTGACGATGCCGATGATCGGCACGTTCACATGCGATCGTACCGCAGCCAGATAGGCGGCGGACTCGATACGCAGGCCGACAGCTCCTGCCGCCACGGCTGCCTGGGCGAAGCCGACCACAAAGGATGCGGCATCCATCGGGCCGCCTGGCACGGGCTGGCACGAGACAACGAGGCCAGAGGGCAGATCTTCGCGCTGCAACAAGCCACCTCCGAACTGGCGGCAGCGTAACCAATCCATACCAGATGGCAACCAGCCTCCAACTGGTATTATCGACGCAGCTCGAACACGAAGTCGTAGATGTCGCCCTTGTAGGTCGTTTCGCAGTGTTCGACCGTCTGCCCATCAGCGAGGAAGCAACGGCGTTCCGTCAGCAGAATGGGGTCGCCGGCGGTGCACTCGAGATGCCGCGCATCCTCAGGAGAGGCTGCGCGGGCACGCATGCGTTGTACCGCACGCACGGGGAGAAACCCGCGCTCGGCCAATGCTTCGTAGAGAGACCCATCAACAAGGTCAGGCGTCGGAAGAAAGCGCTGCGGCACGGCAGCTACTTCCACCGCGATCGGCAAGCCATCGGCAGTCCGTACGCGCTTCATGCGCAACACTGCTGCATCGCCAGCGATCCCAAGCGCCATCATCTCGTCGGGTGTGGGCCGGCTGACCTGCTTCGACAGCCAGATGCATCCGGGTTTCATGCCTCTTCCGCGGATGTCCTCGGAGAAGCTTGTCAGGGTCGATAGCGACTTCTGAACGCGTGATCCCACTTCCGTTCTGAAGCCATGCCTGCGTGTGAGCAGCCCCTCTTCCTGAAGCAGGGAAAGAGCTTTTCGCACGGTCACGCGGGACAGGTTCAGCGCCTCCGCGATGGCGCGCTCGCCCGGCAGGTGTTCACCAGCCTTCAGCCTGTTTGCCAGGATCGGTGTTTCGATAGCTGCTTTCAGCCTCTGGTAGAGAGGCGCCTCCACTGTCCGGCATTGGAACTCCCTGCCTATGAGTTCCAACAGCAATTGAGGCATGCATTATCTCCGGAAAGCACGGCTAGACATACACGAGCAGGCGATCACCCCAATGCCATAACTGGTATTACGCTCTGCAGCATTGCATGACCAGCACGAGGATGTGAGAGCTCCGGATGCCCTGATTCGACAACTTGGTTAGATGCCTTTCGTCTGGCAATTTGGCATCAGTGGTGAGCATTTCTGACATCGCCATTCTTGCCTGATGTTGGAGCTGCCATCGTCATGCCTCAAGGCTTCCGCCTTGCGCGGTCATTTGCAGTGATTCCAGTAAGCCGACCTGCGGCATTGCGCCCAGCTAGCCATCGCCGACAGGCAGCTCAGGCGAAAGAATGTACGCTTCGTCACGCCTGCGCGCAGCGATTTCGGCGGCTGTGGTCCGGTCGTAGCCACGTTCGCGGAAAAACTCCAGCGCGGCACGCTGCAGCCAGGCGCGCAGTGTGCGTGGCGGTGACAAACCAAGCCAATACGATCGGGGCGGTGCCTCGACGAGAGGCTCGATGACGGACCAATCACCGTGCCAAGGGGGTATGGTGCGCAGGTGCGCTTGGATCTCACCGGCGGCCGCCATCATCGCTTCATGAAATGGAAGGTACCTTTTGGCGGCCGAACGGATCCTTGAAGCGCTGGGCGCCGGCTGGCTCACGGTTATCGTACGTTCGCGGTACCCAGGACTTGGTCCAGGGCTTCGTTGAGGTTGCCCACCGTGCGGTCGATGTCCGCCAGCTTGTCGAGGCCAAACAGGCCGATGCGGAACGTCTGGAAGTCGCTTGGCTCGTCGCACATCAACGGTACCCCGGCGGCGGTCTGCAGACCGGCGGCCGCGAACTTGGCACCCGACTTGATGCCGGGATCGTCCGTGTAGCAGACAACTACACTGGGCGCCTCGAAGCCCTCTGCGGCGACGGTGGAAAATCCATAATCGGCAAGGAGTCTGCGCACGCGGGCGCCGAGCGCGACCTGGGCTGCCTTCACGTCGGCAAAGCCCCTTGCCTGCGTCTCGTGCATCGCGTCGCGGAAGTCGCGCAGGGAGTCCGTGGGCATGGTGGCGTGGTAGGCGTAGCCGCCCGTCTCGTATGCCTCCATGATCTCTAGCCACTTTTTCAGGTCGCAGGCAAAGGAGGAGCTGGTGCTGGCCTTCACCCTGGCCTTGGCAGCCTCGCTCAGCATGACGATGCCGCTGCAGGGCGATGCGCTCCAACCCTTTTGCGGCGCCGTGATCAACACGTCGACGCCGACAGCCTTCATGTCGACCCAGACGCTGCCCGAAGCCACGCAATCGAGCACGAAGAGGCCGCCGGCCCGGTGCACAGCGTCGGCGACGGCCTTCATGTATTCGTCTGGCAGTATGATGCCGGCAGCGGTTTCCACGTGCGGCGCAAACACGAGGTCCGGCCGCTCGGCTTCGATGGCGGCCACCGCCTCGTCAAGCGGCACCGGCTGGAAGGGCGGCCGGCGCGCTCCCGTCTCCGGGGGGCTCTGGCGCGCCTTCAGGACGAAGCTCGCGGCGGGAATGGCGCCAGCTTCGAATATCTGCGTCCACCGGTAGGAGAACCAGCCGTTGCGGATGATCAGCACCTTCGCGCCATGCGCAAGCTGGCGCGCCACGGCCTCCATGGCGTACGTGCCGCCGCCTGGCACCAGCGCGACACCGTCGCCCGCCTCCCGTGCATTGTAGGCGGTGCGCAACGTCTGGGAAATATCGCGCATCACGCCCTGGAATGTAGCTGACATGTGGTTGAGCGCGCGATCGGTGAAGACCACGGAGTATTCCAGGAGGCCGTCGGGATCGATATTCGGCAGTAAGGCGGTCATGGGAGTCGTCTCCTTTGCGGCGTCGCACGCGCTCTCGGTCGATGCCCGGCAACAGGTCGCAAAAGCTGGGGACGGGCTCGAGGCTCAACCCCAAACCTGTAAGAGCAGGTGTTCCGGCCAATACGATTTCCTCTGGTTGGGCTCAAGCTCAGGTCCGTCTCAAACATTAAAGCGCTCAGCCGCGGTCGAGGATATGCGTCTGGCCAGTGGTTGAGCCGCCATCACGCGCGATCTTCGACTGCGGTGTGCGGTTTCACAAGCTCACGCAAATACCTGCATGCGCCAGAAACGATCTTCCCCGCAGCAGGCTTGGAATGTCGTGTTTGGGGCCGAGAGGAGACTGGCGGCGTTCGGTGCCCAACCAGTCAAAGCGGACGCAGCGGTTGACCTACGTGACTTCGCAAGTAGCCCGAAGCGGAACTCGGGAATGTTGGCTACGAAGCAACACTGATGGCGAAGATAGCTGTGTAAGTTTGGTGAAAGCGACGCGGCTCA
>CAXTCF010000021.1:2154-36410 GCA_964242945.1 uncultured Rhizobiaceae bacterium | reverse complement strand
GCCGAGGCCGAGGAGCAGATCCGCACAACCCGTGAAACCGAGGAAGCCAAGCGCCGGCAGAGCGTGGACCTCGTGATGGCTGAAAAGCAGGCGCAGGAAAAGCGCATCGCGGCGGAAGCCGAGCGCGTGCGCAGGTCGGTGGAGGCCGAAGCCCAGCGCCTGCTCAACGAGGCGGAGAACGTGCTCTCCGACGAGGCGCGCCAGTCGCTGTTCCGGCGCAAGATGCTGGAGCATGTCGAAGGCATCATCGCGGCATCGGTCAAGCCGATGGAAAAGATCAACGACATCCGCATCATGCAGCTCGGCGGCACGGGCGGCTCGTTCGGCGACGGCAGCACCACCCGCAACCCGACGGACGAGGTGATCGAGAGCGCACTGCGCTACCGCGTGCAGGCGCCGCTCATCGACAACCTCCTGGCCGACATCGGCATCGAGGGCGGGAGCCTGGCCAAGATGGGCGGGCTGATCCGCGAAGCCAGCGACTTGCAGCGCATCGCCAAGGACACCAATGGCGCGAAGGCTCCAAAAGCCCCGAACGGCGGAGCAGCCGATGGGGGCAGCGTTCCCCCACCGGCCGGGGCATCGGCAAAGCCTTCAGGCAAGAGGTCCTAAGGCGTGGCCCGCGTCTTCGTGTCCAGCGTCATCGACGCGCCGGCGGCAAAAGTCTGGGAGCGCGTGCGCGACTTCAACGCGCTGCCGCGCTGGCACCCTCGCATCCGCGACAGCCGCATCGAGAACGCCGAGCCGTCCGACAAGATCGGCTGCGTCAGAGACTTCCACCTCCAGAACGGCGACCGCATCCGCGAGAAGCTCTTGGGCTTGTCCGACTACGACATGTTCTGCACCTATGCGATCCTGGAAAGCCCGATGCCGCTGACGGACTACGTGGCGACGCTCCGTCTTACCCCTGTCGTGGACGGCGACCGCACGTTCATCGAATGGACGGCGGAGTTCGACTGCGCGGCGGACAATGCGGCCGACCTCGTCGGCGGTATCGGCGCCAACGTTTTTCAGGCGGGCTTCGACGCGCTGAAGCGGCATTTTGGGGAGCGTTGAGGCGTGCCTAAAATCCGCACCAGCACCATCCTCGAAGCCCCTGTCGAGTCCGTCTGGCAAGTCCTGCGCGACTTCAATGGCCACGACCGCTGGCACCCGGCAGTCGCCGACAGCCAGATCGAGCGCGGCCAGCCCTTCGACAAGGTCGGCTGCGTGCGCCGGTTTCACCTCGCCGACGGCTCGGAACTGCGCGAGCAGCTTCTGACGCTGTCGGATATCGACATGGCCTTCACCTATTGCCTGCTCGATACGCCGGTGCCGCTCCTGAACTACGTCGCGCATGTGCGGCTTACCCCCGTCACCGACGGCGATCACACCTTCTGGGAGTGGGAATCGCGCTTCGATACGCCGGCCGGCGAGGAGATGCGCCTCAAAACCATGGTGCAGGAAAACATCTACGAAGCCGGCTTCCGTGCCGTGCGGGACCATCTCGGCCTGCCACAGCCGCAAACGCAAGGAGGGACTTGATGCCGCTCAGCGTCAGAACCTTTCCCGATGCCGCGGAAGCTTCGCGCGCCCTGGCGGCGAGCCGCTCGGCCCGCTATCTCGGCGGCGGCACGCTGGTGATGCGCGCGGTCAACGCCGGCGACCAGAGTTTTGACACGATCATCCGCGTCTCCGACCCGAAGCTGCGCCAGATTTCCCTGCAAGGCGACGCGGTGAGCATCGGCGCCGGCGTGACCATGGCCCAGGTGATCGCCAGCCGCGACACGGGCTTCCTCGCGCCGGTGGCGAGACTCGTCGGCGGTCCCGCTGTGCGCAACATGGCCACCGTCGGCGGCAACCTGTTCGCCGCCTCGCCCTATGGCGACTTCGCGGCCGCTCTTCTGGCGCTCGACGCAAGGATCGTGACAACCGCCGGCCAGCCGGTCGGCATAGAAGAATTCCTCGCAACCCGCGAGCGCGATGCCGGCCGCACGATCGTCACCGCCGTGCTCGTGCCGCGCACGCGCGACTCCGCCGCGTTCCGGTTCCACAAAGCCAGCCGCATCAAGCCCAAAGGCGTCTCGATCCTGTCCATCGCGGCGCATCTGCCGACCGCTGGCGGGCGGGTGGCAAAGCCCCGTGTGGTCTATGGCGCGATGGGGGCAAAACCCGTGCGGGCGCTCGCCGTGGAGCGCGCCCTGGAGGGGCGCAGCCTGGACGAGAGCGGCATCGCGGAAGCGTTGCGCGCGGCCACCGAGGGCATCGATCCGCCGACCGATGCGATCGCTTCGGAATGGTACCGCCGGCAGGTCGCCCCCGTTCACCTGAAGCGCCTTCTGCTGGGCGCGCGGAGGTCCTGATGGCCAAAAAGCCCGTCCAGTTCACCCTTAACGGCAGCGCCCAAGCCGTCTTCGCGGAGGAAGGCGGCAACCTGCTCGACCTTTTGCGCCGCGGCGTCGGCGACCTGTCGCCCAAATACGGCTGCGGCCAGGGCACCTGCGGCACCTGCACCGTGCTGCTCGACGGCGAACCGCACCTCTCCTGCCTGACGCTCGGCGAAGCGGTCGAGGGTCGTCGGGTGGAGACCACTGCCGGCCTCGCCGGCGCCCAGCTTCACCCCCTACAGATCGCCTTCGCCGAGAACTTCGCCGCGCAATGCGGCTACTGCACGCCGGGCATGCTGATGGCCGCGAAGGCGCTCCTCGACCGCAATCCCTCGCCGACCCGCGACGACGTGGTGGAAGCGATCGGCGGCAACATCTGCCGCTGCACGGGCTACGAGCCCATCATCGCCGCCGTTCTGGCAGCGGCGCGTTCGGGCGGCGGGACGCGGCGCTATGGGTGATTTGATGAAGCGAGTGTCTTCAGAGGCGCAGACCCCCACCCTTTATCCCTCCCCTCAAGGGGGAGGGGAACGCCGGCGCTTCCGCTACAATCTGCAGAGACAGCGCGGCTTTGAAGGATGTAGCACAGCGTGGATGCCCTCCCTCCCCCTTGAGGGGAGGGATAAAGGGTGGGGGTGCCGCGCTGGCCGACCCGCACCTGGAGCAAAGGCATCCGCCCTGGAGATCATCCCATGATCGAGTTCCGCAAGGAATATTTTGCCGACGAGCGCGACGACAACCTGAACGAGATCGGCAAGCCGACGCAGCGCCAGGACATGCTGGGCCACGTCACCGGCCGCTCGCCCTATTTCGACGATCACCTGTTCGACGGCCTGCTGCACCTGAAGTGCCTGCGCTCGCCGCACCACCACGCGCGCATCCGCTCCATCGACACGTCCGCCGCCGAGCGTATGGCGGGCGTCAAGCGCGTGATCCGCGCCCGCGACGTGCCGCTCAACCTCAACACGCTGCTTTCCCTGATGAATTTCGGCATCGACGACGAGCCGCTCCTGGCCGACAAGAAGGTGGCCTATGTCGGCGAGCCGATCGTGGCGGTCGTGGCCGAGTCCGAGCGCATCGCCTATGACGCCATCGCCACGATGCGGGTGGACTACGAGGTGCTCCCGCATGTGCTGGACGTGGAGGAGGCGCTGAAGCCCGGCGCGCCTTCCGTCAACCCCGCCTATCCCGCCAACACCTTCACCTATCACGAGAAGTACAACCACCAAAAACTACGCTTCGGCGACGTGGAGGCTGCTCTGCGAACGGCCGACCACGTGGTGGAAGGCCGCTATCAGATGTCGCCCATCGAGCAGGCGCCGACGGAGACCTGCGGCGCCATCGCGGCGCCCGAAACCAACAACCGCTTCGTCGTCTATACCTCCACGCAGGCGCTGTTCTTCTCGCTCGGCACGGCGGCCAAGGTGCTGAAGATGCCCTCCAACCGCCTCCACTTCATCGGCGGCACGGTGGGCGGCGGCTTCGGGGGCAAGGTGGACAGCCTGCACGAGCCGATGGCCGTGCTGGGCTGCATGCTCACCGGAAAACCCGTCCGCTATGTCTGGAACCGCGAGGAG
Organism: uncultured Rhizobiaceae bacterium; assembly: GCA_964242945.1. Taxonomy (GTDB): domain Bacteria; phylum Pseudomonadota; class Alphaproteobacteria; order Rhizobiales; family Rhizobiaceae; genus Mesorhizobium_B. Next base: position 32,467 of record CAXTCF010000021.1, on the reverse strand, counting down.
GAGATGCAGGTCGGCGCGCCGCGCGGGGCTGAGCGCTGGTACATCACCGACGGCGTGATGAAGGACGGGCGCATCGTCGCGCGAAAGTTCACCGGCTATTTCGATTCGGGCGCCTACACGCGGCTTTCCTCCTATGCCGTCGTCAAAAGCGCCGGCCACCTGCCCGGCCCCTACACGATCCCCAACGTTTCGGCCGACGTCTTTTGCGTCTTCACCAACCGCACGCCCGCCACCGCCATGCGCGGCTTCGGCATCACCGGCGTCGATTTCTCCATCGAAGCGCATATGGACAAGGTGGCGCATGCGGTCGGCATGAACCCGATCGAGCTTCGCCTGAAGAACGCCTATCTCGACGGAGACATGAAGGCGCACCGCCGCGTCGCCAAGAACACCGCGCTAGTCGAGTGCTGCCAGGTGGTTGCCGAAAAAGCGCGCTGGAACATCCGGCCGGAGTTCCGCGCGATGTCCTCTCTGAAGGGCGGTGGTGGCGAGCGGGGCAAAATCCCCAACTACACCGCGACCGACCAGAGCGGCCTGGTGGGTGGAGCGAGGCCCGGCAGCAGCCCGCCCCGCGTCGCACCGGCGGCCACAACTCCGCACCAGCCCGTCGCCTATCCCGGCGGGCTCGACTGGAGCGACAACCGCCCCGCGCATGCTCCGCCTGAGCCGAAGCCGACGCCCGCTGCCCGGCCGCCAATACCTGCCGAAGCGCGGCCTGCGGTCAACCGATTCTCGTCCATCTCCGGCCTGAGGAGGCGTTGAGCATGACCACCCATCGCGGGCGGGGTTTTGCCTCGATCAACTATCCCATCGGCATGAATCTCGGCGGCGACCCATCCCAGGCGCTCGTCCACTCCAACCCGGACGGCAAGTTCACCGTGGCGCTGTCCTCCATCGACCTCGGCCAAGGCATGAAGTCGGTGACGCGCCAGATCGCCGCCGAAACGCTCGGCATCCCCGTCGAGGATGTCTATGTCGATACGGCCGATTCCGACACCGGCCCGCACTGCATGGGCTCGTTCGCCTCGCGGGGCACGCACCGCGTCGGCAACGCGGTGATCGCCGCAGCCACGGAGGCCCGCGCCGTGATGATGGAAGCAGCCGCCGAGGAATTGGAGGTCAACGCCGACGATCTCGTCACCGACGGCAAGGGCAACATCCACGTCAAGGGCGCGCCTTCGCGCTCCATCACCACGGCCGCCGCCTGCTCCGCCGCGCAGTTCAAGCAGGGCAAGACGGTGTCGGGCCGCGGCATTTTTCTCATCCCGCTCTCCGACGTGGACCCCGACACCGGCGAGATGACGCCGGTTTCCTGCTTCGCGCACGCCGCCATGGTGGTGGACGTCGATGTGGACGACGAAACGGGCGAGGTCGCCGTGGTCGAGATGAACTCGGCCTACGAGCTTGGGCGCGCGCTCAACCCGCGGCTTGTCGAGCAGCAGCTTGTCGGCGGCGCCTGGATGGGCATGAGCCACGCGCTTTGGGAAACCACCGAGCCCTACTATCCCGACCGATCCCACGGGCCGCTGGACTTCAACACCTACCTGATGCCCGGCCCCGGCGACATCGCCCCCCACAACATCTCCGTGCTGGAGCGGCCCGCGCCCGACGGCCCGTTCGGCGGCAAGGGCCCCGGCGAGATGTGCGCCAACCCCGTGCTGCCGGCCGTCGCCAATGCCGTGTTCAACGCTGTCGGCGTGCGCATCGACGAACTGCCGATCACGCCGGAAAAGGTCTTGCGCGGGCTGCTCGCCAACGGCGGCGTGCGGCCGGGACCGCGCTGGTAGCGATGGCGGTCCGGCGCTCCATCGTCGGCATCGACAGCCCGCAGAAGCTCGCGGGCGCGCTGGATGCCGCGCAGTACCTTGCCGACGAGGGGCTTTCGACGGCAGGCTACCTGGCGCTGGCGCTTGGCAAGCCGCTGCTGCTCGAAGGCGCGCCGGGCGTCGGCAAGACGGAAGCCGCCAAGGCCATCGCCTCCGTGCTGGGGCGCGAACTGATCCGCCTTCAGTGCTACGAGGGCATCGACGCCTCCGCCGCGCTCTACGAGTGGAACTACCCCCGGCAGATGCTGGCAATCCGCCAGGCTGGCGACCAATACGTCAACATCTACGCCGACGACTTTCTGGTCGCGCGGCCCATGCTCCACGCGCTGAACCGCCCGCGCGACGCCGTGCTCTTGATCGACGAGATCGACCGCTCCGACCACGAGTTCGAGGCGTTTCTTCTAGAATTCCTGTCCGACTTCTCCGTTTCCATCCCGGAGCGCGGCACGGTGCGCGCTGCCGAAGCCCCGGTCGTGGTGCTGACCTCCAACCGTACGCGCGAACTGCACGAGGCGCTGCGGCGGCGCTGCGTCTATCACTGGATCGACTACCCCGAAGCCGCCCGCGAGGCCCAGATCGTGATGATGCGGGCAAGCTCCGTTGCCCGCGCCACTGCCGATGCGGTCGTCGCCGCCGTTTCCCGCCTGCGCGCCGAGCCGCTGGCCAAGCCCCCCGGCGTCGCGGAAACCGTGGAATGGGCAGAAGCCGCCACCCTGCTTCACGCGCAAGGGGCCACTTGGCCAACCGCCTTCAAACGGGCGATTGGCGTGGTGCTGAAGGACCAGGATGACCTGCGCTTCATCGCCCCCCGCATCGATGCGATCGTGGGCGGGTTGGCGGCATGAACACGGAGAGCTTCGGCAGGCAGTCCAAGACATTGCATTTTAGGCGATGGGAGCGGCTTGGTATCCCCACCCTTTATCCCTCCCCTCAAGGGGGAGGGAGGGCATCCGCGCTGCGGCTCCACCTTCAACGCCACGCTGCTTTATCAGTCAGTGTGGCAAGCGCTGACGTCCCCCTCCCCACAAGGGGGAGGGATAAAGGGTCGGGGTGCGACGACAGCCTCCACGCAGCAAGTTCGGGCTACCGATGACCGAGCCCCTACCCCGCGCCGCCCTGCCGTTCGTCGAATTCGCGACGCTGCTGCGCGGAAACGGCTTCACCACTTCGCCGGACCAGACTCAAGACTTCCTTGCAGCCGTCGGCCTTCTCGGTCCTCGCAGCATGAGCGACATCCACCGCGCCGCCCTTGCTACGCTCGCCCCCCCGCGCGAGCGCCGCGACGAGTTCGACGCGCTGTTTCGTCTGCTTTTCCTCGGCCAGTCCATGCCTAGCGGCGAAGCCTCGCCGGACGACGAAGTGCAAGCCTTTGACGAGCGCGAAGGCGACGCCGAGCCGCCGGAGGCCGACGAGATCTCCGAGTCCGGCGGCGAAGCGACAGCGCTGGAAGCCTTGTCCCTGCGCCGCTTCTCCGAAACGGGCGAAGCGGAAACGCTCCGGCGCTTCCGCCGCCTTGCGCCTTCCCGGCTTCCACGCCGCGAAACGCATCGGCGCGCCTCGGCCAAGCGCGGCGACCGCTGGAACATGCGCCGCCTGTTGCGCGATGCCGTCCGGCGCGACGGCGAGGTTCTGCGCCTGCCCCGGCTCGCGCGCAAGGAACGCCTGCGCCGCATCCTTCTGCTCATCGACGTTTCCGGCTCCATGAAGAGCGGCAGCGAAGCCAACATGCGCTTCGCCCATGCGCTCGCCGCCGCGGCCGACGGCATCGAGGTGTTCACGCTGGGCACCCGCCTCACCCGCGTCTCGCGCGCGCTGCGCCTTCGCAACACATCCCAGGCGCTCGACACAGCCGCCTCGCTTGTCGCCGACTGGGATGGCGGCACGAGGCTCGGCGACGCGCTGCAAAGCTTCCTGTCCGTGCCGCGCTTCGCGGGCTTCGCGCGCGGCGCCGTCGTCGTAGTGCTGTCGGATGGGCTGGAGCGCGGCGACCCGGCCGCTCTCGTCGATGCCGTCAGGCGTTTGTCGCGTCTTGCCTGGCGCGTCGTCTGGCTGACGCCGCTCGCCGCAGAAGCGGACTACAAGCCGCAGACTGCGGCGCTCAGTGCTGCGCTGCCCTTCATCGATCACCTCGGCAGCGCCGCCTCGACGCAGAGCCTCTGCGCCGAACTGCTTGCGATCGGGCAAGCCGCATGATCCCGATCGTTGACGCCCACCACCACATCTGGCGCCGGCGCGACCTGCCCTGGCTGTCCGGGCCGATGCAGCCCCGCATCTTCGGGTCCTACGAGGAAATCCGCCGGGACTATCCGATCGAGGAGTTTCTCGACGACACCGCCACGCGCAATGTCGTCAAATCCGTCTATGTTCAGGCCAACTGGCCCCTTGATCGCTTCGAAGACGAGGTCGCCTGGGTGCAGGAAACGGCGGACCGGACGGGCTGGCCCCATGCCATCGTCGGCTATTGCGACATGACGATGGACGATGCGCGGCCGCAGCTTGACCGCCTGACGAAGCACAAGCTGATGCGCGGCATCCGTCAGCAGTTCCACTGGCACGTCAATCCGCTTTTCCGCTTCGCCAAAGCGCCCGACCTTGTCCGCGACCCTAAGGTCGTCCGCAACATCGCCCGCCTGGCGGACTACGGCTGGAGCTTCGACCTCCAGGTTTTCGCCGCCCAGATGGAAGGGGCAGCCTTTCTCGCCCGCGCCTGCCCCAACGTTGCCTTCGTGCTCCAGCATGCCGGCATGCCGGAAGACCTCACGGACGAGGGCTGGGCATTCTGGCGATCGGAACTGCAAAAGCTCGCCCGCGAGCCCAACGTTGTGTGCAAGCTCTCGGCCTTTGGAACGTTTCTCCACCGCAACGACACCGGCCACATCGGCCGCGTCTTGCGGGAAGCGGTGGAGGTTTTCGGCGCCGGCCGCTGCCTGTTCGGCTCCAATTTTCCGATCGAGAAGATCTGGACGGATTATCCCACGCTGATCGACAGCTTTCTGATCGCCGCAAGCCCACTGAATGAGGCCGAGCGCGCTACGATCTTCCACGACACCGCGACTCGCATTTATCGCCTTTGAGCTTGCCGATGCCGCACGCCGTCCTCGACCCCCGCTTCCGCCGCCTCCTCGACCCCGACGCTCCGGTTACGAGAGCCGCGACGGGCTTCACCTTCGTGGAAGGGCCGATTTGGCACCCGTTGGAACAATTCCTGCTGTTCTCCGACATGCCCGGCGATGTCCGGCGCAAGCTTTCGGGATCGACGGTCAGGGAAGTGGCGCGGCCCTCCAACAAGGGCAACGGCATGACCTTCGATGCCGAGCTGAACCTGCTGGTCTGCGAGCACGCCACCTCGACGGTCGCCCGCATCGCCAACGGGGGGATGCGCACCGTGCTCGCCTCGCACTTCGAGGGGCGCGAGCTGAACAGCCCGAACGACCTGTGCATGCGCTCGGACGGCTCGATCTATTTTTCGGACCCCTGGTACGGCCGCATGGCAGGCTTCGGCGTGGAGCGCCCGCGCCAGTTGGGCTGGCAGGGCGTGTTCCGTGTGCCCCCCGGCCAAAAGGCGCCGGCCGAGCCGCAGCTTCTGGTCGGCCGCTATGTCTTTTCCCAGCCGAACGGCCTGTGCTTCTCGCCCGACGAGTCGCTGCTCTATGTCAACGACACCGAGCAGGCCAACATCCGCGTCTTCGCCGTCCGGCCGGACGGCTCTTTAAGCGAAGGCCGGCTGTTCGCTTCCAACATCCGCGACAGCCGCTTGGCCGGCCTGCCCGACGGCATGAAGTGCGATGCCGAGGGCAACGTCTGGGTGACGGCGCCCGGCGGCGTGTGGGTTTATGCGCCGGACGGCACGCTTCTGGGCAAGCTCACCGTCCCAGAAGAGGTGGCCAACCTGCACTGGGGCGGCGCGGACTGGCACACGCTTCATCTCTGCGCGACAAGCTCCGTCTATACCGTACCGATGCTGGTCGGCCCGCGCGAGGAGCCTTTCATGCGCGCCAACAGTGGTGGAACCAAGAAGCAGGAGGCTGCGGTGAACAGGCATGACGGCGCGTTCCGGCTCGACCCGAACCGCTGCGCGCTCCTCATTCAGGACATGCAGAACGACGTTGTAGCGGAAGGCGGCGCCTTTGCCGCCTCCGGCGCACCATTGCACTGCCGCGAGCAGGACGCCGTCGAGAACATCCGCCGGCTGGCCCTGCGCTGCCGCGAGTTGGGCATTCCCGTGATCCACGTCTGGTTCCTGGTCGAGCCCGGCCTGCCCGGCTTCACGCTCAACGCACCGCTGTTCGAAGGCGTGCTGGAGGACAATGCCCTGGTGCGCGGCACCTGGGGCGCGGAACCCGTTCCCGGTCTGGAAGCCCAACCCGGCGACATCGTCGTCACGAAAATGCGCATGAGCGCCTGGGAGGGCACGACGCTCGAAACCGTTCTCAAGGCCACCGGACGCGACATCCTCATCGACACCGGCGCCTGGACCAATATGTCGATCGAGCACACGGCCCGCACTGGCGCGGACAAGGGTTTTATCATGATCGTGCCGGAAAACTGCTGCTCGACCATGAACGCCGACTGGCACCGCGCCTCGATCGACTACGCCATGAAGAACGTAGCCGCGGTCACCACGTTCGCCGACGTGATCGACGCGCTGCAATAGGGCGCCCTATTTGGCGAGCGCCTTGCCGACTTCATCCATCAGCCTGGCCAGCGATTCCTGCGTCAGCGGACCGACCTGCTTATAGGCGATCTTCCCGTCGCGGCCGACCAAAAAGGTTTCCGGCACGCCGTACACGCCCCAGTCGATGCCCGCCCTGCCGTTCTCGTCCGCGCCGACCGCCGCATAGGGGTTGCCGAGCTCGCCCAGGAATTTTCGGGTGTTGGCGGGCGCATCCTTGTAGTTCAGCCCGACCAGCCGGAACCGCTTGTCGCCGGCGATCCCCATCAGCACCGGGTGCTCCTCGCGGCAGGGCACGCACCACGACGCGAACACGTTCACCAGCGTGATCCGGCCGGCGAAATCTTTCGAGGCGAAGCCCGGCTTTCCTAAGCCTGCCACCGGCGGCAGTTCCGTTTGCGGCGCCGGCGCACCGATCAGCGCCGAGGGAATTGTCGCGGCATCGCGCCCCGAAAGCAGTTGCAGCAGGAACAGTCCCGCCAACCCCAGAAAAAGCACCAGCGGCAGCAGAAGCAGCAGCGTGCGCGTTCCGCCGCGCGGCTTCACACCCCCATCGGCTGCCTGCGTCACCGGGGAAGTGTCCCTTCTCCGGCCACGCCTATGTCGGAGCGTCGGCGCACCCCGCTCTTCTCCAATTCGCGCATCTCGGCCTGTCGTGCGCGGTTGTCGAGAAACACCCAGGCGATCAGGCCGGCGATGCCCAGGCCCGAAACCGCGTAAGCCGCAGTCACGAAAGCCGCGTGGGTGCTCAAGCCGAACCTTCCCGCCGCGCCGCCATCCGCCGCATGGCCTCCACGCGCCGCCGGAAGATCTCCACCCGCATCGCCGCCAGATGCAGCGTAAAGAACAGCAGCGTGAAGCCCAGCGCCATCACGAGCAGCGGCCAGAGCAGGCTCGGATCGATCGTCGGCCCGTCCAGCCGGAAGACAGATGAGCCCTGGTGCAGCGTGTTCCACCATTCCACCGAAAATTTTATCACGGGGATGTTGATGAAGCCGACCAGCGTCATCACGGCGGCGGCGCGGGCGGCGCGGCTGGGGTCGTCCAGCGCCCGCGTCAGCGCGATCAGCCCGCAATACATGAGGAACAGGATGAAGACGGAAGTGAGACGCGCATCCCACACCCACCACGTCCCCCACATCGGCTTGCCCCAGATGGAACCCGTGGCAAGCGCCAGCGCCGTAAACGTCGCGCCGATGGGTGCCGCGGCCTTCAGCGCCACATCCGCCAGCGGATGCCGCCACACCAGCGTGCCCAGCGCCGCAACCGCCATCACGGAGTAGCAGAGCATGGACAGCCAGGCGAACGGCACGTGGATATACATGATCCTGACTGTGATACCCTGCTGATAATCCGCCGGCGCGGCAAAGCTCATCCAAAGCCCAACGCCGAGCACAACAGCCGAAACCCCCCAAGCCCAAGGCAGCACCCGCTCGGCCAGCGCAACGAAACGGGTCGGGTTGGCAAGCAGGGTCAGCCGGGTCGGGGCGTTTGCGCGAGCGTCGCTCATGCGCGGTTCCATACGAAACCAGCCGCTCTCCCGCAATCGCGCTGACTTCACCTTCTTGTTGTGCGTCTGGATGAAGCGTCCGCAGAGCTTCAAGCGTCGATCTTTTGCGCCCGACAATGCTTTCGGGCGCATTGTGGGTCGTGATGGACCGAAGCCTATACGCAGAATGGGATTTAACCTATTTGTTGCGTCAATAGGGTGTTGAGGCGATTAAGGGTCTCGGAACGTTGGGCCACGCACTGCTGAAAGAGGCCGAAGATTGGGTCGCTCAGCCCATCATCCCTCAAGGTGTTGCAACACAGCGCGATGGTGTCGAAGGGCTGAAGCGTATAGTCGATGATCTGATTCGCCACGTGATCCGCGATCGAACGCAATTCATCCAGCTGCAGACAAAGCTGACAGCGGTGAATAGGGAGCAGCTGGACAGTGTTCCTCGCGATGAACTCATCATCACTCGGATGCATGTGATAAGCGCTGCGCTGGCGATGCAGACCGTTGTAGACAACGTCCGTGCCGGATTTGCGCAGTTCAAGGAAGACCTGGGTGCGCTCCGCCGGACGATGCCATTCCGATCGTCAGAGCAGCGTCGCTACTTCAGGCGGCTAGACGGCAGAATGATTGACGGGGTGGAGCAGAGCATCAGGCTTCGCGAACAATTTGTTGCCTTTCTCCAGTCGCAGCACATTCCAGAAATGGACAACCGTTTAAGGCAACTGGCAAACCAGCAGCGATCTCTCGATGAGATCGTCACGAACCTCATTCATCGTTACCCGACGGTGAGTGAGTACCTTGCGCGCTGAGCCGCACTGGATAAGCGAAGCCGAACTCATTTGGATCAACGCCCTCATCCTTGAGGGGTCGGCTGAAAGACACCACGTTCGTGATCATGGTCTCGTCGCGAACGCGGTCAATGCCCCGCAGAATTCATTTCGTTATGCAGGGATGGACGACCTTCTCAGGCTAGCGGCCCGCTTGATAGAGGCGGTGGCTTTGAGCCATGCCTTCGAACAGGGCAATAAGCGAACCGCCTTCTTCGCCGGAACTGCCTTTCTGGAGCGAAACGGCGCGACCTTTTCTGCGCCGGACTCCATTGAAGTGGCGCGGCTTGTCGAAGATTTGGTGGAGCACAAGATCAGCGCGGATGTGGTTTCTGATACCAAGGGGCCTGAGGTTTGACCCATCTGTTCGACTTGGCCCATGCCACCTTGGGTGAACTGTTGATACCGGACAACGGAGCATTCAAAAGCGACGGCTGGGATGCGCATGGGGCAAGTTGCGATGGGGATCGGTCAAACCTCAAGGCCGTTGGTATGAGACGCTCCGTCCATATACAGTGCTACCGCTTCGGCGCCGGTCCTAAACTCATTTTGCTCCATCAACCATCATTCTCGGTGTTCAGCTGATCCAGACGCAACCCTACGTCGCTACTGAGAAGATGACCGTTGGCGACGAGTCAGTCCCGCAACGCAAGCACGATGAGGGTCTCGCGGGTTTGATCGAGCTGTCCGGCCACGGCGGCATCGAGCGCGGCGGAAAGGTCGGGCTGAAGATCGATTGCGATCTTCATGGCTTGGGGCGGCTTGCAGGCGGTTCGGGCTGATCTGTTGCGGTCGGCTGAGCAATGCCCAAGCCGGTGGCGAGCCCTTTTTCGTTCGACCCGCTGCCGAAGGCCGGCGGCTCTTTAGGCGGCGGAGCTTCATCCTTCTTAGGCGTCATGGCGCTTTCCTTAGGCCTTGCGTGTCGAGAAAAGCATGAAGGCAGATCCCGTTCCGCCAAGGCGCGGGAATCAATCCCGCCGCAGCACTGCGCTCAGCACGTCGCGGATGCCGATTGCGCCGACGAAGCGCGAGGCGTCGTCGAAGAGCGCTACCGGCGCGGTTTGGCTGCGGTGCATGGCGAGCATTACCGTCTTCAGGCTGGTTCCCGGCCGCGCCCAGAAGATGTGCGGGGCATCGGCGGGCAGCTGCTCGATGTCGTCGCAGGACACCCAGACCGCCGGCTGCCCGTCGCGCTCGGCCGCCGTCACCAGTCCGTCCGAGTCGATGCGGAAGCGCGCGGTCCGCCTGCGGTCGAGCCAGATCCAGCCGCCCGGCCCGGCCGCTTCCAGGTCGCGCCGGTCGCGCATGACGTTCCAGGCCGTCAGCACGGACAAAGGGTTCACGTTGGCGATGAAGTCTCGCACGTAGTCGTTCGCCGGCTTTAAGACGATGTCCTCCGGCGCGCCGGACTGCACGATGCGCCCGCCTTCCATGATGGTGATGCGGTTGCCGATCTTCAGCGCTTCCTCCAGGTCGTGCGAAACGAAGAGGATCGTCTTCTTCAGCGTCTTCTGGAGTCCGAGCAGTTCATCCTGGAGCTTGGTGCGGATCAGCGGGTCAAGGGCGGAGAACGGCTCGTCCATGAGCAGGATCGGGGCGTCCGTCGCGAAAGCGCGCGCGAGCCCCACGCGCTGCTGCATGCCGCCGGAAAGCTCGTGCGCGTATTTGCGCGCCCACTGGTCGAGACCGACCAGCGCAAGCTGTTTTTCAACACGCTCCTTGCGCTCCTTCTCGGCCACGCCCGCGAGTTCCAGCCCGAAGCCGACATTCTCCTCCACCGTGCGCCAGGGCAGCAGCGCGAACTGCTGGAATACCATCGCAATGCGGTGCTGGCGCAGGCGCCGCAGCGCGCCCGCGTCGCAGCGCACGACATCCACGGGTTTCCCGCCATCCGCAACGAGCACCTGCCCCCGCGCCGGCACGTTGAGCCGGTTGACGGCGCGCAGCAGCGTGGACTTGCCCGAACCGGACAGGCCCATCAGCACGGAGATCTCGCCTTCGGGCACAGCAAGACTGGCGCCCGCGCAGCCCAGCACGGCACCCGTCTTCTGCAAGATTTCGGCGCGGCTGGCGCCCGCGTCGATCATCCGCAGCGCCTGCGCCTGCTCGCGCCCGAAGACGATATCGACGTTGCGGAACTCGACTGCGGCGTTCATCCGATGCGCTCCGCCGCGTGAAAAAGTCTTTTCCCACAAAGCGGTGAGCCCGCCGCACCCACGCCCTCCATCCCTCCCCTCAAGGGGGAGGGAGTCGTCGGCGCCCGCACTTCAATCGCGGAAAACAGCGCTGAGGTTGGCAGAAGCATGCGACGCGGATGCTCTCCCTCCCCCTTGTGGGGAGGGAGAGAGGGTGGGGGTGCGTAGAATGCTGCGTTCATCGCGTATGCCCCTGGCTTACGCGGCTCACCCGGTCGAGGATGATCGCCAGAACCACGATGGCCAAACCCGCCTCAAGGCCCAGCGGGATGTTGACGGAGTTCAAAGCGCGCACCACCGGCTTGCCCAGACCGTTGGCGCCGATCAGCGCCGCGATCACCACCATCGAAAGCGACAGCATGATGCACTGCGTCAGCCCCGCCATGATGGTCGGCAGGGCGGCGGGCAGTTCCACCTTCCAGAGCAGCTGCCGCTTCGTGGCGCCAAAGGCGGCGCCCGCTTCCAGCATCGGCTTCGGCACGCCGGTGATGCCGAGATAGGTCAGGCGGATCGGCGCGGGCGCGGCGAAGATCACCGTGACGATCAGCCCCGGCGCGATGCCGAGCCCGAACAGGATCAGCACGGGGATGAGATAGACGAAGGTCGGCATCGTCTGCATCAGGTCGAGCACGGGCTGCAGCACGTGATAGACGCGCGGATTGTGCGCGGCCCAGATGCCGACCGGCACGCCGATCGCCATGGAGGCGGCAGCGGCGGCGACCACCAGCACCAGCGTTTCCACGGTCGCGGCCCAGAGCCCCTGGTTGATGATGAAGAGCAGGCCGAGCACAACGGCCAGCGCCAGCTTCCACGATTTCTGCAGGTACCAGGCGAGCCCGGCGATCAGGGCTGCGAGCAGGACAGGGGGGACCAGCAGCAGCAGGTCGGTCAGCCCTTCCAGCACGAAGCTCAGCCCGTCGGCGATGCCGTCAAAGAACCATTCGAAATTGCCGGTCAGGAAGTCAAAGAACTTCTTGCCCCAAAGGCCGATCCTGATCTTGTGACCGGCAATCCAGGCAGAGACCGGGTCCACGCGCGTTCATCCCCCATGCGCCGAAAGGAAACCGGCGGCCTCTTGGGCCGCTGGCCGGACGGAACTGAAATCAATCTCTCAGTGCCGACTTCACCGCGCTTTCCGCGTCGCCCCCGTCGAAGGTCGTCACGCCGGCCAGCCAAGGCTTCACGGCGTCCGGGTTCTTCGCCAGCCAAGCCTTCGCGGCGTCCTTCGGGTCGGCGCCGTCGTCCAGGATCGAGCCCATGATCTGGCTTTCCATCGGCAGCGTGAAGGACAGGTTCTTGATGAAGGTGCCGACATTCGGGCACTCCGTCGTGTAGCCCGCGCGGACATTGGTGGACACCGTCGCCCCGCCGTAGTTCGGCCCGAACACCTCGTCGCCGCCTTGCAGGTATTTCATCTTGATCGTGGTGTTCATCGGGTGCGGCTCCCAGCCCAGGAACACGACGTCCTGGCTATCCGGCACGGCTTTCCGGACGGCGGAAAGCATGCCGGCTTCCGAGCTTTCCACGAGTTCGAAATCCTTCAGGCCGAACTGGTCCTTGTCGATCATGCCCTGGATCAGGCGATTGCCGTCGTTGCCCGCCTCGATACCGTAGATCTTGCCGTCCAGCTTGTCCTTGAACTTCTGGATGTCGGCGAAGCTCTTCAGCCCTTCCTCATAGGTGTATTCCGGTACCGCCAGCGTGTATTTTGCGCCTTCGAGGTTGGTGCGCAGCGTCTCCACCGTCTTGTTGTCGAGGTAAGGCTTGATGTCGGCTTCCATGGTGGGCATCCAGTTGCCCAGGAAGACGTCGATGTCCTTGTTGGAAAGCGAGGTGTAAGTGACCGGCACGGAAAGCACCTGCGTTTCCGGTTCGTAGCCCAATGTCTCCAGGATGAACGAGGCCGTGGCGGTAGTGGCTGCAATGTCGGTCCAGCCGACATCGGCAAAGCGCACCGCCTTGCAGGAGGCGGGATCGGCAGCGAAAGCCGGGCTCGCGGCGGCGCTTAAGGTCAGGGCGGCCGCAAGAATGGGAAAGCGTGTCATCGAAAGGTCCTTCTTGAACTTCTGCTGCGAAGCAAACACCAATCGCCGCCGGGCGCAAGCAGCACCGCGATCAAGAAGCGCGGAATGGTTTAAAGGCTTGCTTCTGCAACCAGCTCCGGCCCGCTCCGCCCCGACGGCGCTTCCGCAAGGGCAGCGCGCAGCATGTCCGCCAGCGGCACATGCGCCTTCAGCCTTGCACCCAAAAGAAAGAGGCCCGCTACCTTGCGCTGAAGAAACAGAACATCGACCGGCGGCGCGCGAAGAACCTCCGGCCGCTCGCTCAAGGCCCGCCCCTGCTTTTCCAGCGCATGCACCAAGGCCGGATCGGCGAAGTCGAAGGAGGGCGATCGGGTGATCGCCTTGAACACGGTGTCGAACAGGACGAGCAGCGCGGCCGTGAAGAACCGGGGTGATGCTTCCTCCAGGATGCCGGCTTCAAGCATGGCGGCCCTGGCTTCCTCCCGGTTGCCGGCAAGGCCGGCCAGCGCCAAGCGCCGCATCCCCGCCGCGAAAGAGCGCGAAAAGGCGCGCGTCGCGCCGAAGTCGAGCAGGACGACGCGGCCCGATTCCGGCTCGAAGCGGTAGTTTGCGAAGTTCGGGTCGGTCTGCATGGCGCCGAAGGAGAAAAGCTCGCTGAGCGCCAGCCCGCAGAGCAGCCCTGCCACACGGTCGCGCACGGCTTGCGGCGCTCCTTCCAACGCTTCAATCGGCATGCCCGGCAGGAACGACATCGCCAGCACGTTCTCGCTGGAAAGCTCGGAAACGGGCGCGGGCACCAGGAATGCCGGATGGCCTGCCAGCAGCCGCCCGAAGAGTTCGAGGCAGCGCGCCTCGCGGCGGTAATCCGCCTCTTCATGGAGCTGGCGCTTGGCTTGCGCCAGCAGCGATGCGATGTCGATCGCCGGAGGCACGAGGCCGGACAGGCGCAGAAGCGCGCCTACATTGTCCACGTCGCTGTTGATGCTTTGGCGCACGCCGGGATACTGCACCTTCACGGCCAGCACGCGGCCGTCGGTCGTGACGGCCTTGTGGACCTGTCCGATCGAAGCAGCGGCGATCGGCTGCGGGTTCCATTCGGAGAAGCGCGCTTCCCAGCCTTGTCCCCAGGCGGCGTCCAGAACGGCCCGCAGCTGCGCTGGCGGCATCGGTTCAGCTTCCGCCCGCAGCCGCGCCATGATGGCGGCCAGTTCGGGCGGCAGCACCCCTCCCGCATCCATGGAGACGAGTTGGCCGACCTTCATCGCGGCGCCCCTGAGCCGGGCAAGCTCGTTCGTCAGGCGGGAAACGTTGGCGGGGGTGAAAAGCAGGTCGGGAAGCGAAAGCGGTTTCCCGAGCGCCAGGCGCCCGGCTCCTCCGAGCAGCACGTTGCCTCCAATGCCGGCCGCCAGGCCGCCCAAGCGGGCAAGGCGGCCGAGACGGCTTTGCGGCACCGGCCTGCCACGGAACGGATGGGATGGGGAAGCCATGCGCACCATCTAGGAGGGGCGACAGGATTTCCCATGCGGCGAAGGGGCCGGCGCCCTGCCCTGTCGGGAAAGTTTAGCCCGCTCCGGCGTTCCAGGCTCATGGCTAAGTTGTATTTCCACTATGCCGCGATGAACGCCGGCAAATCGACGCTGCTGCTCCAGGCCGATCACAACTACCGGGAGCGCGGCATGCGCACGCTGCTGCTGACATCCGTGCTTTATGCCGACGAGACGGGGACGGGCCGTATCGCCTCGCGCCTCGGCGTGGAAGCGACGGCTGAGACCTTCGCGCCCGGCGGCGACCTGTTCGAGCGGATAGCCGAAGCACATGCCTCCGCGCCGCTCGCTTGCGTCCTGGCTGATGAGGCGCAGTTTCTGGAGCCGGCCCAGGTCTGGCAGCTTGCCCGCGTCGCGGACAGACTGAACGTCCCTGTCATGGCCTACGGACTCAGGACCGATTTCCAGGGCAGGCTGTTCCCCGGCTCCGCCGAGCTTCTGGCAGTGGCCGACGAGTTGCGCGAGGTCCGCACCGTCTGCTTCTGCGGGCGTAAAGCCACCTTCACGGCGCGGCTGGACGAGAAGGGCCAAGCGCTGACCGAAGGCGCGCAGGTGGCGGTCGCGAAAGACGCCTATGCCTCGCTCTGCCGCCGCCATTGGGAGGACGCGACGGGGCGGTGGTTCAAAGCCGAGACGATTGTTGAGGAATGATGCGGAATCCGCGTGAGCATAGCGAGCAGACCGCGTCTTTTTTTCCGATCCGTGCCCCTCTATATTCACGCCGCCGTTACCCGCTCTGGAGGAACTGTCATGGCGACAATGCAGACCATCGACGCCGAGATCGCCAAGACGAAGGAGGCCGTCACGGAGATGCGGGCGAAGATCGAGCAGTCGGGATCGCTGCTCGACCAGTTCGCCCAGACCGACAAGAAGATCGGCTCGGCCGACTTCGACATCGAGAACGCCCGCATCCAGGACGTGATCGCGCAGCAGAAGGTGATGGAAGGCAACATCGCCGACCTGATCATCGGGCTGGAGGACGCCACCAACGCCTTCGGCTCCGAGTTCGAGAACATGAAGAGCTTTACCGGCTGGGAAACCTTTGTCGGCTTCTTCTCGGACGAGTCGAAGCAGCGCATGCGCACCGACCGCGTGCGCTCCATGTCGCTGGCGGGCAACCTTCAGGACCTGCTCGCCAAGTCCGACACGATCGTCGGCATCCTAAAGGCGCAGAAGAACGTGCTCGACGCGCGCTACAAGACCTCCGAGGCGAGCCTCGCCAATGTGATCGAGCGCCGCAAGGCGACCATCGCCAACCTGACCGCGGTGCAGAAGCGCATCGAGGAGTTGAACCCGCAGCTTCTCGACCTCGAAAACAAGATCGCCGCCTCCACCGCGCAAACCGAGCGCACGCAGTTGGAGGGCGAGCGCTCCAAGCTCGCCACCGAATACAACGAGCGGCAGGCCAAGGAGCAGGAACTGCTGGCCGAAAGCCAGACGCTGGAACGCTACACCGCGATGTTCCAGACCTTCGTCGACTCGCTCAACAACCAGATCGCCGCCCAGAACACGCTGATCAACAAGCTGACCATCGACACGGAGCAGCGCATCGTCCTCTACAAGGCGCTCGAAGACTCGCTGAAGACCGCCGCCCAGCAGGAGGTCGCGCACAAGATCAACACGCTGGGCTCCCAGGTGGACACGGCGGCGCAGGAAACCATGGCCGGCATCGGCGCGGCCTCCCAGCGCCACATCGGCGACCTGCTGGAACTGCACGAGAAGAACATGGTGACGTCGGCCGACATCCAGCGCCGCAAGAAGCTCGCCGACGACGCCTTCGCCCGGCGCTTCGACGAGGTCATGCGCAAGCACAACTCGGCGGATTACGTGCAGAGTTGAGCCAGCCGGTTCCGGCTGACGCAAAATGACGTCCGAGCAGCAAACCGCCGAGCGCTATTTCTCGGCGATGGACGCGGCACTTGCCGGGCTGGACCTCTTCCTGCGGGCGAAGCCCGACGTCCTCGGCGACGCGGTCGGGGAGTACCTGCAAAAGCTTCGCGGCTCGTTTTCCTGCTGGCGCAACCGGCTGGGCTTTGCCGAGAGCTTTCGCATCAACCGGGCCGAAAGCGGCTTTCCCGTGTTCCAGAACGTGCTGGAACTGGAAAACGACCGCGCCAGCGCCGACGCGCGTCTCGCCGCCATCCCCGAAGCGCAGGCGCTGCGCGAGGAGATGGCGGACTTCATCCTGCGCCGCAAAGGTTTCCCCGCCGCTCTCCAGAAGACCATGGCCGAGCGGCTTTACCTGGAAGATGTGAAGGCCGGGCAGGTTTTCGGCCCCTTCAGCCTGGCCAGGACGGTGCGCGTTTCCGTCAATCCGCAGACGATGCGTCCTGTTTACATGGTGCACTGGGCGAGCTTCGACGGCACGGCCAACCTGCCGCTGATCTACCTGCTGACGGTCGAGGACTCCACGCCCCGACTCATCGAGCAGCTTGTGGACGCGCGCGCGGGCAAGCTGAAGGCGGATGTGGACATCCCCCTGCCGGTGGAAGGCCTGCTCAACCCGGAACTCGCCCACCGCTTCGACGATTTCACCGAGAAGAATTCATCTTACTCGCTCTCGCCCGTCACGATCGCCACCAACCTCGACCGCGACTTCCCCACCCTGCACCCCAAGCAGATCAGCCGCTTCGTGCTCGGTCCCTTCTTCGGCGCGGGGCTGACCGAGAACAACCCGACCGTCACCGAGGTCTTGGCCAAGATGCGCCGCGCGGAGATCGCCTGGCTGCTCACCTGGACGGTGCAGGACGTGTTTGCGCTGAGCGAGCAGGCCGGACGCCAGGGCTTCTGGTCCTCGGAGCCGAAGACCACGCAGTTCCACATCGAGACGGACGACTTGGAAGCCGCGCGCCAGGGCGTTTCAGCCTACGAAAAACACGCCCTCGTGCCGCACGAAGCCTATCAGGCGCTCTACGCCGCTGGCGAAGCCGGGAAGATTTTTGCGGGCTTCAAGGCGCACATCCTGAGCAAGGGCTCGGTGATCTCGGATGTGTGAGGAAGGGCTCGCCGACTTCGCGGCAGTCGGGACGCAAGATGGGCCTGACACGATCAAGGCAGCGCGAAACCGATACGAGGAAAAGCACGCGCTCTTCCGTGAGATGCAACCCCGCTTCCGCCCCCGTTCTTTGGCCAATGTGGAGCGCGCGCATCGGCTGAACATCACGTTCACGTCCAACGCCATCGAGGGAAATACCCTGACGGCCGCGGAAACCGCTGAGGTGGTCGAGAAGGGCATCACGATCGGCGGCAAGCCGCTGAAAGACCATCTGGAAGCGGTGGATCATGCCAAGGCGCTGGACTGGGTTATCGAAGTCGGAGCCAAAAGCGTTGCGCCGATCAGCGAGTCGGACATCCGAAACCTTCACCACCTCGTGCTCGCGCGTGCCGACCCGGAGATTGCAGGCAGGTATGCCGACAGTCCGCGGATGGTTAATACGAACCTTGGCCTCTATCGATTCCCCCCGCCATTCGAAATTCCAGCCTTGATGCATGACTTCGCGCAGTGGCTGTCCGCGTCGCCCTCCACACCCGATACGGCCTTCGAAGCGCATCGCCGCTTTGTCGGTATTCACCCCTTCAACGACGGCAACGGCCGTGTCGGCCGATTGCTGATGAACCTGATCCTCGTGCGTGGAGACCATCCGCCGATCGCGATCGGCAACGACGAACGCCCAGCTTACCTCCATGCGCTCGAAATCGAACAGCGGGGCGGCGGACCTGCCGCCTTTGACGATTTGATGGGGAGACTGCTGGAGGCTACGCTGGATCTTTACATAGATGCCGCGCGCCAAGCCATCGATGCGAAGCCGGGATCGGATTGAGAGACGCCATGGACGCCGGCCTGACCACCATCCCCGAAGCCGACATCGCAAAACACCGCGCGACCGCGCAAAGCCTGATCACGCGCTTTGCGGTGCTGGAGGATGCTTCGCAGTCGGCCGGCACCGCTCTCGCCGGCACGGGCCGGCGCTTCGTTTCGCCGGTTTCCACCACCGGCATCCGGCGCACCCGCGAGGTCGAATTCGCCAAGACGGTCGCGGCGGTCAAGCCCGACGACCCGCTGCTTGGCATCGCCTCGCAGGCGTTGCTCGTGCGAACGCGGCGCGGCTTGATGGTAGCCCTGGCAGTGGCCGAGGCCTTCGCCCGTTCGACCGATCTCGAAGCCCTGCAAAGCCGCAACGCGAGCGCCCCCCTTGCCGGTGACGACGCCCAGAAATTCAAAAAGCTGCTGGCCGCTTCATCCTATGTGGCAGCATTCGCCTTTGCCTCATTCCTCCTGCGCACGCTCGATGCCGAAGGCGAGCCGCCCAACGATGTGGCCGAGCCGGCCTTTTTGTTCGACACGCCGCAGGAAGCCTGCAAGTCGCTGCTGGCCGGGCTCGACGCCGCTCTGAAAGGCTCCGCCGATGAAGCGGCCCTTGCCGTGCGCGGGAAAGCCTTTGCGCGTGTCGCAATCGACGGCCTCCTTCAGCGGAAAAGCCGCTTCGACGGCCTCGGCGCCTTCGAGGATGCCCATATCCGCATCGACGCCGACGATTTCACCCTCGACGGCTTCGACGTGGCGCCGGGCAAGCGCCAAAAACCGCTGGTCATGACCTTCAAGAAGCCGGAAGAGGTCGTCGGCAACCACATCGCCAAGTTCCAGGCGATGAAGCTCGCCAAGATGCTGATGGCCTATGACTTCGACCGTCAGTTGAATCCCTTCGTGGAACTCGGCGGCTTTTTGTTCACCTTCATCGGCGACGGCGCGCCGGGCACGGGCAAGACGACGTTGATCCAGATGATCGCAGGTCTGCTCAACGACTACTGCCAGGTCGCCGGCTTCCCTTTCCATTACGAGAATTTCGGCGTGGACCAAATCTCCTCCTACCAGGGCAAGTCCGGGCAAAACTGCCGCGCCTTCATCGACAACGTTCTGAACCCCCGCGCCATCGGCTTCGGCACGGTGGACGACTTAGATCAGGTTGCGGCCAAGCGCGCCGACGACCGCGCTTCCGCCGGCCAGCAGGAGATCACCGGCGTGCTTATGGAAGCGTTTGCCGGCGCCTCCACTGTGGTGCGCGGCAACTGCTCCTTCGGCATGTTCTCCAACTATCCCGAGAATGTCGATGACGCGCTGCGCCAGCGCGCCGGCGCCCGCTGGCTGGTGGACGGCCCACAATCGGAGGCAGACTACGTCGACATTTTTGTTCTCCTGGCGGGCAAGAACCACCAAATCCCCTTGGGCGATCACAAGCTCTACGCCGCCCAGGAGATCCAGCGCGCGGTGAGCGAAGCCTATGAGGAGCACAAGCGCCCGCAGGAAGAAGGCTTGGCGAAGGTGTTCGAGCGCTTCATCGGCCAACACGGCGAGCCGAAGACGATGGCCGACATCGGCGCCTATCTCCACGAGATCAAGGAGGCGGAGCCCCGCTTCACCGGACGCGCCATCAAGAACATCACCGACGCGATCAAGATGCGCGCGATGGACATCGAACTGCCCGACGAGTGGTTCGCCCGGCCGGAAGCCTTCATGGCCAAGGACTACGAGGCCAAGAAGGCGATGATCGCCGAGCTTCGAAAGCCCTTCACGCTCACCATGGTGATGGAGGAGATCAACCGCTACGCCGACTCCGAATTCCGCTACTCCGACCGCTCCGACGACGCGGCCGTCCAGAAGATGCTCCGCGACGCCCGCCTGCGCGAGCGCGCGGGGCGGGAGATGGAGGCGATGAAGGCGAAGGGGACGTGGAATGCGTGAAGCACGGCTTTACCCTCCCCCTTGTGGGGAGGGTCGATCAGCGAAGCTGAGCGGGGCGGGGGTAAGAACGCCACCGCTGTACCCACACCCCGGACCTATGGTCCGACTCTCCCCACAAGGGGGAGGGTAAAGCCATGGACCTGCGCGACAACGACCTCATCTACGGTCGCCTCCTCCCCATCGAAGAGCCGCACCTGATCGGCCGCTACAACAAGGCGCTCGCAGCCTTCGGCCTGCCCCAAACCAAGCTCGACAAATTCGAGATAGACCGCTCCGGCTTCTCGCCCGAAATCGCGGAAGAACTGAAAGACCCAACCTATCTTGATCCCTACGAGGTCAACCGCCGCTTCATCATCCTGACGCCGGCGCAAGGCGACCTGCCGGTGGTGCACACCGCCTTCTCCAACACCTCCCAGCTCCTGCACGAGTTCTTCACCCAAAACGCCAGGGCCATCGACGCGCTGACCATCAAGGACGTGATCTACGGCGAGATCGAAGACTCCGTGCCGAAGGTCGAGTCGCTCGAAGACCTTCTCTCCATCAACCAGGTCGAGTTCCGCGTGCTCTCGGCCGAGGACGTGCTGGGCAAGGCGGCGGAGCTTGGGCGCTTGGCCGACCGGCTCAAGCAGGAGCCCGATGCCTGGCGCGACGACGAGCTGCTTTCCCGCATGGTGGAACTGGCGGCTGTCACCGGCGACATCCGCGAGAACGCGCTGGTGCCCGATCAGGTGATCTTCCGCCACAACGCCTTCTGGACCAGCCATTTCGGCGGCGTCTATGTCTTCATCGACAAGGATGTCACCACCGTCATCTGCGACCCGCAGACGCCCGGCTTCCGCCGCTCGCGGCCTTGGGCTGTATCCTTCATCCCGAAGAACGACGCCAACGCCGTCTGGCGCTTCCTGTCCTCCACCGGCAGATTGGAACTGCCCCGCGCGTCCTGGCTCGAAGCCTCCGGCACGCTGGAGCATCGCGCCGAGATGCTGATCCGCCAGCTGATCGCCGAGAACGACTCCGGCCGCGACATCAGCGGTGCCGACAGGGTCTGGCTCCAGACCTGGATCGCCTCCCACGCAGACCTCGTCAACCGCGAGGGCACCTTCCCCTTCCTCAACACGGCCAAGCGCCGGATCGCGCAGGACGGGCAGCTGCGGATGGAGGATGTGGAGCCGCAACGGCGCTTCCTCCTGGTGCGCGCCCGCCCCGATCACCCGGATGCCTGGCTGGTCAACGCACTGATTGCCGAGTTCGTGCCGTTCGACTTCGTGGGGCGCTATGTCTTCGCCAAGCCGCTGTTCTACAAGGACTACGAAAGCTGGAGCGAGAAGCGGCGGGCCGATGTTGTCCGCTTTCTCCAGAACACGTATCTGAAGAACAAGGAAGTTTTTCGCGCGCGCCTCTACGGCTTGAAGGACTGATATGCTCGACCCGATCGTCAATTTCTTCACCCGCATCTTTTACTGGATCGGGCGCGGCATCGGCTTCGTCATCGGCATCCTGCTTTGGCCGTTCCTGTGGGCGGGCCGCTGGTACACGCAGCGCGGCTGGATCCTCAGGGGCGTCGTGGGCCTCGCTCTGCTGGTGCTCGTCGGCCTCTACGGCTATTTCTTCTGGACCACCCAGCGCTGGGTGAACTTCAACCCGGCCTATGTCGCCGCCTACGACTCGCCGACCGGCAAGGGCGACGCCGGCCAAGCGGTCGTCCCGGAAACCGGCGCGGCGTCCCCTACCCCGGCCGAGCCCGCAGCGACCGGCGAAGGGGCGGCGCGCACCTGCCTGCGCTCCAAAGTCGTACAGGCGACCGCCGACCTCACCGATTTCAACGTGAACCAGAATCCCTGGGTCTCGTCGATGATCCTCTACAAGATCGGCTTCTTCGGGCTGGACTGGGACCGCACGCCCTTTTTCGACAACAAGGCCTCGTTCCAGCGCGGCGTGAACCAGGCGGTGCGGCGCACCTCCACCGAACTGGTCGAGGTGCTGGGGCGGGTGCGCACGACCTCGCAGATCGACGCCAACCTTCAGAACGCCCGCGGCGAACTGCAATTCGACGAGGAGACTTGGTATCTCGGCTCGCAGGCACCCTGGTTCCGCACGCCGACACCCGCTTATTACCGGCGCGCGATCGGCGATCTGCACGCCTTCAACGACCGGCTGGAGAAATGCGAGACGGTCTTCGACGCGCGCTCCGACAACCTGCTGCGCTTTCTCGACCGCGTATCCAACGATCTCGGCAGCACTGCCGCGATCCTGCGCGAGCGCTCCGAGAACTACAATGGCGGCTGGTTCGACACCCGCGCCGACGACCGCTTCTGGTTCGCCTTCGGCCAGCTCTACGCCTATAACGGCATCCTGCACGCCGCCCACGCCGATTTCCGCGACGTGGTCGCCCAGCGCGGCCTGACCCAGCTTTGGGCGCGGCTGGAGGACCAGTTGAACAAGGCGATGCGGGTGCAGCCCGCCATCATCTCCAACGGCGCGGAGGCCAGCATCCTGATGCCCTCCCACCTCGCCACCATGAGCGCCTACGTCCTCCAGACAGGCGCCATCTTGGAGGAGATTCGCTCGGTGCTGGATCGCTGAGGCTCAGAATTCCGAACCGCCTACTTCGGCGCGCTCCATTCGAGGATTAGCATGTCACTAGGCAAGGTCAGGATGGTCGGCTCGCTGTCTTCTTCCCCGAATTCAACTAAGTAAAAGCTATTCCGCAGTTCCTCAACGATCGCGCCAAGCGCGCCTGCCGCGACGGACCCGCCCCAGGGCGGAGAGCCGACCTCCGATACATCTGACTTCAATTTCACAATATCGAAGAGCTTGAGCTGTTCGACAGGTCGTTCCCGCTTCTGCAACATCATCGTACCCAGCAACTGATCAAGCGCGGCGCTTCGGTTCCAGGCTCCACAATCCAAACAGTCCTTAGCATGCTTTCACGACCAAGTCGCGCGACAAGCATATCCACGCGAAAGCGCGCTCCGTGGCCGTCGGTGCTCATAGGCATGGCTTCGCAGAACGGCAGTTGTTGCAGGATTTGATCCCGGAGCCACCCGGCATCCGCCGCGGTGATACCCAGAATAGAGCGAAAAACACGCGCCTTGTGCCGCCCTCGCGGATTATCGACGTTGAGGCAATAGTCGCGGAGCTTGCGGACATCCAGTTGGGCGTGACGGACAAAGGGCAGAACTGACATGTTCCTTCAGCTTTCTTCCAGGGTCAGTTTTCCCCAATGTCGCATGAAATCGTAGCGAGCCCATCCTGACAGCTGTCAGGTCGAACGACTTCGATGCCCTTTCCCTGTCGCATTCCGTGCATCAGGCGGCAGTTTTGGAACGGCGCTTTTTGTCGGCTTCGGGCTTCCTGCGCGCCATTCTTGCGAGCGCGAAACGGTTCGCGACACGCCGAGGGAAAAGCGGAACATGGCCGAGTTCAAAACCGACATCGAGATCGCGCGCGCCGCGAAAAAGAAGCCGATCATGGAGATCGGCGCCAAGCTCGGCATCCCGGAAACGGACCTGCTTCCCTACGGCCACGACAAGGCGAAAATTTCCGCAGACTTCATCAAATCCGTGCGGGACAAGCCGGACGGCAAGCTGATCCTCGTCACCGCCATCAACCCGACGCCGGCCGGCGAAGGCAAGACGACCACCACCGTCGGCCTGGGCGACGGCCTGAACCGCATCGGCAAGAAGGCGATCACCTGCATCCGCGAGGCCTCGCTCGGTCCCAACTTCGGCGTGAAGGGCGGAGCGGCTGGCGGCGGCTATGCCCAGGTCGTGCCGATGGAGGACATGAACCTCCACTTCACCGGCGACTTCCATGCCATCACCACCGCGCACAACCTGCTTTCGGCGCTGATCGACAATCACATCTACTGGGGCAACG
Organism: uncultured Rhizobiaceae bacterium; assembly: GCA_964242945.1. Classification (GTDB taxonomy): domain Bacteria; phylum Pseudomonadota; class Alphaproteobacteria; order Rhizobiales; family Rhizobiaceae; genus Mesorhizobium_B. Next base: position 8,259 of record CAXTCF010000021.1, on the reverse strand, counting down.
AGCTCGGCATCGACACGCGCCGCGTGGCTTGGCGCCGCGTCATGGACATGAACGACCGGGCGCTGCGCGAGATCATCTGCTCGCTGGGCGGCGTCGCGAATGGATACCCGCGCGAAGCCGGCTTCGACATCACGGTGGCGTCGGAAGTGATGGCCATCCTCTGCCTCGCCACCGACCTGAAGGACCTGGAAAAGCGCCTCGGCGACATCATCGTGGCCTACCGCCGCGACAAGAGCCCCGTGTTTGCCCGCGACCTGAAGGCCGACGGCGCGATGGCCGTGCTGCTCAAGGATGCGGTGCAGCCGAACCTCGTGCAGACGCTGGAGAACAACCCGGCTTTCGTCCACGGCGGTCCGTTCGCCAACATCGCGCATGGCTGCAACTCGGTCGTCGCCACCACGACCGCTCTCAAGCTCGCCGACTACGTGGTGACGGAAGCCGGCTTCGGCGCGGATCTCGGCGCCGAGAAATTCTTCGACATCAAGTGCCGCAAGGCAGGCCTGAAGCCGTCTGCCGCCGTGATCGTCGCCACCGTGCGCGCCATGAAGATGAACGGCGGCGTCAAGAAGGAAGACTTGGGCAAGGAGAACGTCGAGGCGGTGAGACGAGGCTGCGCCAATCTCGGCCGCCACATCGAGAACGTGAAGCAGTTCGGCGTGCCCGTCGTGGTGGCCATGAACCACTTCGTGTCCGACACCGACGCCGAAATCCAGGCGATGAAGGACTTCGTCGCCTCCATGGGCACGGAGGCGATCCTGTGCAAGCACTGGGCTCAAGGGTCCGCCGGCATCGAGGAACTCGCGCATAAGGTGGTGCAGCTGGCCGAGTCGGGCGCCGCGCAGTTCGCGCCCCTCTACCCCGACGACATGCCGCTCTTCGCCAAGATCGACACGATCGTGAAGCGCATCTACCGCGGCTCGGAAGCCATCGCCGACAAGTCCGTGCGCGACCAGCTGAAGGCCTGGGAGGACGCCGGCTACCGCAACCTGCCGGTCTGCATGGCCAAGACCCAGTATTCCTTCTCGACCGACCCCAACCTGCGCGGCGCGCCGACCGACCACGTGGTGCCGGTGCGCGAAGTCCGCCTCTCCGCCGGCGCGGGCTTCGTGGTGGCCATCTGCGGAGAGATCATGACCATGCCCGGCCTGCCGAAAGTGCCGTCTTCGGAAAAGATTTTTCTCAACAAGGAAGGCCAGATCGAGGGGCTGTTCTGAAACGCCAGGCCTCCATCGTCGGGCAATTCACTGAAATGGATGTCTGATGGTGAGGCTGCAGATCTGGCGGCCATGCTGCATGTCCTCGCTGATCACCGTCCCGCAATCTGAACCCTCGGCCGCCGCAACGATCATTGCATCGTAAACCGAAAAGCCCTGCGTCGCCGCCAAATCCAGCCCGCGCTCGTGCATGGAAAGCGTGACCGGCACAACGGGGCAGATCGCCTTGATGTGCTTCAGCGCGTCGATGATCTCTGGCCGCTCACGCCGAAGCTTCCTGCGCGAGACGTTGGCGAACTCGTTGAGCACCTGAACGCTGATGACCGGCCGCAGCCTGAGCAAGCTCTCGGCGCTATCGGCTTTGCCGGCATCGGCGGATCGCAGATAGAGGAGGACGCTGCTGTCCAGAAACAAGCCGCTACCGCTCATTGGCCTCGTTTCTGTCGAAAACAAAATCGGGCGGCATGCTCCCGCGCAAGGTGCGCAGGGCCGTGAGGTGATCCTCCACCGTCGGAGGCCTGCCGACGCCGATCTCGTCATTTCCCAGAAGCTTCACGCTGACTTCATCGCCTTCCGAGAGACCTGACTGTTCGATCAGGTCTCTCGGCAATCGCACTGCAAGGCTGTTTCCCCATCTGGCAACACGCATCGCACACTCCATGATAGCCAAGTTGGCGACCGTATATCATAAGACTTGCAAAAGGCAGCGCCTTGGCCACGTTTCGTCGTCACCGCGCGGGTTGCCAGCCGGGCGTCATGACTGCAATTATGGAAAAGCAAGCTTTGAAGGCGGCAATTCCGCTTTCCATTGTGCGGCGGATCAACTTACTCTCATAGGATGGCACGCAAGCCCGTCGTCAGCCCCGAAAGCCTCGCCGCGCTCGGCGCGGAAAAGCTCGCCCGGCTCGTGCTCGGCGAGGCGGAGCGCAGCGCGCCGTTCCGCAAGCTGGTCAACGCCGCGCTGGCCGCGGCAAAGGGGCCGGAGGCCGTCGCCGCCCAAGTGGATCGGAGGCTGGCCGCGCTGGAAAAGGCGCGCGGCTTCGTGGATTGGGAGAAGGTGCGTGCCTTTGCGGCCGACCTCGACGCCACGCTGCGCGTCATTTCGGATGAGTTGGCGCCCGCCTCGCCGTCCCTGGCGCTCGGCTGCCTCCTTCGCTTTCTCGCCACCGCCGAAGGCGTGTTCGACCGCGTGGACGACGAAGGCGGGCGCGTCTCGATCCTCTACGACAACGCGGCGGCAAGCGTCGGCGGGCTGGCCGCGAAGCTCGCCGAACCGGAGCGCCGGCTCCTGCCCACCCGTCTCGCTCCCATGCTGGACGGCGACGGATACGCACTAGGGCGAACCGCGGCGATTGCGGCCATTCCCCACCTGCCGCCCGATGCGCTTGCCGCCTGGGACGCCGACCTCGCCGCAACCCTCGCCAAGCTGCAAGCGCCGCCGGAAAAGAAAGCCAGAGGGAGGCGGGTATCCTCCTGGTCTGCCGACACCGGCGATCTCGAAGCCCGCATGGCCGTGCACTCCCTCCTGGTCGTCCGCCAAGCCATCGCGGAGGCCGGCGGCAACCTCGATGGTTTGGTGAAGCTGGAGGCAGCCAAGCCGGAGCAGTTCCAGGACACGCTCGGTATGGCCGGGCGCCTGCTGGAGGCCGGTCGCCCTGCGGAGGCGCTGGAATGGGTGAAGAAAAAAGGCCGGCGGGGCATCGCCTATCTCGACGCGGCGGGCTTTGCCGACGGCAGCGAGATCGTTGAGTGGGGTGCGTCGGGGCGCATGCTTTTGGAAGCACGCATCCTGGATGCGTTGGGCCGCAAGGCGGAAGCCCAAGCGCTGCGCTGGGGCGAGTTCGAGACAACGCTCGATGTCGAGGCGTTGCGCGCCTATGTGGCGCATCTCGGCGACTTCGAGGAGTTCGACGTGCTCGACCGCGCCTTCGCGCATGCCAAGGCCTCGAAGCAGCTCTACCGCGCGCTTGCCTTCTTCCTGCGATGGCCGCGGCTCGACCTCGCTGCGGAGCAGGTGCTCGCCCATGCCGGGAGTTGGGACGGGCGGCACTACGAGCTTCTCGGCGTGGCGGCGGAAACTTTGGAAGAAAAGCACCCCCTGGCTGCGACCGTTCTCATCCGCGCCCTGCTTGCCGACATCCTGAAACGCGCCAAGTCGCAGGCCTATGGGCACGGCGTGCGCTACCTCGCCGCCCTCGACCGCTTTGGGGGAAAACTTCCCGAAGCCGATTTCACCCGCGCCGGCATCGCTCCGCCGGCCACCTTTCGGGCGGAACTGGAAAAGGCGCATGGCCGCAAGGCGGCATTCTGGTCGCAGGTGAAAGCCGGACGCAGGTGAGACCGGACCCATTGCGTCCGCGCCTGATCGCGGCTACGGATTGCCTATGGTCCTGAAGAGCGTGCAAGCGAACTGGCGGTGGGGCGGCGAGTAGAGCGGCCGAACCTTTCTGCGCGTGCGCATGATGGACAAGAGGATGGCCGCAGGGAACCCCCGAAGCGGCCATTTTGCTTTTCGGGGCTCCGCGGCGAAACAAGGGGAAAGACGATGAGCCCGACGCCTGAGGAAGACAACGCGGACCGCTTCGAAACGGAGGGAGGCGTCCGTGTCGCGCGGCGCCGCACGCCCACGCCCTACGCCACGGCCATAGACGGCTTCATCGACGCGCTCGACACGCGCCGCGGCGCGGTCTTCTCCTCCAACTACGAATATCCCGGCCGCTACACGCGCTGGGACACTGCTATCGTGGATCCACCGATCGCGATCTCCGCGCGCGGCCGCTCCGTGCGCATCGAGGCGCTGAACGCCCGCGGCGCGGCGCTCCTGCCTGCGCTGCGCCGTGCCGTGTCGGGTCTCTCCGACGTGATGGTGACGGAAGACTCTCCGCGCCTGATCGGGCTCGACGTGGCTCAGCCGGAACAAATCTTTACGGAGGAGGAGCGCTCTCGCGCGCCTTCCGTGTTCACGGTGCTTCGTGCGGTTGTAGCCCTGTTCCGCTCGGCCGAGGACAACAATCTCGGCCTGTTCGGCGCCTTCGGCTATGACCTCGCCTTTCAGTTCGACCCCGTGGACCTGCACCTGGAGCGGCCGGAAAACCAGCGTGACCTCCTGCTCTATCTTCCCGACGAAATCCTTGTCGTGGACCACTACACGGCAAAAGCTTGGCTCGACCGTTATGACTTTTCCGGCGAAGGCTTTTCCACCAAAGGCGTCGCACGCGAGCAGGTTTTCGCCCCTTTCAAGCCCGCCGACAAAATCCCGCCGCGCGGCGACCACCAGCCCGGCGAGTACGCCTCGCTCGTGCGCAAGGCGTTCGCATCCTTCCAGTGCGGCGACTTGTTCGAGGTCGTGCCCGGCCAGACGTTTTATGAGCCCTGCACGTCGAAGCCTTCGGAGATTTCGCGCCGGCTCAAGGCCATAAATCCCTCGCCCTATTCCTTCTTCATCAATCTCGGCGAGAACGAGTTTCTGGTCGGCGCGTCGCCGGAGATGTTCGTGCGCGTGCAGGGCCGGCGCGTCGAGACCTGCCCGATCTCCGGCACCATCAAGCGCGGCGCGGACGCGATCGGCGACGCCGAGCAGATCATCAAGCTGCTCAACTCCAAGAAGGACGAGTCCGAGCTGACCATGTGCTCGGACGTGGATCGCAACGACAAGTCCCGCGTCTGCGAGCCCGGCTCGGTGCGCGTCATCGGCCGCCGCCAGATCGAGATGTACTCGCGCCTGATCCACACGGTCGATCACATCGAAGGGCGGCTGCGCGCCGACATGGACGCCTTCGACGCCTTCCTGTCCCACGCATGGGCCGTCACCGTCACCGGCGCGCCGAAGCTCTGGGCCATGCGCTTCATCGAGGAGAACGAGAAGAGCCCCCGCGCCTGGTATGGCGGGGCGATCGGCATGGTGCACTTCAACGGCGACCTGAACACCGGCCTGACGCTGCGCACCATCCGCATCGAGGGCGGCATCGCCGCCGTGCGCGCCGGCGCCACGCTGCTCTTCGACTCGATCCCGGAAGAGGAGGAAGCCGAAACCGAGTTGAAGGCTTCCGCCATGCTCGCCGCCATCCGCGAAGCCAAGGCCGGCAACGCCGCGATCAGCCCTCGCGAAACGGCCAAGGTCGGCGAAGGCGTGCGGATCCTGCTCGTGGACCACGAGGACTCCTTCGTCCACACGCTGGCCAACTACTTCCGCCAGACGGGCGCCAGCGTTTCCACGGTCCGCGCGCCGGTTACGGAAGAGGTGTTCGAGCGCATCAAGCCGGACCTCGTCGTGCTTTCCCCCGGCCCAGGCCTGCCCAAGGACTTCGACTGCGCCGGCACGATCAAGCGGGCGCGGGCCAGGGACCTGCCGATCTTCGGCGTCTGCCTCGGCCTCCAGGCGCTGGCCGAGGCTTACGGCGGCACGCTGCGTCAGCTTCATGTGCCGATGCACGGCAAGCCCTCGCGCATCACAGTGTCCAAGCCCGGCGTGATCTTCTCCGGCCTGCCCAGGGAAGTCACCGTCGGCCGCTACCACTCGATCTTCGCCGACCCCGTGCGCCTGCCCGACGATTTTCTCGTCACGGCCGAAACCGAGGACGGCGTGATCATGGCCTTCGAACACCGGCGCGAGCCGGTGGCCGCCGTGCAGTTCCACCCGGAGTCGATCATGTCGCTAGGGTCCGACGCCGGCATGCGGATGATCGAAAACGTCGTGGCCCACCTGCCCCGCAAGCGTCGCGAGCGGGCGGCGTGACGAGGCGATTGCTTTCACCGCCGTGACGGTGGAAACGTTCCGGCATGGATTCTCGGCTCAAGGCCGAGAATGACGAATGCAGGAAGGTTTATGGCAGTCGCCGACTTTGGTGATCGGCATCAGCCTCCTCTTCAGTCGTCATTCTCGGCCTTGAGC
>CAXTCF010000021.1:0-2144 GCA_964242945.1 uncultured Rhizobiaceae bacterium | reverse complement strand
TTTCCTTCGCTTTGTGCGCCCTTGCCCCCTAGAACCCATGCCGGAATGCTGAAACCGCCGCTGGCGGCTCAGAACAAGGATGGCCTATGGCACTCAAACAGAAGGCTGCGCGCCTAGCCGCCTGGTCCATCCCCGTTTCGCTCGGCGTGATGGTGCTGAAATTCGCGGCCTGGTGGATCACCGGGTCCGTCGCGCTGTTCTCCGACGCGCTGGAGTCCATCGTCAACGTGATCGCGGCGGGCACGGCACTTTGGGCGATCACCGTGTCGCAGCGGCCGGAGGACGAGGACCACCCCTTCGGCCACCACAAGGCGGAATATCTGTCGGCCGTGCTGGAAGGCGTGCTGATCATCGTGGCAGCCCTGCTGATCGGCCGCGAGGCGCTGATGGCGCTGCGCGTGCCGCAGCCGATCGAGGCGCCCTGGGAGGGCCTCGCGGTCAACGGCGTGGCTGCCGCGGTCAACGGCGTCTGGGCCGCGTTGCTGATCCGCGCGGGCAAGGCCGAGCGCTCGCCGGCCCTGGTCGCCGACGGCAGGCACATCCTGACCGACGTGGTGACGTCGGCGGGCGTGATCGCCGGCTTGGTCGCCGCGGTCTTCAGCGGCATCCACCTGCTCGATCCGCTGCTCGCCCTGCTGGTCGGCCTCAACATCCTCTGGCAGGGCTGGAAGCTGGTGGACTCCTCCGTGCAGGGCCTGATGGACACGGGCGTGGACGCGACTGAGACCATGCGCATCCGCGCGGTCATCTCCGGCCATGCCGGCGGCGCCCTGGAGGTGCACGACCTGAAGACCCGCATCGCCGGCCGCGCCACCTTCATCGAGTTCCACCTCGTCGTGGACCGCGCGATGAGCGTCGGCAGCGCCCATGTCATCTGCGACCGCATCGAGGAAGCGCTGCAAGCCGAGATCCCCGATGCGCGCGTGGTGATCCATGTGGAGCCGGACGCCGAAGCCAAGCTGCCGCCGGGCGCGGTGGCCGTGCCGTTTGCCTGAGGGGCAGGGCATGAGCGAAGAAGCCGCCGGACTGGGGCGATGGCCTCGCACCGGGCAGTGGGCGCTGCTGCTGCTCCTTTCCGTGCTTTGCGTCGCACTTGTCCGTGCGGCGCACCTGCCCGCGGCCTTTCTGCTCGGGCCGATGTTTGCGGCGATCGCCTGCGGCGCGGCCGGCGCTTCCATCCGGCCGGCAAAGCCGCTCTTCGCGGCGGCCCAGGCGGTGGTCGGCGTGCTGATCGCCCATTCGATCGAGCCCTCCGTGTTCCGCTTCTTCGAGGCGGGGCGGCTTCGCCCCGGCGCGGGGGCCGGCCGGGGGGGGGCGTCGAGCCTGCTCGGCTATCTCATCAGCCGCTGGCGCGTCCTGCCGGGCACCACCGCCGTGTGGGGTTCCTCGCCGGGAGCATCGACGGCGATGGTGCTGATGGCGGAAGCCTTCGGGGCGGATGCCCGCCTCGTGGCTTTCATGCAGTATCTCCGCGTGATCATGGTTTCGGCCGCCGCCGCTCTGGTCGCCGCCCTTTTCATCAAGGCGCCCGCAGGCGCCGCCGCGACCACCGCGCCGTGGCTCCCGATGCTCGACCCGCAAAAATTCGGCGCGACGCTCAGTGTCGCGCTGGCCGGCGGCATGGCGGGAAAACTCCTGCGCCTGCCTTCCCCCTTCTTTCTCGGCAGCATGATCGTCGGCATCGCGGTGCACCTGGGCCTTGGCATGGAGTTCCAACTGCCGCCCCCGCTGCTGGCTGCGTCTTACGCCGTGATCGGCTGGCGCATCGGCCTGTCGTTCACGCGGCCGGTCCTTGCAGCCGCCGCCCGCGCTTTGCCGCAGGTCGCCGCATCCATCCTGGTTTTGATGTCGGTCTGCGGCCTGATCGCGTTTGCCCTGCACAAGGCGACCGGGCTCGACCCGCTGACCGCCTATCTCGCCACCAGCCCCGGCGGCATGGACTCGGTCGCCATCATCGCCGCCGCTTCCGGCCAGGTGAACCTTTCCTTCGTCATGGCGCTGCAAACCGCCCGCTTTCTCGTGGTGCTGCTGCTCGGCCCGGCGATCGCGAGGCTGGTGGCGCGCAGGCTCGGCTGAGCTTGGTTGCCCTTTAGAGCATCGGACGGTTAATCGCACGCAGTCTGCCGGCCGGGGGCGGGCGCAGG
>CAXTCF010000020.1:0-36775 GCA_964242945.1 uncultured Rhizobiaceae bacterium | reverse complement strand
CGAGCCCGCCGCGGGCCCCACGCCCACGACTCCTTCCCCCTTGTGGGGAGGGATAGAGGGTGGGGGTAGCCACGCCTCCGACGCTCGTTCCGAGAATTTCGAGGCGCCAGGCTCATTCGGCGTTGTGCTTGCAGCACCCCCACCCTCTATCCCTCCCCACAAGGGGGAGGGAGTCGTCGGCGTGGCGCCTGAGTCGGAATCGTCTTCCGCTCCCCACGGCGTAGTCGAGACCGGCCGCGCCATGGCGGTGACGGAACTGTTCATCCGCCGGCCCGTGCTCGCCTTCGTGCTCAACATGATGATCGTGGTGGCGGGCTTGGCCGCCTTCTACGGCGTGGAAATCCGCGAGCTTCCGGACGTGGACCGGCCGGTCGTCACCGTCACGGCGGACTATGAGGGCGCCGCCGCGGAGACGATCGACCGCGAGGTGACCGACCCGATCGAAGGCGCGGTGTCGCGCGTTTCCGGCGTGAAATCCATCTCCTCGCAGTCGTCCTATGGCCGCTCCCGCGTCACCGTCGAATTCTCCGACGCGACCGACCTGAACGTCGCCGCTTCCGACATGCGCGACTCGGTCGCGCAGATCACCAACCAGTTGCCCGACGACCTCGACGCCCCCCGCATCGTCAAGGCCGACGCCAATGCCGACCCGGTGATGCGGCTCGCCGTGACCTCCGACACGATGCCGGTGGAGGACATGACGATCCTGGTCGAGGACCAGATCGTCGATGCGCTTTCCGCCGTGGAAGGCGTGGCCGACGTGCAGGTCTATGGCAACCGCGAAAAGATCTTTTCCGTCGATATCGACCAGGCGAAGCTCGCTTCGCTCGGCCTGACCGTCGCCGATGTGAGCAAAGCGCTCGCTACGATCTCTTTCGACACGCCGGCCGGTTCACTCACTTCGGGCACGTCGGACATCGTGGTGCGCGCCACCGCCAACGTGACCACGCCGGAGGAGTTCGAGAACCTCGTGGTCGGAGCAAAGACCCGGCTCGGCGACGTGGCCGAGGTGACGCTCGGCGGCGACATCAACACCTCCACATTGCGCTCGGACGGCAAGACCGGCATCGGGCTCGGCATTATCCGCCAGGCGGAATCGAACACGCTGGACATCTCGTACGGCGTTCGCGAGGCCGCGGAGCGCATCCAGAAGACCCTGCCGGAGGGCATGGGCATCAAGGTCACGTCAGACGACGCGACCTTCGTGGAAGGCGCGGTGCACGAGGTCGAGATCGCGCTGGTTCTTTCCGTGACGATCGTGCTGATCGTCATCTACGTCTTCCTGCTGGACTGGCGGGCGACACTGATCCCCGGCATTGCAATGCCGGTCTCGCTGATCGGCACGATCGCCGCGATCTATCTCGTCGGTTTCTCCGTCAACATCCTGACGCTGCTCGCCCTGGTGCTCGCCACAGGGCTCGTGGTGGACGACGCGATCGTGGTGCTGGAAAACATCGTGCGCCGCCGCAACGAGGGCATGGGCGCGCGGGCAGCGGCAGTGCTCGGCACGCAGGAGGTGTTCTTCGCCGTGGTGGCCACCACGGCGACGCTTGCCGCCGTCTTCGTCCCGCTTTCCTTCCTGCCGGGGCAGACCGGCGGCCTGTTCCGCGAGTTCGGCTTCGTGATGGCCATCGCCGTCACGCTCTCGGCGGTGGTGGCTCTGTCGCTCTGCCCGATGCTGGCTTCGCGCATGCTGAAGGCCAACGCGGGAGCACATGGCGAGGGCCGCAAGGGACTGTTCGCCACGCTTGGGCGCTGGCTCGCGGGCTTCTACAAACGCACGCTGCACATGGCGCTGAGCGCGCCCTTCATCGTCGTCCTCGTGTGCGTGCTGTTCGCGGGGGCCGCTGCCGCGTCGTTCGGGCTGATCCGCCAGGAATTGACGCCGGCGGAAGACCGCGCCATGGTGATGCTGCGCGTTACGGCCCCGCAAGGGGTCAGCCTCGACTACACGGCGGGCCAGATGCGGCGCATCGAGCGGCTGATCCAGCCGCTGCGCGACTCCGGCGAGATAACAGCCACCTTCGCCACCGCCGGCCAGCAGGGTCAGGCGTCGAACGGCTTCATGGTGATGGCGCTGGCGCCCTGGGGCGAGCGCACGCGCACGCAGAGCCAGATCGCGGATGAGATAAACCGGCTGACGCGCCAGGTGCCGGGCGTGCGCGCCATTGTGGCGCAAGGCAACAGCCTCGGCATCCGCGGCGCCGGCTCCGGCCTCCAGTTCGCGATCGTCGGCAATTCCTATGAGGAGTTGAATGCCGCCGCGCCCAAGATCGTCGCAGCCCTTGAGCAGGACCCGCGCTTCAACCAGCCGCGCCTTTCCACCGATGCCACGCAGCCGCAGCTTGCCGTGGAGATCAACCGCGACCGGGCATCCGACCTCGGCATCGACATCACCGGGCTGGCCGAAGCCATCCAGGCGATGCTGGACGGCCACGAGATCGGCGACGTGTTCATCAAGGACCGCGCCTATCCCGTAAAGCTCGTTTCCACCACGAACCCGATCAACGACCCGACCGACCTCGAAAACATCTTCCTGAAGACGGGCGACGGGCGCTTCGTGCCGATGTCCACCATCGCCACGCTGACCGAGCGCGCGGTGCCCCCTTCGCTCACCCGCGAGAGCCAACTGCGCTCGGTCGCCATCACCGCGGGCCTGAACGGCGATTTCGCGCTGGGCGACGCCTTGACCGAAGCCGAGCGCGTGGCCGCGCCGCTGCTGCCCGAAGGCAGCCGCATCATCCCCCTGGCGGAAGCCGCGACGCTGGGCGAACAGTCGGGTTCGATGACCACCGTGTTCGGCTTCGCGCTGGTCATCATCCTTCTGGTGCTGGCCGCGCAGTTCGAGAGTTTTGTCAGCGCGATCATCATCATGGCCACCGTGCCGCTGGGGCTCGCCTGCGCCGTGTTCGCCCTGCTGCTCACCAACACCAGCCTCAACGCCTACAGCCAGATCGGCCTCGTGCTGCTTGTCGGCGTGATGGCCAAGAACGGCATCCTGATCGTGGAGTTCGCCAACCAACTGCGCGACCGCGGGCTGAAGCTTCGTGAAGCCATAGAGGAGGCCGCAAACGTCCGCCTGCGGCCCGTGATGATGACGATGATCTGCGCCATCTTAGGCGGCGTGCCGCTGGTGCTGGCCAAGGGTGCCGGCGCGGAGGCCCGCATCGCGCTCGGCTGGGTGATCGTGGGCGGCCTGGGGCTTTCCACGGTCTCCACGCTCTACCTGACGCCCGTCGCCTACCTCCTGCTCGGCCGCTTCATCACGCCGAAGGCGCATCAGGACGCGCTGCTCCAGCGGGAACTGGACGAGGCCTCCCGCGCCCAAAGCGAGTTCGGGAGCTTGAAGCCGGCGGAATAAGCGCTTCTTTGCATGGAGGACGAGGGCAGACAGGTCCGGCGGAACCGGCTAAGGGTCGCTCCCTCGTGTTTGCCTGGGAGGAAGAAGCCGGCGTGGAGCCTTTGACTGACCCCGCGCGCTTCGGAAAACGCTCGATCACGCTGGACGAGTTGCGCGATGCCGTCGGCCGGGAAGTCGGCCTTTCGCCCTGGCGCACGGTCACGCAGGAGATGATCGACAAGTTCGCCGATGCGACCGACGATCACCAGTTCATCCATATCGATCCCGCGCGGGCGGCAGCCGAGGCGCCGTTCGGCGGTACGATCGCGCACGGCTTTTTGACGCTGTCCATGCTGTCCGCGATGACGTTCGAGACGGTTCCGGAAATCGAGCAGGGACGCATCGGCATCAACTACGGGTTCGAATCCTTGCGCTTCATCGCGCCGGTCAGGACGGGCTCGCGCATCCGGACCCGCTTCGTGCTGAAGGAAGCCAAGATCCGCCCTTCCGGCTGGATTCACCTCGCGCACGAGATCACCATCGAGATCGAGGATTCTGCTAAACCTGCCCTCACTGCGCGATGGCTGACCCTCTCGGCCCCGCCAGGCAAGATGCCGGGATAGTCTTTTCCCTCCACTCCGCGCTGAGAAAAGATAGGTTGGCAGCGGCTGCCACGTCTGGCCTTTCCGCCCAGGCTTGCCGCAGCTAAAGTCGCCCCCATGACCACCATCTACAAAATCTGCCCGGAAGCTTTGTGGCGCGACGCGGAAGCGGCCGGCCAGTTCAAAGGATCCGGGATCGACCTGAAGGATGGCTTCATCCACTTCTCCTCGGTCGCGCAGGTGAGCGAGACCGCGGCAAGGCATTTTGGGGGCCAGGAAGGCTTGCTGCTCGTCGCGGTCGATGGCGATGCGTTGGGCGACACGCTGCAATGGGAAGCGTCGCGCGGCGGCGCGCTTTTCCCGCACCTTTATGGTCCCCTGCCTCTATCGGCGGTCGAGTGGGTGGAGCCGCTGCCGCTGGGCGAAGACGGCCACCACCGCTTTCCGCCGCTGGCGCTTTGACCGCGATGCCGGGCGCCTTAGCGCGCCGCGCGCTGTTCCTTCTCGACCCGGAAACTGCGCACGGGCTGGCCATTCGCGTGCTTGCGAGCGGCCTGCCGCTCAGGCATCCGCCTCCGCCAGACCCGCGCCTGGAAACGCGGATCGCAGGCCTGCGCTTTCCCAACCCGCTTGGCATCGCAGCAGGCTTCGACAAGAACGCCGCCGTTCCGGACGCGCTGCTGCGTCTCGGCTTCGGCTTCGCCGAGGTCGGCACCGTCACGCCGCGCCCGCAGCCGGGAAACCCGCGTCCGCGCATCTTTCGCCTGGAAGCGGCGCACGCGGTCATCAACCGGCTCGGCTTCAACAACGAGGGCCATGACGCCTGCGCCCGCCGCCTGGAAGCGAGGCAAGGCAGGGCAGGCATCATCGGCGTCAACATCGGCGCCAACAAGGATTCTGCCGACCGGATCGCCGACTACGAAGCCGGCGTGAGGCGCTTCGCGCCGCTGGCATCCTATCTTACGGTCAATATTTCATCCCCAAACACGCCGGGTCTGCGCGACCTCCAGGCGCGCGACCAGCTTGGCGAACTGCTAGGCCGGATCGTGGCCACGCGGGCGAGCCTCTCAGGCGGCGCCCGATCCACCCCAGTGTTCCTGAAGATCGCTCCCGACCTGACCGAAGCCGGGCTGGAGGATGTGGCGGCGGAAGTGAAGGCTTCCGGCATAGACGGCCTCATCGTTTCGAATACCACGCTGTCGCGCCCTCTATCGCCCGACACGCCTTTCGCGAAAGAAACGGGCGGCTTGTCCGGCAGGCCGCTCTTCGAACGCTCGACGGTTGCGCTCGCGAAAATGCGCCGGTTGCTGGGACCGAAGATGCCGGTCATCGGCGTGGGCGGCGTGGACAGCGCACAGGCTGCACTGGAAAAGATCCGGGCCGGCGCCGACCTCGTGCAGCTTTACACCGGCTTCGTCTTCGGCGGTCCCGGCCTGCCGGGAAGGATCGTCCGCGAGTTGGGCCGCTTTGCCCAGGGGGAGGGATTGAAGAGCCTTTCGGAGATCCGTGATAGCCGCACAAAGTCTTGGGCCGACAAGCCGCTTTGACGGCAGGCTTGAGCGAACCCATTTCGAACTTCATGCTTCCTGTTGTCTGCCACCCCGACTACGATGCCGGCTTCTCCGCCGGCCACCGCTTTCCCATGAGCAAGTACACGCGCTTACGCGAAGCGCTGGAAGGGCGCGGGCTGCTGGCGAACGCCCATCAGCCGGAGCCCGCGCCCTTCGCGTGGCTGTCGCGGGCGCATGACGGGGAGTATGTTTCCCAGGTCCTGAATGCGCGCGTGCCGGAGAAGATCGAGCGTGAGATCGGCTTTCCCGTTTCGCCGCGCGTGTCGCTGCGCGCGCAGCTTGCTTGCGCGGGCACGGTGCTCGCGGCGCGGCTAGCCCTGGCCAGCGGCATCGCCTGCAATGCGGCCGGCGGCAGCCATCACGCCCGGCGCGCCCAGGGGGCGGGCTTCTGCACCTTCAACGACGTGGCGGTGGCGGCGTTGCGCCTGCTCGACGAAGGATTGGCGCGGGACATTCTCGTGCTGGACCTCGACGTGCACCAGGGCGACGGCAGCGCCGACATCCTGCGCGACGAGCCGCGCGTGTTCACGGTTTCCGTGCATGCGGAAAAGAATTTTCCGGTGCGCAAGGTGCCGTCGCGCCTCGACGTCGGCCTGCCCGATGGGGTGGACGATGCGGGCTATCTGGCGGTGCTGCGCCCGCTGCTCGGAAAACTTTCCGCCGAGCGGCGGTTCGACATCGTCTTCTTCAACGCCGGCGTCGATCCGCACAAGGACGACAAGCTTGGGCGGCTGGCCCTGACCGATGCGGGATTGCGCGCGAGGGAAAACGCCGTGATCGGCCACTTCCGGGCGCTCGCGATCCCGCTCTGCGGCGTGATCGGCGGCGGCTACGGTGCAGACGTAGCCGCGATCGCCGCACGCCACGCCATCCTGTTCGAAACGGCTGCCCGCTACGCCTGAGCGGTTATGTCAACTCTTCTCGCGGCCGTGGACCTGCGCAGGGGGCGAGGTCGCCTCGACGGCTGTAAAACTTTCCAGGATGCGGTAGGTGTGGTTGGAGCCGGCGGGCACCACCCAGGAGTCGCCGGGCTCCAGCTTCACGGTCTGCCCTTCGATTGCCAGTTCCGCTCGGCCGGAGATCACATAGCCTACGGTCTCGTAGTCTTCGCTGCGCGCCGGCTTGTCGTCGGTCGGCTCCTCGTCGCGCCACATCCGCATGGAAACCTGTTTGCCTGAGGCAAGGTAAACCTCGCCGTCCGGGCCGGTCGGCGAACTGCCGCTGCTTACCTTGGTGACGCTCGTATCGCTCATGATGCTCTCCGCTTGGCGACGCACCAACGGGATACGCGGACGGCAGTTCCGCTCCGGCATCGCCGCCCATCGCCCTTGTGGTTCGACAGGCTCACCATGAGGGCTACTGAAGGGCAGGCGCTTGTTGCAGCGTTGCAGAAAGCGTCATCGCTCCAACAGCCCTCATGGTGAGCCTGTCGAACCGTCCTGAGCTTGCCGAAGGGGGGCGATGGGCGCCGTACAGGCCAAAGGATTATTGTTAAGTGCTTTTAATGCTGCCTGCCCGCAACGTAGGCGATTCCAGTCCGCAGATCCGTCGGCGACCAACCCGGAGGAAGCGCGGACGCGCGATAGGACATGTCCAGCGCGTTCGACCGCTGCGTCGTGTAACGGACATAGGGCTGCCTGCCGATTTGCGCTGCGGTGGCCGTCAGCACCTCCGCGATCGAGCTGGGCCTCGCGCTGGCGAGCAGGGCTTCCCCAAGCGCTCCCCCCTCATGGACCTGCCTTGCGATGAAGCGGCCTGCATCGTCCACAAGCACGTAGTCGCGCAAGGTGCCGGCATTGCCGGATATCGTGGTGACGCGGTTCAGCCGCGCGTTTTCCAGCAAAGTCGCGATCAGACCGGCGCGCACCCCCGGCCTCGGCACGCCGTAGAGCGAAGCCGGGCGGTAGATGCGCGCCGCGAGGCCCGGCAGTTCAAGCAGCGTTTCTTCCTGTTGCAGCTTCGCTGCGCCGTAGGGCCGGAGCGGCTTCGGTCTGCTCGCCGCATCCACATGCCGCTGCCCCTCGAACAGGCCGCCGGCCGAGCTGACGAGATGAAACGCGGGTAGTCCGCCAAGCCGGAGCGCCAAGCCGGTCACAGCGCGAAACGCACGAAGCTCCCCCTCGAAGACCTCAGCCGGGGCGCCGAACGCGCCGCTGCCTGCCGACCAGACGACGTCGAACCTGTCGGCACGCAGCTTCAGCCTGCCGATCTCGGCCGCTCCCGCTTCCGGTTCGGTCCACGAAAACGGGTGGACGACGGGGCGCTGCCGGCGCAGGCGCGTCAGTTCGGCGGCGACCGCCGAGCCGACCAGCCCCGCGCCGAACAGCAGGACGGTCTGCGTTCCGCTCCAGATCAGCATCCCGTGAAATAGTCCCGCAGGACGGCATCCGACCTGCGGTCGATGACGAAGAACAACGGGCGCCCATGCGCCCGCGCCGCCAGCAGGTTGAGATATTCCAGCACGATCGAGAGCATGACCAGGATCGAGCCGGAAAGGAAGGACACCAGCAGCACGGTCGAGGCCCAGCCCTGCACCCCGAAGGCGGCGGGATCGCTGATTTTGTGCACGAACACGACAACGGCGAACAGGGCGCTGAGCAATGCCACGGCGAAGCCGAAATAGCCGCCGAGCCGGAGAAATTTTATCTGGCTGGACATCAACAGCCGGCGCGCGTGCGAAAGCAGCGAACGAAGCCGGTAGCCACTCCTGCCGGTCTGGATGAATCGCTCGTCCTTCAGCGCCATGGTCTGCACCGACACCCTCCGGCTGAACCAGCCCAGGGCCACGTCGAGATACGTGTCGTGGCTGCAAACGCTTGCCGCCGCCCGGCCGACCGACCCGCGGATCAGCCGGAAGCTGTTGAAGTCGCGCACCGTGGGGCTGTTGGTCAGCACGCTCACAGCCTTCTTGGTGAGCTTTGACCCGAGGTCGCGGAACCGCGACTGGTGTACGGCTCCTTCCGGGTGCCCATAGACGATGTCCGCGTGCGCGCTGACGGCGTTGCGCAGCATCGCCGGGATTTGGCTCGGCGGATGCTGCAAGTCCTCGTCCAGGGTTACGATCCAGTCGCCGGACGTGTGAAGGATGCCGGCCGCCGTCGCGGCGTGCTGGCCGCTGTTGCGCGACAGGTGGAGGGCGACGAGCCAGGGGTAGGCGGATGCCAGATCGTCGATCACGGCAGCGGAGCCGTCCACGGCATCGTCGTCAACGAAGATCAACTCGTCTATGCTATAGGGCGCCCGGCTTGCCGCCGTTTCCTTGCGGAGCCGGTCCACCTCTTCCGCAAGCGCTTTCAGGTAGCGTTCGCCCGAATAGACTGGGGTCACCAGAGAAATGGACACCATGAGGCCCGCGGGAACGACGTCTGCATCTTCGTTCGGCACTAGCATTATCATGAGCGACGGGCTAGCGGCGCGGCTTTCCCGCTTTTCGCTTGTCGGCCTGGCGGCGACGCTGACCTATTTCCTGGTCGCCGGGCTGCTGGTGCTCGCGACGCCCGTCAAGCCCACGACCGCATCCCTCGTCGGCTATTGCTGCGGCATGCCGATCTCTTTCTTCGGCCAGAGCCGCTTCACCTTCCGGGTGGCGAAAAACAGGCTGAGCCATCTGCTCAAGTTCGCCGTGGTCACCGCATTGGGGATGACGGTCAGCTACGGGTCAATCCTGCTGGCGGGCGCCCTGCACGCGCACCCCCTGGCAGGCGTGCTGATGGGCACCGTCGCCGTGCCCGCGATGAGCTTCGCCGTGATGAACCTCTGGGTCTTCTGCGAGCGCGGCATCCGCTGACCTACCGGGAGTCACTCGAAACACCGGCCTGCCGCAAGGCGAAGCGCTGTTGACCCGATGGGGTGACTTGGCCACAACGTCCCGGCAATCCCGCAGAGATCCGGTTCGAACAAGCCTCCATGCCTTTCCTCGCTCGACCGGCCGAAACCGCTTCGCGGCTTCTTCGCCTTTTCGTCGTCTTCTGCCTTCTCCATCTGCCGTATCTCAGCAGCTTCTCCCTTTCGGTGGATGACGAGTATTCGGCATTCCGCGACGACGCGCGGATGTGGATCGCGCAGGGACGCTGGACGCTCTACCTCCTGGAGTCGCTCTGGCTGACGCAGCCCACCGTCACCTTCTTCCCCGGCCTGATCTTCGGGGGATGCGCCGCCCTGGCGTTCCTCCTGCTGCTTGATGCCCATCGCACCAGGGTCGAAGGCTTGTTCTTCTACCTGCTGTTCATCCTGTTTGCAGGCTTTCCGACCTGGTTCTTCTTGATGGAATTCTATGCGAACCTGCCAGGCGCGGGCTTCGGGCTGACGCTCTCGGCTGTTGCCATCTGGTCTTTCTCGCGTCTGACCGCGCGGTGGCAGACTGCATCGGCCAGTGTCCAGCATCAAAACGAGCCTGCGGCCCCGCCTTCCGATCATTCTGAGCTTTTCGCCAAGCCATTCCTTCGGCGCTGCGCCCATCCGGCGATTCTGGCGGCATCGGCTGTCTTCTGTCTGGCGCTCGCCACCGGGACATACCAGTCTTTCCTCCTCCTCGGCGCCTCCGGCTTCGCCGGCGTGATGCTGATGCAATGCGCAGCCGGGGTAGCCAGCGCGCGGAACATCCTGCGTTCCGCCTGGGCCGCCGGAGCCCTTTTGCTCGGCGGCGCAGCCCTTTACTACCTCCTGTGGAAGCTCTTCCTCTTCGCGACGGGCACCGAGGTCGCCTATATCGGGATATTCTTTGACCTCGCGCAGCTTATCGGCTCCCCGCTTTCCATTCTAGCGCGAACCGCCGGAAACGTGGTGGATGTCTATGGGGGTGACCCGGACGTTTACGGCCAGGATTTCCTGCTCCTTGCCGTCCTGGAACTCGCTTCCCTCGCGGCGGTGTGTCTCGCAGCGCGGCGGACAGGCTTTGCCCGCGCCACACTGTGCGTTGTGCTTCTTCTCGCAGCCCTGCTCGCCCCGTTCCTCATGAATCTGACAGCGGACGGCTTCATGCCCTACCGGTCGCTTGTCGCCGTGCCCTATGCCGTCCTCCTGTCCGGGCTCATCCTCACGAAGTTCGTCCGCGCACGAGCGCTCGCGGGCCTGCTGGTCGCGGCAGTGGCAACGCAGGCCGTCTATGTGACATCGCTCTTCCACACCAGCAACGCGCTTGTGTTCGATTACGACAGGGCGACGGCCTCGCGCCTTTACGCCCGCATCGTCGGCGTCCATCCCGACTTCGACCGCACGCAGGAGCATCCGGTGCTGCTGATCGGCGCGCTGGAGTTTCCGACCGTCTACCCGCGCATAGATTCTTCCATCGTCGGCCACTCCTTCTTCGAGTGGGACGGGGGCAATCCCGGACGCGTCCTCACCTTCATGCGGCTGCTCGGCTATGATCACCTGAGGGAAATGGACAAGGCAGAAGCGGCCCGCCGCGTCGCCACGTTCCTGGCCATGCCGCTCTGGCCGGCCGAAGGTTCGGTGCGGGCCGACAGCGAAGCGACGATCGTGCGCCTTGGCCAACGGCCCGGCGGCACCCAGGATAATCTAACCCGCACAATGCGGCAGTTGCCGTTCCTCGCTTCGCCCGAAAATGTGCTTTACCGTCTTGATGCGTCTGGGCTTGCCGCGAGCGTCCGCAACGCCGATGCGTCAGTCAGCGGGAGCGCTCTCCAGCTTGCCGGCAGGTCCGATCCCGAGATCATGATCCCCCTGCCGCCCGAAGCCGCCGCGCGCTGCCGCACGGTACAGTTGACCGTTCAGCAAACGCTCGGGAGCGGCGATACAGTGCAAGCGTTCTTTCAGCGCAAGGGGGAAAGCCGCTCGGAAGAAAATTATGACAGCGCGCCACAAGCGGCAGGCGTCAACAAGACCAGCCTGTTCTTCCGCTCCGAAAACGGTTTCGCCCCGTCGATCCGGTTTCTTCCGGGAACGTCTGAGCAGAACTACTCGATCGAAAGGCTTGACGTGGGATGCGTCAATTGAGGCGCTTTGCGCCTCCAATCCGGCAGCCGCTTCCCTGATCCCGATGTGAAGTCGATGCGGCCGCCGACCGAGCTTCTGATCACCGGCGGAACGAAAACAGCCGAAGCACAAAGAACACGGGGATCACGATGGCCGCGCCCAGTACAAAATAGCCGACGAAGTTATCCAGGGCTGCAAAGCCGGCGTTCCAAAGGTCGCGCATGGCGTCTTCCAGCGCCCAGAGCACGTCGCGCGGGCTCCAGCCGAAGAAGCTCATGGCCATCCCAACGAGAATGGAAACGACAGCCAGCTTAACGGCGGTGCCGAGCACGCTGCCGCCGAGGAAACGGTGAACGGCGCCGCGCTCCTGCGGCGTGCGGCGGTTCAGGGGGTCGGGTCGCTCGTAGAGAACCGGGTCGGGCATGGCGTGAGAGATATGGATCCAGGCTTGCGCGGGCAAGGAGCTTGGTCGCGGCGCTTCGCGGTCGCCGGTCAA
This sequence comes from uncultured Rhizobiaceae bacterium, assembly GCA_964242945.1. GTDB lineage: Bacteria > Pseudomonadota > Alphaproteobacteria > Rhizobiales > Rhizobiaceae > Mesorhizobium_B. Next base: position 24,832 of record CAXTCF010000020.1, on the reverse strand, counting down.
GAGGATCAAAGCCGGGCTTAGGCCCCCTTCCCGTGCAGGCCGAAAGCGTGTTAGGCATCGCATTGCGCGGGTATGATGTAATGGCAGCCTGTCAGCTTCCCAAGCTGAACGCGCGGGTTCGATTCCCGCTACCCGCTCCGCCTTGCGGCGCAAGGGTTTGCGGCTGTTTCTCGCCCAAATGCGGACGCGGCGTTTTACCGTCTGTTTTACACCGAATGCTTGCGCGGTAGCTCGCCTGCGGAAGCGCCTGATCTCCGCTTTGTTTGGCGCCTATGCCGCCGCGACGAACCCTTCACAGCGGCATGGCTGATTTCCGGCCAAAAGTTACACCTTGTTCAGGCCGCTTCGCTCTTCACGGCGGTCAGGCGGCTCAAGCGGCGGACTTCCTCGTCGTTGAGCAGGCCGCCAGCGCGCAGGAGGGCGGCGAAGCGGCCGTTGGTGGAGGCCAGTTCGGCGAAGCCGCCCATCTCCACCATATCGCCCTTGTCCATGAAGATCACCAGATCGGCGTCGCGCACCGTGGTCAGGCGGTGGGCGATGATGAAGGTGGTGCGGCCGGCGCGCAGGCGGTCCAGCGCTTCCTTCACGCGGCCTTCCGTTTCCACGTCGAGCGCGGAGGTCGCCTCGTCCAGCACCAGGATCGGCGCGTCCTTGAGGATGGCGCGGGCGATCGCGATGCGCTGGCGCTCGCCGCCGGAAAGCTGCCCGCCGCGTTCGCCGACCAGCGTGTCGTAGCCTTCCGACTTGCCCAGGATGAACTCCTGCGCATCCGCACCGTGCGCGGCGCGGTGGATCTCGTCATAGGAGGCGCCGGCGCGGCCCACGCGGATGTTGTCCTCGATCGAGCGGTTGAGCAGCCCGGCGTCCTGGAACACCGACGCGATCGCGTGGCGCAGCGAGGTCTTGGTGACGGTGCGGACATCCACGCCGTCCACCAGGATGCGGCCGGTCTGCGGCGTGTGCACGCGCTGCAGCAGGTTGATCAGCGTGGTCTTGCCCGCGCCCGATGGGCCGACGATCGCAACCGTCTGGCCGGGCCGGATGTGGAAGTTGATGTTCTTGACGCCGGTCCGCGCGTTGGCGAAGTCGAACGACACGTTCTCGAAGCGCACGTCGCCCTTGACGTTCTCCAGCGTGCGCAGGCCGAGCGGCTCGCGGGCGACCGTCGCAGCTTCCTCCAGGCGGTAGAACTGCTCCAGCTTCACGCGGGCGTCAAAGATCTGGTTGACGAAGTTGGTGAGCTGGTCGAGGCGCCCGATCATCATCTGCGCGAAGCCGATGAAGGCGATCACCTCGGCGATGCGCAACTCGCCGCGCTGCACCAGCAAGGCGCCGATAGCCAGCACGACGACCAGCGAGATCGTCGAGGCCAGACGGTTCAAGGCGCTGGCCAGCGCCCACCAGTCAAGCACCGGAAACTGCGCGGAGATCAGCTTGGCGATGTATTCGCGCAGCGCATTCGTCTCGTGCCCGAGGCGGTTGTAGCTTTGCAGCACGGCGACGTTGCTCACCGAGTCCGCCACATGGGAATAGACGCGGTGGACGTGCTGCTCGATCGAGGTCTGCCCCTCCTTGGTGCGGCGCATCACCAGCCGGCCGATGCCGACGTAAGCCGCGCCCAGCACAAGGAGCACGGCCGACATGCGCCAGTCCATGGCGATCGCGGTCGGCACCAGCAGCACCAGCGCCACCGCCGTGGCGAGGTGGGTGCGCATAAACTCCAGCCAAAGCGAGAACAGCGTTTCCACAGCGCGCAGCAGCATCTGCAGCGCCTGGCTGGTGCCGCGCTCGTGGTGCCAGGAAAGCGGCATGGAGATGACCTGCTCGAAGCCGCGCGCCAGCACGTCGGCGCGGCGCAGGTTCGCCAGCCGGTCGGCCCCGCGCGACACCAGCACGAAGGCGACGATGTTGAACACGCCGAGCCCGGCCCACAGGCCGATCGTCGCGAACACGCCGCGGCTTTCGGAAATCGACTGGATCACGCGGCCGAACAGGATCGGCTCCGCGATGGCGACGGCGGCGAGCATGACGTTCGCCGCGCAGATCAGCCCTGCCCGCTTCCGGTCTTCGGCGAGGTAGCGGAGGGCTCGCCAATAGACTTCAATCAGGGACACGAAACCACCTCGTGAGAATCAGGCATTCTTCTCAAGACCGCAGCGCGCCGGTCCGCACCCTTAGATGCAAGACCTGATCACCCGTCCCTGAGCACATGCAAAAAGCGCTTTCGCGCCTGAACGCCGCATGAACGAATAATCGATTGAAATTCAAACCCGAACGCATTGCTGCATTGCAACAAACGCAGGTCTCCTCAAGGGGAAACCTGCGCTTCTCGTCACCTATCGAGGAAGATGGAGCACGGCCTCCAGTTCGCCATTCCCTTCCAGGGAAATGAACTCCGCAGCCTCTCCGGCAACCTCCAGAACAGGCGCGGTCCGCTCGCCGTCGCGCACGACGCGGAGCCGGATCGTGGCGCCCTCAAGCCGCAGCGTGGCGGTGAAGCCGTCCCATTCCGCGGGGATGTTCGGCCGGACATAGAGCCGCTTTTCCTGCTTGGTCAGGCCGAGGATGTTCTCCGTCGCGGCGCGATAAAGCCAGCCGGAGGAACCGGAGTACCAGGACCAGCCGCCACGCCCCGCATGCTCGCCGGAATAGACGTCGCCGCAAACGGCATAGGGCTCGGTGCGGTACTTCTCCGCGGCGTCGCGGTCCAGCGCATGGGTGATCGGGTTCATGATCTGGAACAGCCGGAACGCATCGCCGCCTCGGCCCATCATAGCCAGCGCCACGATCAGCCACGTCGAACCGTGCGTGTATTGCCCGCCGTTCTCGCGGACGCCGGGCGGGTAGCTCTTGATGTAGCCGGGCTCCTGCGGGCTGTCGCTGAAGGGCGGCGTAAACAGTTTTACGATGCCGTGCTCCTCGTCCACGAGCATGCGCATGGCCGCATCGATGCCGGCGCGTCGGCGTTCCGGGTCGCCTTCGCCGGAAATCACGCTCCAGGACTGCGCAAGGCTGTCGATGCGGCACTCCTCCGACTTATTGGAGCCAAGCGGCGTGCCGTCGTCAAAGGTGCCGCGCTGGTACCACTCGCCGTCCCAGGCGTGTTCCTCCAAGGCCTTTTTCACGCGCTCAAAATGCGCGCGCCACGCTCCCGCGCGTTTGGCGTCGCCGCGGGCGTCGGCAACCAAAGTGAACTCCTTCAGCGCCAGAAGCAGGAACCAGGCGAGCCAGACGCTCTCACCTTTTCCTTCTTCGCCGACGCGGTTCATGCCGTCGTTCCAATCGCCGCCGAGGATCAGGGGCAGGCCGCGCGGGCTAGTGCGCTTGACCGCAAGGTCAAGCGCCCGGGCGCAGTGCTCGTAGAGAGGAGCGGGCTCGCGCGAGATTTCCGGCGTGAAGAAGGCGTCGTGCTCGCCTTCTTCCAATTGCCGTCCCTCCACCCAATGCACGGGCTCGTCCAGGATCGCGCGGTTGCCGGTAACTTCGATGTAGCGGCTGACGCCATAGGCCAGCCACACCACGTCGTCGGAGATCATGGTGCGCACACCCGCGCCGGAGCGCGGCAGCCACCAGTGCTGGACGTCGCCCTCGGCAAACTGGTGCCGCGCCGCGTTGAGCAGCTGCGTTTTTGCCAGGTTCGGGTCGTGCAGCAGCAGGGCCAGCGTATCCTGCAGCTGGTCGCGGAAGCCGAAGGCGCCGCTCGCCTGGTAGAAGGCGGAACGCGCCCGGATGCGGCAGGCGACGCTCTGATAGGGCAGCCAGCGGTTGACGAGCGTATCAAAGCTCTTGTCCGGCGTTTCCACCGTCACCGTTTCGAGGAAGTTGTTCCAGTTTCGCTCGTTCTCAGCCAGCCGCTCGTCGAAGGAGAGCGTGCGGTGCCTGGCAACAAAGCCGGCAGCCTCCTCGGCCGAGGAGGCGTCCCCCATCAGCCAAAGCAGTTCGCGCGTTTCACCGGGCGGGATCTCGACGTCGCGGGCGAGCGCCGCGCAGGGGTCGCGCCCAGCTTCCGAAATGCCGGAAAGCCGCTCGCCCTTGACCACGGCCGTCGGCGAAAACACCGAGCCGCCATGCCCGATGAACTCTTCGCGGTCGCAGGTGAAGGAGTCGGGCTTCCTGTCGCCCGCCAGGAAGGCGGTGCGGTCGCCGAACTCCAGGCTGAACGGGTTGCGGGCCGTCAGCGTGCCGGTATCCGGGTCGTAGGCCGGCACGATGGTCGGGCCGGTCTTGGCACGGCTGTTGCCGAGCACCCACTCCGCATAGGCATAGACGCGCAGCCGCAGCGGCACATGGCCGTCGTTGGACAAGCGCAGGCGCTGGACCTTCACCGGATCGAAGGGATCGACGATCTGCGCCAGTTCCATCTGGAGCGGGCCGCGCTGCGCCGAAAACGTGCTGAAGCCCTGACCGTGCCGGGCTTCATAGGCGATGCCCGCATCGCGCAGCACGCAGGCGTAGGGCGCAAAGGAGCGGCCGCTTGCCTGGTCGAAAATGAAGATGCCCTCGCCGGGGCGGTTGACCACCGGATCGTTCGACCACCGCGTCAACTGGAAGTCGCGGCTGTTGCGGCTCCAGGTGAAGGACGCGCCCTCGGCGGAAGTGTGGAAGCCGAATTGGCCGTTGGCGATCACGTTGATCCAGGGCTGCGGCGTGGAGGTGCCGGCCCCCAACCGGACGACGTAGTCCGCGCCGCCCCGGTCGAAGCCGCCAAAACCGTTCCACATTGCCAGCCCCTGGCCGTCCACCTTGGCGGCGCCGGTTGCGCGGCGGCGCTCCGGCACCTTGCCCGGCAGGGCGGTCGCAGGCCCCTGCCCCTTGTTGCCTCCCGGCGTCGCCACCAGTTCGACGGAGGGGTGCCGCATGCCCTGCACCGTCCGCGCCTTGAGGATGGCGAGTTCCGCGCGTTCGACCTGGTCGAAGATCGTGCCGTTGCGCGCATGCACGACCACGCGGGCCGCGGAAAGCAACGTGCGGTAGGTCACTTCGTCCATCAGGTCGCGCCGCACCGCGAAGATGTGCTGGCGCGGCCCAAGCTCGGCGCCGCGCAGGCGGCTGTTCTCGCAAAGCGCGTCGATGGTGTTCTGGAGGTCCTGCACGTAGGAGGAGGCCTGCTCGTTGACGATCACGAAGTCGGCCACAAGCCCGTGCGAGCGCAGGTATTCCTGGTAGCGCAGCGCCTGCGCAACGATCTCGATGTCCGCGATGTCGCTGATGCGCAGGGCGAAGATGGGGAAGTCGCCGGAGATCGACAGCGGCCACAGCGCGGATTGACGCCCCATGCCCGCCGCGATGGTAGGCGACGGCGCGCGCAAGGAGGCGTCGGGGTAAAGGAGGAAGCGGCCGAGGCGCTGGACGTTGGCGGCGTCCGCGAGGCTCAGGCCCATGTGGCGCGCCCCGACCTGCGACTGGGTCCAGCAGATCATCGACTGGCGCGCGAAGCTTTCGGGGTGGTCGAGGCGGGCAAGCGCGGCTTCCACTTCCTCGCGGTTCGCGCCTACCACGGTCCAGAACGTCAGCTGCACCTTCTTGTTGGCGGGAACGCGCACGCGGCGGCGCAAACTCATCACGGGATCAAGCGTGAACCCCTGCGAGCCAGTCAGCCGCGCACCGACGTCAAACGCCGCGGCTTCGCCCAGGGTCCGGCCTCGGCCGATAAAGGCGCGGCGGTCGGTCTCGGCCTGGGCGTCGCGCGCATTGTTGCTGGGATCGGTGACGAAGTGCGCCAGGGCGATGTCCGCCTCGCTCGGCGCCCGCTTGCGCCGGGCGGCGAAGATCGCGCCGCGGTCGGGCGTGATCTCGGTGTGGACGAACATCTTGGAGAAGGCGGGATGCGCATTGTCCGAGGACTCCGGCGCAAGCACGAGTTCGGCAAAGGACGTGACCTCGATGTGACGGTCCGCCGCGCCGTCGTTGAAGATCGTCACGCGCCGCGCTTCGCCCGGCACTTCCGACACCACGATGCACTCGACTTCCGAGCGCAGAGTGCCGACCGTCTTGACGAAGCTCGCCTTCTCATCGGCGAATATCGCCCAGCTGGTCTCGCCCTCGGCGCGCCTGGGCTCGGAGGTGGCGGACCACCAGTCGCCGGTTTCCGTGTCGCGCAGGAACAGGAAGGTTCCCAGCCGATCCTCTACCGGATCGGCATGCCAGCGTGTCACCGAGAGGTCGTTCCAGCGGCTGTAGCCCGTGCCGGTCGATGTCAGCATGATGGAATAGCGGCCTGACGACATCAGGTTCGTCGCGACCGGGCCTGCCGCGGGGTTGCGCAGCGTGCGCGTGTCCGGGCTTGTGTCCTGCTCCTCGCCCTTGTTGGGCCGGTCCTCGGCCTCCGTGCGGACGGTGGCCACCGGCAGGTCGCGCGGCGCCTTTTCCTGAAGCAGAAGTTCGGCCGCCTCGATCACGGGATCGGCATGGAAGCGGTCGCGCATGCGCCCTTCCAGGATGACGTTGGCGATCGCGACGATCGACATGCCCTGGTGGTGGGCCATGTAGTTGAACACGACGGCGTGGCTTTTGCCTTCCGGCACGCGGCTCGGCGTGAAGTCCACGGAATCGTAGAAGCCGTAGCGGCCGAGCGCGCCGATGCTGCGCAGCCGGTCGAGGTTCTTCAGCGCTTCGCGGGGCTTGAACTGCGAAGCCAGAACGGTCGCATAGGGTGCGATCACGAGGTTCTGCGACAGCCCGCGCTTGAGGCCGAGACCGGGCACGCCGAAATTCGTGTACTGGTATGTCATCTCGCGGTCGCGCGCGTTGAAGGCGGCTTCCGAGATGCCCCACGGCACGCCCTTGGAGCGGCCGTAGCGTATCTGCTTTTCGATGATCAGGTTGTCGGTCTGGTTGAGGATGCCGCCCTGCGGCTCCTTCATGACCAGCGGCGGCATCAGGTACTCGAACATCGAGCCGGACCAAGACATCAGCGCGCCGCGGAAGCCGATTTCCGCCACGGGCCGCCCAAGGCGGAACCAGTGCTCGGTCGGCAGGTCGCCCTTGGCAATGGCGAACAGGCTGGTCAGCCGGCACTCGGACGCGAGCAGGTCGTAGCAGCTCTCGTCGAGCTGATGCTCCTCGACACGGTAGCCGATGGACAGCAGCTTGCGGTCCTGTCGCATCAGGAAGGAGAAATCCATCTCGAAGGCGATGAGGCGCGCGCGCTCCTTCAGCACCGCGAAGCGCTCGCGCATGGTCTTGACGCCGTTCTCATCCGTGTGCGCGTCGTGCACATGCGCTTCGGCCGTGGCCTCAAGGCGCGAGGCCCAGGCCGAAAGTTCCCTGCTGGCCGGCGATTGAAGTTCGGCATGGATGGAGGAAACCAAACGGCTGACCTCGGCGGCAGCGACCGTCAGGTTGAGCGTGCGCACGGAAGCGAGTTCCGGCTGCTCCTGGATGGTGCGGACGGCGCGGCGCATGCCATCCAAACGATCGGCCAGGCGCTGGCGCAGCGGCCGGAGCTGGCGGCGGTCGTCCGGCAGTTCGGCCAGCGTTTCCTCCAGCACGGAAACGGAGTCCAGGATGCCTTTGAAATCGCCCTGGAGGTAGACCGCCGGCGTTTCGGCCCACTCGCCGCAAGCGACCGCCACCGCGATCAGGTGGCCGGCAAGGTTGCCGCTGTCCACGCTGGACACGTAGCGAGGGTCGAGCGGGCGCAAAGTCCGCGTGTCGTACCAGTTGAGCAGGTGGCCGCGGAAGCGTTCGAGTTTTTCCAGCGTGTCCAGCGTGTCGGCGATCCGCCGCCCCGCCTCGTCCAGGCTGATCCAGCCGCAGTCGCGCGCGGAGATGACGGAGAGCAGGTAAACGCCGATGTTGGTCGGCGAGGTGCGGTGCGCCACCACCGGCTCCGGCACCTCCTGAAAATTGTCCGGCGGCAGCCAGTTGTGCTCGGCCGCCACGAACGTCTCGAAGTAGGCCCAGGTGCGGCGCGCGATGACGCGAAGCTGCGTCACCCCCTCCGAACTGACTTCGAGCTTGTCCTCGGTTTCGGCCGAGCGGCTGATCAGCCAGGCGAAGGCCGGCGATCCCGCCCAGAACAGGGCGAACAGCACGGCCACAAACGTGCCGGTGGAGCCCGCCAGCAGCGGCACGATCAGCGCGGCAACGGCGATCACCACCGCGCCCCACATCAGCCTGTAGTAGCCTTCCAGGCTGTTGGCGCCGCCCCGCTGCACCTGGCTGGCCGTGCGCCACTCCAGCATGTCCTTGCGGCTGACCGCGAGGCGATAGATCGTGCGCACGATCGCGTCGCCCATCATCCAGGCGAGATGCGCCATCAGCACGACGCGCAACGCCACCATCGCCGTGCCGAAGGCCACGTCGCGCAACACGGCGCGGGCATGGCCGCGCGGGTTGATCTCCAGCGTGGTCGGCACGAGCGAGTTGATGATGTCGAAGGTCGGCGCCAAAAACAGGCTGAGGATCAGCCAGGCCTGCCACTGCGCGGCGATGGCGAAGGGCAGCAGCGACCAGCCGGCAACCGAAGCCAGGATCCAGAAGATCGGCGTCAGCGTCCGGCGCAGGTTGTCGATCATCTTCCAGCGCGACAGGCCGGACAGGCCGGAGGAGGGATCGAAGATGAAGGAAAACAGCTGCCAGTCGCCGCGCGCCCAGCGGTGCTGGCGCGATGCATCCACGGCGTAGCGCGTGGGATAGTCCTCGACCAGTTCCACATCGGTCGCCAGGCCGGCGCGGGCGAAGGAGCCTTCCAGCAGGTCGTGCGAGAGCACGGCGTTCTCAGGGATGCGCCCTTTCAGCGCCGCCTCGAACATATCGACGTGGTAGAGGCCCTTGCCGGTGAAGGAGCCCTCGCCGAACAGGTCCTGGTACACGTCCGACACGGCGAAGACATACGGGTCGAGCCCGCGGTTGGCAGAGAATACGCGCTGGAAGAACGACGCTTCGTCGCCGGTGGTCAGCGATGCCGTCACGCGCGGCTGGAGGATGGCATAGCCTTCCGTCACACGGGCCGCGCTCGCATCGAAGCGGGGCCGGTTGAGCGGATGCTCCATCTTGCCGACGAGCTTGGCCACGACGTCGCGCGTCATGCGCGTGTCGGCGTCGAGCGTCACGACGTAGGTGACGTTGTCCGGCAGCGGCAGGTGCGGCGCCAGGAAGGTCGTGTCGGCGTCGCCGCGAAGCAGCAGGTTCAGTTCGTGCAGCTTGCCGCGCTTGCGCTCCCAGCCCATCCAGGCGTTCTGCGCCTCGTTGAACAGGCGCCTGCGGTGCAGGATGTGGAAGCGCGGCACGCCTTCGATGGGATAGCGCGCGTTCAGCGCGTCGATCTCGGCGCGGGCGTAGGCGAGAAGATCGAGATCGCCTTCCCTCTGCTCCGTCGCGCTGTCCGGCCAGTCGGTCAGCAGGGCGAAGTGAACCGCGCCCTTCATGTTGGCGAGGAAGTGGACCTCCAGGTTGCGCACGCTCTCGTCCACGTCGTCGCGCGAGCCGATCAGCGAGGGTACCACCACCAGCGTGCCGGCACTGTCCGGAACGCCTTCCTCGAACTCGAAGCCGACGAGCCGGGTCGGTTTCAGGAAGAGCAGCATCAGCGTGTTGAAAAGGCCGAGTGCGCCTTCTGCCGCGGGAACCGCGAACAGCACCAGCAGAAGCGAAACCGCTCCGGCACCCAGACCCACCCAGGACAGAGAAACGCCCGCGAGCACCAGAAGCAGCACCGTCAGCGCGAGCACGGGCGCCGCGATGCCCAGCCAGCCGGCACGGGTGAAAGCGCGGTTGACCCGCTCGCCGAAGATCGGCCGGTAGCCGATCGCCGCCTCCAGTTCGCCCTTGCGGTTGCCGACCAGGAAGAAGCCGATATCCGCCGGTTCGCCCGTGAGGCCCGCGCCCGCGGCAAGCGCCAAGGCTTTCTCCGTCACGTCCAGCTCCGAGAACCGGGAGTGTCGGGCCAGCCGCTCGATCGCCGCGCGGTAGTGGTCGCGCGAGGCGAAGTCGAGGGCGGCGAAGTTGGTTTCCTCGCGCAGCCGGCCGTCGAGGATGCTGACTTCCTCGAACCACTCGGACCAGTCGATGTCGTTGATCAGGCGGATGCCGCGGACGATGTTGCCGGTGGTGACGTTGCCCGAAGACAGCGTCCCGTGCTCGCGGTAGATGATGTTTTCGGCGTCCGTGCCGGACTTCTCCAACTCGCCTTCCAGCCAGATCAGGGCGCGGCCCGCATTCTGCGAGCCGTCGCGCAGGCGATAGAGAAGCTGCGTGGCGAAGGTCGTGTCGCGGGCATGCTGGACATAGCCGGCCAGGATGTCAGCCCTCGCGTTGTTGTCCTTGGACGCCAGGACCTTGTCGGCCACCTCGTTGGCGATGCCGCGCATGTCCCGCGCGCGTGTCACCCGCACGGCGATGCGGCGCAGGTTCTCCACCAGCACGAAGCGCAGGAGCGAAGGCAGCGCCCAGATTTCGCCGATCTTCAGCGGCTCGACGCCCTGGAAGCCGTCCACGATGGCGCGGAAGGCCTGCGCGGAAACCTGGCTGTCGGAGTGGGCGACATAGATCCAGGCCAGCGCCAGCACGCGCGGCACGCTCACGCCGTCGATGGAGATCGTCGGCAGTTCGCGGAAGAATTTTCGCGGCAGGTCGCGCTTGACCTGGAAGATGGTTTCCTCGATCAGGTAGTTGTTGTCGAGCAGCCACTGGGCGGCCGGCGTGATGTTCTCGCCGCGCGCGCTCGCATCGTTGGTGCTGCGGTAGGCCTGCAGGATGAGCTTGGCGTTCTGGTCGTTGCGCGCCTGAACGTCGAAGGCCTGCAACCCCTCGACCTTGCGGATTTCGCCGTTCGCCAGGCTTTCGCCGAGCCGGCGCAGCTTGTCTTCCTGCAGAAACGTCGATCGGATGGGCATGTCCGCCGGGGCCGGAAACCGATGCGCACCCTGCAACCGGCTCGGATCGGTTTGAACATTCATGCAGCGACTTCCATGTCGGTCGAGAAGATCGAAATAAGCGAGATCAGGCCGGAGCCAAGGGCGCCCGCCGGGCGGTAAACCGATTAGGCATCTAATCGTTGCATCGCAAGGCCGGCGGCAACGCGCTTATGGTGCGATGCACAATGACGGGGAAGGCGCGCCGCGCCGCTCAACCATTGCAGGCCGGCCGGAGGAATGGCAGAACTCCCCCGCTCATCGAGAGGAGTTTGCGGCTATGGAGTTTCGCCCGGTCACGGAGGACTATGCGGTTTCGGGGCAGATCGCGCCCGAAGACGTCGCCGCGGTGAAGCAGGCGGGCTTCCGCAGCATCCTTTGCCACCGCCCGGACGACGAGCAGCCGGGCCAGCCCGATGCGGGAAGCGTCGCCGAGGCGGCGCAAAAGGAAGGACTGCCGTTCCGGCACATCCCGATCTGGAACGGCCAGCCCGTGCCGGAGGAGTCGCTCCAGGCGATGCGCGACGCGCTGGAGCAGCTGCCGAAGCCGGTCTTCGCTTATTGCCGCTCCGGCGCCCGCTCCACCAACCTCCTGATGATGGTGCAGTCTTCTTGAGCGCGGCCGCCGCTGCCTTTCCGGTCTTCGACCTCGGCGGCTTCGAAGCGGCGTCGCCCGCCGAGCGCATCCGGCTCGGCGCCGAGGTGGACGGCATCTGCCGCGCGACAGGTTTCCTCGCGGTCCGCAACCACGGCGTCCCCGAGGCGGTGATCGGCGAGGCCTGGAGCAAGGCCAAAGCCTTCTTCGACTTGCGGCCGGAGGAGAAGCAGAGGGCTGCGGCGCCCTATCCCGGCTACCCCTACGGCTATCTCGGCCCGAAGCTGGAAGCGCTGGCGAAGTCCAAGGGCGTGGACACGCCGCCCGACCTCAAGGAAAGTTTCAACGGCGGTCCGCTCGGCGTGCCGGAAGGCATGACCGATGCCCAAGCGCTCGGCTTCTGCTACGCGCCGACGATCTGGCCGGCGCAGCCGGAAGGGTTTCGCACGGCGTGGGAGCGCTACTACGCGGCGATGGAGGACTTGGCGGCGCGGATCATGCGGCTGTTCGCGGTCGCGCTGCGTCTGCCCGACGACTATTTCGCTCCCTTCATCGACGCGCCGATCAGCGCGCTGCGGGCGCTGAACTACCCCGAACAAAGCACGCCGCCTGAGCCCGGCCAGTTGCGGGCCGGCGCTCACACGGATTACGGCAGCCTGACCATCCTGCTGCCGCAGGAAGGCTCGAAAGGGTTGGAAATCCTCTCCCCTGACGGCTCGTGGACGCCGGTGCCGCCGGTTCCCGGCGCTTTCGTGATCAACATCGGCGACCTGATGGCGCGCTGGACCAGCGACCGCTGGGTTTCCACCCTGCACCGCGTGGTCAACCCTTCTTCCGACGAAGGCGGCATGGCACGGCGGCAGAGCTTTGCGTTCTTTCACCAGCCGAACTGGAACGCCGAAATCGCCGTGCTGCCGCAATGCGTCGGACTAGGGGAAACGCCGAGATACGGCCCAGTGCGGTCCGGGCCGTATCTGATGAGCAAGTTCCAGGCTACCACGAAGGCCGCGTAAGCTCCGACCGATCGCCCGGCGATCGAAACCGGAAGCGTCAGAAGAACGCCTGGATGCCGGTCTGCGCGCGGCCCAGGATCAGCGCGTGCACGTCGTGCGTGCCCTCGTAGGTGTTGACGGTTTCCAGGTTCTGCGCGTGGCGCATCACGCCGTAGCCGATCTGGATGCCGTTGCCCCCATGCATGTCGCGCGCCGTCCGCGCGATCTCCAGCGCTTTGCCGCAATTGTTGCGCTTGACTAAGCTGATCATCTCAGGCGCCATTTTATTTTCTTCCATCAACCGGCCGACGCGGAGCGATGCTTGGAGGCCCAGCGCGATTTCCGTCTGCATATCGGCGAGCTTCTTCTGAAACAGCTGCGTGCCGGCGAGCGGCCGGCCGAACTGCTTGCGGTCGAGTCCATACTGGCGCGCGCGCAGCCAGCAGTCCTCCGCCGCTCCCAGCACCCCCCAGGAGATGCCGTAGCGCGCGCGGTTCAGGCAGCCGAACGGGCCCTTCAAGCCGGACACGCCGGGCAGCAGCGCGTCCTCGCCGACCTCCACGTCCTGGAGCACCACCTCGCCGGTGACGGAGGCGCGAAGCGAGAGCTTGCCCTCGATCTTCGGCGCCGACAGGCCCTTCGTTCCTTTCTCCACGAGGAAGCCGCGTATCTGCCCCTCATGCGCGGCGGACTTCGCCCAGACCACGAAGAGATCGGCGATCGGCGCATTGGAGATCCAGGTCTTCGCGCCATTGAGCAGATAGCCGCCTTCGGTCTTTCCGGCCCGCGTCTTCATGCCCGCGGGGTCGGAGCCCGCATCCGGCTCGGTCAGGCCGAAGCAGCCGATCATCTCGCCGCCCGCCAGCTTCGGCAGATACCTTTCGCGCTGCGCCTCGGAGCCGTAGGCGTGGATGGGGTACATCACCAGCGAGGACTGCACGCTCATCATCGAGCGGTAGCCGGAGTCCACCCGCTCCACCTCCCGCGCGACAAGCCCATAGGCGACATAGGAAGCGCCTGCCCCGCCATATTCCTCAGGGATCGTGACGCCGAGCAGCCCGGCCTCGCCCATCTCCTTGAAAATCGCCGGGTCGGTCTTTTCCTGGAGGTAGGCGTCGTTGATGCGCGGCTGAAGCTTTTCCTCCGCGAACGCTGCGGCAGCGTCGCGGATCATCCGCTCGTCTTCGGATAGCTGGTCTTCGAGCAGGAACGGGTCGTTCCACAGGAAGGCGGCAGTTGGGCTGCGCTTCATCTCGATGTTCATGCGATCGATCCTGTTTTGACACCCGACTTTTCGGCCTCCAGCCGCGTTTTTGTCTGGAGTAAACGCTTCCGAACCGAAAACGCCCGTCGCCGGCATCACTCTGACCGGCACCACTCTGATCGGCCTGCGGCGACGGCTGATTCCAGAGGCTTCAGAGAGTGCCGCCCTTGCTTATCCCACGTAAACGAGCCGGTAGCACTTCTTGACCCAGCCGTCTTCCAGTAGGGCAACACGACGCGGTTTTTCCAGCATGACGCGCTTCGACCGAAAAAGTTCGAGGGTAGAGGGTCAGAGAGACAGAGACTACCGCCGATGCGCCGGCATTGAGGCAGGGTTTCGCCCGCCGTGGCGGACGGCGATGACGTCAACGACACCTGTCTGCACATCGACGCGGTAGAAGATCAGATAGGGTTGAGGCTGTGTGTTGATGCAGCGCACTCCGGCCCGCTCTGTGGCCCTGCCGGACCCAGGGAATTCCGAAATCGTGGTGAGCACAGCATCTAGCCGAGCCGCAACGGATGCAGCGCCCTTTGGCGAAACACGTTTGAGGTCCGCCAGGATTCGATTGATCTCGCGAAGCGCAGCGCGGGAAAGCTGCAGCGCCATCTCAAAAATACTTCGCAAGTAGTTCCCTTGCTTCCTTTTCGGAAGCGATCTCACCGCGCTCCAGTTGCTCAAGCCCTTCGTCTATGGCTGCGTTCTCTTCGGCGGTAAGCTGATAAGTCTCGATGGTCGCCTCTACACGCCCGAAGATCATGCGCGCGATCTCGTCCTGCTCTTCCGGCGTGAGATTGCGGGCGGCCTCCAGGGCCTGTTCGAGCAGCTTGGTCATGGGAGGACCGTAGCAAGCCGGGGCATTGCCGGCAATCGAACGCGGGCACGGCCTTCCGGCGCCAGCGCTGATCGCCTATCTCGCAGCTGAAACCGGAACAGAAGCCGACGATGACCGACACCAAGAACCTTTCCCAACTCGGCGCTCATGTGCGCCAGCCGGCCTCGCCGGAAGAAGCCGTGCTGGAAACCGTGCCGTTTTCCCGCGGCGGCGCCGCGCCGGCCATCGTGCGCTTCACCGCGCCTGAATTCACCTCGCTCTGCCCCGTCACCGGCCAGCCCGACTTTGCGCATCTAGTGATCGACTACGCTCCCGATGCGCTTCTGGTCGAATCGAAGTCGCTAAAACTCTATCTCACCGCGTTCCGCAACCACGGCGCCTTCCACGAGGACTGCACGCTGGCCATCGGCCGGCGCGTGGCGGAGGCAACGAAGCCATTGTGGCTGCGCATCGCCGGCTACTGGTACCCGCGCGGCGGCATCCCGATCGACGTTTTCTGGCAGACCGGCGCTCCGCCGGAAGGCGCATGGCTGCCCGACACCGGGGTGCCGCCCTATCGTGGGCGCGGCTGACCTGGCATCAGTCGCAATCGAGGCTGCTCAAGCGCCAGTCGTTCGACAGCGAGGCGATGTCGGCCACCTTCCAGGCGCCGCCTACCTTGCGCAAGGTCCATTCCACCGTTGCGGTGCTGCTGTCTGGCGCCGCAAACTGGCGGAAGCGCGCGGTGACCACGGCGCGGTCGCCCGAAACCTTTTCTCCAAGCTTCAGCGTGCGCGCGATTTCGGCATCCTCGAAGTCCTGCCCGTCGGCTGCCAGATCCCAGTCGATGCAGCCCACGCCCTCCCCCGCTTCGGCGGCCTTGTCATTCTTGTCGAGTTGCGAGCGCGCGGGATCGACGAAGCGGCCGCGGATGTCGGCGTCGGTCGCGCTCTGAACCTGCGGCAGGTAAAAGGCCCGGACCGTGTCGGCCGCCGGGCCGGCGAGGGCCCCGCCTGACAAGAGGCAGAGGGCAATGCAGCCAAGAAGCGTTTTCATTCCCGATCCCTTCCGTTCCCGGCGCGGCCGGGCGATCCCACCGCCCTTGTTCGCCAGCGCGAGCTATTCCGCAAGGTGTTCCTTCTTGCGCTGCCGTATTGAGCCGGTTTTGGAGCAGAAAACCGAGGACAAAAATCCTCGCGCGTGATTTCGCGTCCCATCTCCGCTATATCACGCCCATGCCGATCCGCCTGCTGCCCGAAACCACCGTCAACCGGATCGCCGCCGGCGAGGTCGTCGAGCGGCCGGCAAGCGTCGTCAAGGAACTCGTGGAAAATGCGCTCGACGCCGGCGCCACCCGAATCGCGGTCGCAACCGCCGGCGGCGGGCTTTCGCTGATCCGCGTATCGGACGACGGCGCGGGCATCCCCGAGGACGAGCTGGCGCTCGCCGTTTCCCGCCACTGCACGTCGAAGCTCGGCGACGACATCGCCGACATCCGTTCCCTGGGGTTCCGCGGCGAGGCGCTTCCTTCCATCGGCTCGGTGTCGAAGCTCACTCTGCGCTCGCGCACGAGGCAGGCGCAAAACGGGGCCGAAATCCGCGTGGAAGGCGGCGAAGTCTCAGTAGTCAGGCCGGCCGCCGGGGCGCAGGGGACCGTTGTGGAAGCGCGAGACCTGTTCTTTGCCACGCCGGCCCGGCTGAAATTCGCCAAGGGCGAGCGGGCGGAAGCCGCAGCCGTCACCGACACGCTGCGGCGCATCGCGCTCGCCTTCCCCCAAGTGCGCTTCACCCTTTCC
This sequence comes from uncultured Rhizobiaceae bacterium, assembly GCA_964242945.1. Lineage (GTDB taxonomy): Bacteria > Pseudomonadota > Alphaproteobacteria > Rhizobiales > Rhizobiaceae > Mesorhizobium_B. The sequence continues at coordinate 8,518 of CAXTCF010000020.1, read as the reverse complement.
GGCCCCGACCGGCAGACGCTGGAATGGCCGGCGACGGGTGCGGGTGAGGACGGCCGTCTGGCGCGCATCGCGCAGGTGCTTGGGTCCGAGTTCCCCGAAAACGCGATCGCGCTCGACGCCGGGCGCGAGGGCGTACACCTTTCCGGATATATCTCGATTCCGGCCTACAGCCGGCTCACCGCCCAAGCGCAGTATTTCTTCGTCAACGGCCGTCCGGTGCGCGATCGGCTGATCGCCGGCGCGCTCAAAGGGGCTTACGTGGACACGCTCGCTTCCGGCCGTCATCCGGTCGTTGCCTTGTTCCTCGACCTCGACCCGCGCGACGTCGATGTGAACGTGCATCCGGCCAAAGCCGACGTGCGCTTCCGCGACCCCGGACTGGTGCGCGGCCTCATCGTGGGCGGCATCCGCGAGGCGCTGGGCGTCAGCGGCATCCGCCCGGCAGGCGACCGGGGTGCGGCACTCGCCGAGGCGTTCCGGCCAGCGCCGACGCCTCCTGCCTGGGGCGAGCGCACCGGCGCCGGCGCATTCCGCGCGGTGCGCGCACCCAGCTTCGATCCGGCTTCGTCGCCGCAGCGCCCCTTGGAAGGCTGGGGCGGCCAAGGTTTCGGCGAAACCGCGCAAGCCACCTTTCTGGTTGCCGAGCCGAGCGCCGACGCCCGCGCGGGAGCACTGCCCCCTGTCGCCGATGCGGAAGGCAGCGCGCACCCGCTGGGCGCCGCGCGTGCGCAGGTGCACGCCAACTACATCGTTGCGCAGACCGCCGACTCCCTGGTCATCGTGGACCAGCACGCGGCCCATGAGCGGCTGGTCTATGAGGCGCTGAAGGAAGCGCTCCAGGCGCGGCCCTGCCCGGCGCAGATGCTGCTCCTGCCCGAAATCGTGGACCTGCCGGAAGACGATGCCGATCGTTTAGGCGAGCACGCCGAGACGCTCGGCCGCTTCGGCCTTCAGCTGGAGCGCTTCGGCCCCGGCGCGGTGGCGGTGCGCGCCACGCCGGCCATGCTGGGCGAGGTGGATGCGCAAAAGCTGGTGCGCGACCTCGCCGACCAGCTGGCCGAGGACGAGGGCCCGGAAGCGTTGGCGCGGCGGCTCAACGCGGTCGCGGCGGCGATGGCCTGCCACGGTTCGGTGCGGTCGGGCCGGCTGCTGAAGCCGGACGAGATGAACGCGCTCTTGCGCCGGATGGAGGCGGTGCCGGGCTCCGGAACCTGCAACCACGGCCGCCCGACCTATATCGAACTGAAGCTCGCCGACATCGAGCGGCTTTTCGGCCGGCGTTGAACCGGGCTCTCGGAGCGCCGATGCTTGACGCTGCATTCCGAATGTGGCGTGAAAGGCGCCGATCCTTAAGGCCATGCTTGCCATGTTGAACCGTTTCGAAGGCCCCGGCAGCCGGGAGGCGCGCATCCGCTATCTCGACGGCGACTATCAGGTGACGAGCCCCGGCGCCTTCGTGCGCTGCGCGGTGACGGGCGAGTCGATCCCGCTGGACGAGTTGAAATACTGGAGCGTCGCGCGCCAGGAGCCCTATCTCAACGCCGCCGTGTCGCTCCAGCGCGAGCTGGAGGTCAATCCGTCCTTGGGCCGGTGCTGACCGTTGCCATTTCCCACAAGGCACGCAGCCTGAAATTTGCGAGCGTCCGCGCAATCCATTCTTCGGAGGCTTCCGGCTGGTCGAATCGGGCGGCTACCTCAAGCACAAGCAGTTTTTCCATGAAAGCCGTCGGCGCGGTGCCGCCGAGCCGCGCTTTGTCCTTGGCGGTCGTCGCCAGCGCCAAACCGTGCGCTTGGGCATCCCCTTCGAGCGACCGGAGTTCCTCCGCCTTGAACGGGTGATGGTCGGGAAGGGCGCGGCGCTCGACGACGGCTGCTCCCGCCGCTTCGAGCGAGGCGAAGAATTTTTCCGGATGGCCGATGCCGGCGAAAGCCAGCACGCGCTGCCCCCTGACGCTTTCGCCGTTCGTCGGCACCAGCCTTGCGGCATGAACGGCCAAGCCCCGCGCCTCTGCCTGCGCGATCACCGTGTCGGCTGCACCGCCCTCGCCCATCGCAAGGAGTTCCGGCTTTTGGTCGAACTGTGCGGCGAGCGGCGCGCGCAGCGGGCCGGCAGGCAGGCAGAAGCCGTTGCCGAGGCCGAAGCGGCGGTCGATCACCAGAAGCGCCAGATCGACGGCAATGCGGCCGCTTTGGAAGCCGTCGTCCATCAGAAGAAAGTCGCAGCCGGCTTGCTTCAACAGTTGCGCGCCGCTCGCGCGGTCGGCTCCCACCGCAACGGGCGCATGGGCGCAAAGCAGCAGCGGTTCATCGCCGACATCGCGCGCCGTGTCGCGCTTGGGATCGACCATCCGGACGCTGCCGACCCGTCCGCCGTGGCCGCGCGAAAGGATGCCGGGGCGCAGGCCCGCAGCCTTGGCGGCTTGCGCCAGCGCGATCACCACCGGCGTCTTGCCGTTGCCGCCGACCGTCAGGTTGCCGACGCAGAGCACGGGCAGGGCTGTGGCCAGGCGCGGCGCGTTCCGCATCCGGCGTGCGGCAACCGCGCCATAGGTCCAGGCCAGCGGCGCCAAGGCGAGGGCCTTCCAGGTTCGCTCGGTCCAGAAACGCGGCGCCGCGGGCACGGCCCTAGCCGTTGGCGCTCTGGAGGCGGGCCTTGACCACCAGCGGCCGGATGAACGGCTCAAGGGCCGCAAGCGTCCGGGAAAGCGCGCCGCGCATCTCTTCCACCGCGGCAGCGCTCGCAGCCATCATGCTGTGACGCGCCGCGTCGTTCTTGAGCAGGAAGTTGACGGCGCCGGCCAGCATGTCGCGGTCGCGCACCAGCTTGGCGCCGCCTTTGTCGATCAGGTGCTGATAGGCATCGCGAAAATTCTGCACGTTCCGGCCCGCGAGTATCGCGGTGTCCAGCATCGCCGGCTCCAGCGGGTTCTGCCCGCCCTGCGCTTCCAGCGAGCGGCCGACGAAAGCGATCTCGGTCAGCCGGAGGTAAAGCCCCATCTCGCCGATCGTGTCGCCGAGCAGGATGTCGGTGTCGGCCCCAAGCTTTTCATGCGCCGAGCGCCGCGCCACCTTCAGGCCCATGGCCGCGAACTCGGAAGCCAGTGCCGCGCTGCGTTCGGGGTGGCGCGGCACGATGATCGAGAGCAGGCCGGGATGGCGCCGCCGCAGCATCATGTGCACCTCGACGGCTGTGCGCTCCTCGCCCGCATGGGTGGAAATGGCGGCCCAGGTCGGGCGCTCCCCTATCTGCTTCCGGAGGACGCTAAGCGCCTTCGCGTTGGCGGGCGGCGGCGGCTGATCGACCTTCAGGTTGCCGGAAACGGTGACGGGCCGTGCGCCGAGCGCCAGAAAGCGGTCGCCGTCCGCTTCCGTCTGCGCCACCACATGGGCGAGGTTCTCGAACAAGGCTTCTGCGAGAAAGCGCCGCTTCTGCCAGGACCGGAAGGAGCGGTCCGACAGCCTGCCGTTGACCAGCACCTGCGGCACGCGGCGGCGGCCAAGCTCCAGGATGGTCATCGGCCAGATCTCCGACTCGGCGATCAGGGCAAGGTCCGGGCGCCAATGGTCGAGAAAGCGGGAAACGGCCGGCTTGATGTCGAGCGGCACATATTGGTGGATGATGCGCTTGCCCAGCCGCTCCGCTGCGACCTCCGCCGATGTCACCGTGCCGGTGGTCAGCACCACGGTGACGCCGTCGGCGAGGATCGCCTCGACCAGCGGAACCACGGCCAGCGTTTCGCCGACGCTTGCCGCGTGCATCCAGATCAAGGGACCTTCAGGGCGCGGCCGGCTCGGCCGGCCGTATCGCTCGCGCTTGCGGCTGGGGTCTTCCTTGCCGCGGGAAGCGCGCCAGGCGAGATAGGCGCCCGCCAGCGGCAGGCTTGCCGCGCCGGCCAGGCCATAGACCTTGAGCAGGCGGCGTGCGCTGCGCTCGCTCATGGCGCGCGGTCCCGCGGTTCGGCCGGCGAACAGTCCACGAGCGCATAGGCCGCGTCGGTGGTCTCGTTCATCGCGACCGTCAGTTCCCTGCGCTTGGTTTCCATGGCGGCCTCGTCGGCGTCGGCGGGGACCCAGATAAGCTGCCCGAAGCGGAGCGCCGAGCGTCCGAAAGGCAGGTTGATCGTGCTCTTGTCCCAGCTTTTCTCCAGCACCTTGCGGCGGCTGGTGGCAACCGCCACGGGCAGGATCGGCCGGCCGGAAATGCGCGCGAGCAGGATGATGCCGAGCCCGGCATCGCGGGGCGTGCCGTTGGGAACATCGCAGATCATGGCCACGTTGTGGCCGGCGTCGAGCGCCCGCTTGAGCAGCACCAGCGCCTTTGCGCCGCCTTTTTCAACAGGCTCAGGCTTGCGCTTTCCCCTGCGGCGCCCACCGGACCCGCGCACGATCTCCACGCCGAAACGCTCCAGCACGAGCGCGTTCAACTCGGCGTCCGCACTGCGCGACACCATCGCCACGAGCTTGCGGCGGCTGTAGTAGAAGGCGGAGATCAGGAAGTGCTGGCCGTGCCAGAGCGCGATGATGAAGGGCTCCTGGTCATAGGGCGGGTGCACCATCGAGCCAGCCGCGCAAGGATTGGTCAGCCGGATGAAGCGCAGCGCCCGCGCCATCACGCCGGCCAGCGCCCGCTTCGCGAAGCGGGAATGCGTCAGCGGCTCGCGCACCTTGCGCCAGAAGCCGCTAGGAGCGCGCTTCGGGCGTTTCGCCTTGCCCGGTTGGGGCGCCTGCCCGTTCATCGGTTCAGCGGCTGCCCGTCTCAGCTTCCGGTTCGAGCAGCCGGTGCAGGTGCACCACGAAGTAGCGCATATGCGCGTTATCGACGGACGCTTGCGCCTTGGCCTTCCAGGCAGCGTGGGCTGATCCGTAGTCGGGGAAGATGCCGACGATGTCGAGCGCATCGAGGTCGCGGAAGTCGGTGCCGCCGAGCTTGGTCAGTTCGCCGCCGAAAACGAGATGGAGAAGCTGTTTGCTCGGCTGCAGCTCGGCCATCGAAAACAACTCCATGTTAACGCGAAGGGGGAGCGGTTTGCGGCGGGAGCGATTGCCTGTCAACCGTTCCCTTGCGTTCTATTCCAGTCGGCAAGCGCCAGGGTCGCCGCGGAAAGCAGCGCGCCGCTGCCTGCCACCAGCGCCGTGTGGCGCGGGATCGCGGAACGCCCGTAGAGCGGCAAGCGGCCTGCGGGATCGTGGAGGGCCCCGCCGGCCTCGGCAAGGATCAGCGCCGCCGCGGCCAAGTCCCAGTCATGGGCGCCTGGCTTCACGAAAGTGAGGTCGAGCGCGCCTTTGGCGATCATGGCGAGGCGGTAGGCGAGCGACGGCACGTGCGGCCGGCGCGACGCGCGCACAGCCCACGGCGCCGCCAGATGGTCGAGGAAGACTTTTGGGCCGGTCACGTCGATGCGCTCGGAAAGGTCACGCACGGCCAAGCCCCCGCCGTTGAGCGTCGCGCCGCCGCCGGCGGCCGCGGCAAATGTCTCACTCAGCGCCGGGCAGTCGAGCACGCCGGCAAGCGGCCTGCCTTCCTCCACGACGGCGACGGAAACGCACCAGGTATTCCAGCCCGCCACAAAGGCGCGGGTGCCGTCGATCGGATCCACCACGAAGGTGCGCTTAGCCGAGAGGCGCTCCGCCGAGTCCGCGGTTTCCTCCGAAAGCCAGCCGTAATCGGGCCGCGCAGCAGTGAGCGTTTCGCGCAGGTAACGGTCCACGGCGAAGTCCGCTTCGCTGACCGGCGAATCGCCCGCCTTCATCCAGACTTCGGGATCCTTGCGGAAAAAGCCGAGCGCGATGCGCCCGCCTTCCCGTGCCGCCTCTTCCAGAAGCGCCAGGTCTGCCGAAATGTCAGCTTCCGGCAAGCGTCATGCCTTCCACGAGGAGCGTCGGCGCAGCGGTGCCGAAAGCGCGGTCCAAGTCGTTCGCCGGCTGCATGCCTAAAAACATGGCTTTCAGGTTGGAGGCGATCGTCACCTCCGAAACGGGATAGGTCAACTCGCCGTTCTCGATCCAGAAGCCGGACGCGCCGCGGCTGTATTCGCCCGTCACCATGTTGACGCCCTGGCCAAACACCTCTGTCACGTAGAAGCCGGTGCCGAGCGCGCGGATCATCTCTTCCGGGCTCATCGTGCCGGGCTCGATGGCGAGGTTCGTGGAGGACGGCGAAACGGAAGAACCGCCGCGCGCTCCACGCCCGTTTGTTTCCAGACCGAGTTCGCGCGCGGCGGAAGTGGACAGGAACCAGTGGTGCAGCACGCCCTTTTCCACCACCGTCAGCGGACGGCCTTCCACGCCTTCGCCGTCGAAAGGCCGCGACGCCTGGCCGCGGACCTTCAACGGATTGTCCGTCACGGTGATGGCGGCGGACGCCACCTGCTTGCCCATCCAATCGCGCAGGAACGAGGTTTTCCGCGCAACCGAAGCGCCGTTGATCGCGCCGGACAGGTGGCCGGCGACGCCGCGCGCCACGCGGGGATCGTAGATCACCGCCACAGGTCCGGTTTTCGCCTTGCGCGGGTTGAGCCGCTTCACCGCGCGCTCGCCCGCCTTGCGGCCGATGCTTTCGGGCGCTTCCAACTCGGCCCAATGGAGGCGCGAGGAATACTCGTAGTCGCGCTCCATGCCCGTGCCCTCGCCGGCGATCACGCTGGCCGAGCGGGAGAAGCGCGAAGACACATACTGGCCGAGAAAACCTGCGGAGGTGGCGAGCACGAGGCCGCCGAGCCCGAAGCCCGCACCCGCGCCGCCCGAATTGGTGACGCCGGGCACTGCGAGCGCCGCTTCCTCCATCGCCAGCGCATCCTCGCGCAGCCGGTCGGCGGAGATTTCCGTGGGATCGAACAGGTCGAGGTCGCGAAAATTCTTTGCCAGCATCGATGGGTCGGCCAGCCCCTGGAACGGATCTTCCGGCGACACCTTCGCCATCGCCACGGCACGCTCGGCCAACGCCGTGGGATCGGAAGAAGCGGTCGCCGAGATGCTCGCCACGCGCGATCCTACGAAGACGCGCAGGCTCATGTCGTCGGACTCCGAAGACGCGGTGTTCTCCACCTTGCCCAGCCGAACGGAAACCCCGGTGGAGCGCCCGCGCACGGCAACCGCATCTGCCTCGTCCGCGCCGGCCTTTTTCGCGGCCTCCACAAGGGCCGCAACGCGGTCGATCAGGCGTGTGGCGTCGAGCGTCTCGGCCATGAAAACTCCTTGAGCTGCGGGCGCCGTCCGGAAGGATGCGTCGATGGCGGGAGAGGCCAAGCGTCGGCCCGATCAGCGTTCCATCTATGGTCTGGGGATAGACGCTGCAACGGGTATGGCGCCGTTTCCGCTTGATGCGTGTGGCTGGCCCGACCCTTCTGCTGCGTCGAGGGCGTGCGGGATTGTTTCCGCGCCTGCTCGGCCGGGCTATGATGAGGAGGCACGGGCGGCAAGGCGTCGCGCGTAAAACAAAACAAATGCGACCTCCCGGCCGCCCGTTTCAGCTGCTTGCCCCGAGGCTTGTTCCGGGTCGCTGCCCTTAGCAGCCGTCACCCTGCCCCTGTAGGGCCCGGACTTGGGGGATCATCTCCCAGCAAAGCGCACGTTACGCCCCGCCAGCCCGGCACCGGCTTCTTCCGGACCCGCCGTCGCGAACCGCGCCCCCAGGAAGAAACAGGGCGGAAACTATGCCAGAGCCGGAAGAGTGTGGATCAAAAACCCTGCGCGGCTGCCATCTTCCCCTCTGTGCAGAGGGCAGGACGCGCTTTTTCCATCCACCTGACGCGCGGCTTCGCAGACCCGAACCGATCTGCTGGAAACAGCGTAGCGCCGAACATAGCCGACAGGTCTCAACATCGTGCGGTCGAGCGAGTGCTTCGCAAGGATGACGCCTCCGGCTTCTCCCTGCGGCGCGTCGCTGCCTGTCACAGTCTTGAAGAACTCCAAGGCAAGCGAGGATTGCCAGCCGGGAATGCCGGCGCCGGTGATCCAGCCCTTCCAAACATCGCTGGCGCCGTCTGCCGAGCCCAAGATGTCCGGATTGTCCGTGCCGCGGTAGGAGATGACCTTGCCGTACTGCGTGTCATAGGCGACAGCGTAGAAGCCAGCGGCTACTCCGTCACTGTTCGCTTCAGAACTCGATTTGGCAGCGATGGTGGCATTGCCAATCTGAGTACCGACGGCATCGCCCAGTCCATCGGTGTCACCTGCCCCACCGTCAGAAATACCGGCGGCATACCCGCGATTGTATGCATCCATAGAAAGGATAGCTAGAAACAAGTCTTTTGAGATAGTCATCTGCAATCACCTACTTTGAACTCACCGGTCCCTAGATTGTTTGACAAATCATTGTCTGCGATCGCGATGCTATTTTTGCCATTGAGCCGTGCGCGCGCAGCCCTCAGCTTGCACCACCACGGCAAGATGCTTTCGATATGCCCAATCGTCACCTCTTCATCGGTGATCGTCAGTGTCATGCGCCTGAGCTTCACGCCAGGGCCGAAGCTGGCGGCAAGGTTGGCTGGATCGACCTTGCGCACGCTCTTGGGATTGT
>CAXTCF010000019.1:0-37731 GCA_964242945.1 uncultured Rhizobiaceae bacterium | reverse complement strand
TAGCGTCATCGTTCACGACATCAAGGGTGAGAATTCCCAGCTTACCGCGGGCTGGCGCGGGCGCTTCGGTCGCGTCCTTCGCTTCGATCCGACCAACGTCGCCTCCGACGCCTACAATCCGCTGCTCGAAGTCCGCCGCGGACCATGGGAAGTGCGCGATGTCCAGAACATCGCCGACATCCTTGTCGATCCCGAAGGCTCGATAGAGAAGCGGAACCACTGGGAGAAAACCTCCCATTCGCTCCTGGTCGGCACGATCCTGCACGTGCTCTACGCTGAGCCCGACAAGACGCTGGCGGGCGTTGCCGCCTTTCTATCAGACCTCAAGGGGGCCCGTGGAGTCGACGCTGGCGGTGATGATGGCCACCCGCCACCTCGGCGATCGGCCCCACCCGGTCGTCGCGCAGGCGGCGCGTGAGCTTCTCAACAAGAGCGAGAACGAGCGTTCCGGCGTGCTGTCGACCGCCATGTCGTTTCTCGGCCTCTACCGCGACCCCGTCGTCGCGGAGGTCACGTCGCGTTGCGACTGGCGCATCGCCGACCTGACGGAGAGTGCCGGCCCGGTCTCGCTCTACCTGATCGTGCCGCCCTCCGACATCTCGCGGACGAAACCTCTGGTGCGGCTGGTGCTCAACCAGATCGGCCGACGGCTGACCGAGGAACTGGAGAGCAAGCGGAGGAAGCACCGCCTGCTGCTCATGCTCGACGAGTTTCCGGCTCTGGGTCGGCTCGACTTCTTCGAGCAGACGCTCGCCTTTCTGGCAGGCTACGGCATCCGCTCCTTCCGGATCGCCCAGTCGCTCAATCAGATCGAGCGCAGCTATGGGCCGAACAATGCCATCCTCGACAATTGCCACGTCCGGGTGAGCTTCGCGACCAATGACGAGCGCACGGCACGCCGCGTTTCCGACGCGCTCGGCACCGCGACCGAGATCCGTGACGCCAAGAACTATGCCGCTCACCGGCTCTCCCCTTGGCTCGGACACCTGATGGTCAGCCGCCAGGAGACGGCGCGTCCTCTCCTTACGCCAGGCGAGGTCATGCAACTCCCGCCGACGGATGCCATCGTGCTCGTTTCCGGCGTCCACCCGATCCGGGCCAAGAAGGCCCGCTACTATGAGGACCGGCGGCTGCGGTCGCGCGTGCTTCCCAGCCCAAGTCGTCGGCCGCCCTCGCCGACCGTACCCGGCGAAGGTGGCAGCGGCGGCCGCGCTGCGAATCCCACCGATGACTGGAGCCGGCTTCCCCCACCGGCTCCGCTCCTCGCGCAGCCGGCCGCCGCACGAGACGATGACGATGCGGCGAATGGCGGGATCCGCCGCGAGCCCAAACTTCCGGTGCATGAGGCAATCGACCCGCCGCAGCGTGAGAAGCAGCCCGAAGCAGCCGATCCGGAGCCGGATGACGAGGATGCCGTGCGGGCGCGCATCCTTGCCGGTCGAGCACGAGCCGTCGCCCGGCAAGCGGCGATGGACCCCGATGACGGCATCGCGCTGTGAAGGATCGCCTCAACCTCTACTTCGATCCCCAGACCACCAAGGCGCTTGATGAGCTGGCGGCTCGACGCAGGGTGTCGAAGTCGGCGATCGTCGAGGCGGCAGTGGCATCCTTTCTGTCGCCCGACGGCGCCGACCGTCGCGAAGCGGCCTTCACGCGGCGCCTCGACCGCCCGACCCGGCAGTTCGAGCGGCTTGAGCGAGACCAGACGATCGCCCTGGAAGCGCTCGGCCTGTTCATCCGGGCTTGGCTGACGGCAACCCCGCCGTTTCCCGACAGTGCCCGGGCTGCAGCGCAGGCAAAGGGGCGCGAGCGCTACGAAAGCTTCGTCGAAGCGCTCTGCCGCCGCATCCAGCAGGGGCGCAGCCTGGCCAAGGAGGTGACCGAAGACGTCGCCGGGAAGGGTGATTCTGTAGGCGCGCCCAGTGAAGGTTCCACCGAGCCGACACAGTGATCCTGCCTGTCTCCCTGCCTTTCCACGCCAGCCCCCTACTACGCCGTCGAGCTTGTTGAACTCCCCCCGATCTGCGGATTTCTACTCGTCCCGCTGATCCGGCCGAGCCCCAAGAGGGGCGGCTTCAAGGGGACAATTACCGTGACGACGATCGCTTTCCGCTCCGAGGCTTATGCCCGCGGCACCAAGATGCGGCGCACCCCCCTCGGTTCTGCCATCACCGGCTTTCTCGACGACCCGGGCGTGGTCGAGGTCATGCTCAACCCCGACGGCCGGCTCTGGGTCGATCGCCTTTCGGGAGGGCTGGAAGACACGGGCTGCCGGCTGTCGGCTCCCGACGGCGAGCGCATCGTTCGGCTTGTCGCCCACCACGTCGGGGCCGAAGTACACGCCGTCAGCCCGCGCCTTTCGGCTGAACTCCCCGAGACGGGAGAGCGGTTCGAAGGCCTGCTGCCGCCGGTCGTCGCCGCGCCCAGCTTCGCCATCCGGAAGCCTGCGGTTGCCGTCTTCAGCCTCGCCAACTACGTCGAAGCCGGCATCATGTCGGCCGCGCCGGCCGAGATTCTTCGCGAAGCGATCGTCTCGCGCAAGAACGTGCTCGTCGCCGGCGGCACCTCGACCGGCAAGACCACGCTCGTCAACGCGCTGCTCGCTGAGGTCGCCAAGACCGGCGACCGCGTCGTGCTGATCGAGGACACCCGCGAACTCCAGTGCTCAGCGCCTAACATGGTGGCGCTTCGCACCAAGGATGGCGCGGCGACGCTTACCGACCTCGTGCGCTCCGCGCTTCGGCTGCGCCCCGATCGCATCCCCATCGGCGAGGTGCGCGGGGGCGAAGCGCTGGACCTTGTCAAGGCATGGGGCACCGGCCACCCTGGCGGGATCGGAACGCTCCATGCCGGAACGGCGATCGGCGCCCTGCGCCGCCTGGAGCAACTCGTGCAGGAGGCGGTGGTGAGCGTGCCCCGTGCACTGATCGCCGAGACGATCGCCGTCATTGCCGTGCTCGCCGGCCGCGGCTCGGCCCGCCGGCTGACCGAACTTGCCTTTGTCGACGGGCTCAACCCATCCGGCGATTACGCCTTTAGCATCCCTTCGCTTCAATGACTTCGGAGACTTCGCATGACCGCCTTGACCAAGCGCCTCGCCGTCGGCGCGTCGCTCCTCGCTTTCTCGCTCGCGGCTAGGCCGCTTTCGCGGCCGGATCGAACATGCCGTGGGAGCAGCCGCTGCAGCAGATCCTGGAGTCGATCCAGGGTCCGGTCGCCAAGATCATCGCGGTGATCATTATCATCGTCACCGGCCTGACGCTGGCGTTCGGTGACACCTCGGGCGGCTTCCGCCGCCTGATGCAGATCGTGTTCGGCCTGTCGATCGCGTTCGCGGCAAGCTCCTTCTTCCTCTCGTTCTTCTCCTTCAGCGGTGGGGCACTGATCTGATGCTCAGCCCCGAGGAGCCCGCGCGCGGCTTCTACGCACCGGTGCGGCGTAGCCTGACCGAGCCGATCCTGCTCGGCGGCGCGCCACGGGCGATCGCGATCCTCAACGGCACGCTGGCCGCCGCCCTCGGACTCGGCCTGCGGCTGTGGCTCGCCGGCGTCCTCTTCTGGCTCGTCGGCCACCTCGCCGCGGTCTGGGCCGCAAAGCGCGATCCAGCCTTCGTCAACGTCGTGCGCCGTCACCTCCGCTACCCGACCGATCTTCGCGCCTGAGATGAATCCGATGCTGAACCTCGCCGAGTACCGCGCCAAGCCACAGGCCCTCGCCGATTTCCTCCCCTGGGCGGCCCTGGTCGGCGAAGGGGTGGTCCTGAACAAGGATGGATCGCTGCAGCGCACGGCCCCGCTTCCGCGGCCCTGACCTGGAGTCTGCCACGCCGGCCGAACTGGTGGCGGTCACCTCGCGCCTGAACAACGCATTGCGCCGTCTCGGCTCGGGATGGGCGATCTTTGTCGAGGCCCAGCGCATCGCGGCCGGCGCCTATCCGTCAAGCAGCTTCCCCGATCCCGTGTGGGCGCTGGTCGATGCCGAGCGCCGCGCGCAGTTCGAGGAGGAGACCACCCACTTCGAGAGCGCCTACTTCCTGACGCTCTGCTGGCTTCCGCCCCCCGAGGATGCCTAGCGCGCGGAGAGCTGGCTCTACGAAGGCCGGGACCGGCGCGAGGCGGGCGGGCGGGAACATCTCGTCAGCTTTGTTGACCGCACCGACCGCGTGCTCAACCTGATCGAAGGCTTCATGCCGGAAGCCGACTGGCTCTCGGACGAGGCGACGCTCTCCTACCTGCATGCGACCGTTTCGACGCGCCGCCAGCGCGTGCGGGTGCCCGAGACGCCGATGCACCTCGACGCGATCCTCGTCGACGAACCGCTGACCGGCGGCCTCGAGCCGCGGCTGGGGTCCTCGCACCTGCGCACGCTCACCGTCATGGGCTTTCCGTCCCAGACCTGGCCGGGGCTCCTCGACGACCTGAACCGCCTCGCCTTCGAATACCGCTGGGTGATCCGCGCTTTCGACGACGGTTCTCAGGTGTTCATCGAGTTTCCGTCCGGCATCGGCCAGGGAGAGATGCCGCCGCTCTGGATCATCGAATCCGCCGGAGACGCCCAGCTCGTCAACTACCGCATTCGCGGACGCTTCATGATCGTTGACCGGCTGTTCGGCGGGTCAGAGCTTCGTCTTGGCGGCAATAGCCAGCGCCGGGTGCGGATCGTGCGAACCGACGGGAGGCGCCGCTAGTGACCGACACCCCCCTGGCCAATCTCCGAACGATCGCATCCGGACCGAACGGGAGATCGCCGCCGACTTGCGCCTCCGCCCGGAGCGGCCGAGGGTGGTGCGGGTTTCGCGTCGCTTCCTCGGCGGCTTGATCGGCTGCACCGCCCTTGTGCTCAGCTTCGCCCTGATCTGGGCGCTGCAGTCGGGAAACAGTAGTTCCGGCTCCGAGGAACTCTACAACACGGAGAACCATACCGAGGCTGAAGGACTGTCGCGCCTGCCGCGCGACTATTCCGATCTTCCGCGCGAGATCCCGAAGCTCGGTCCGCCGCTTCCCGGCGACCTCGGCCGTCCGATGCGCAATGCCGGCGTCGAGCCGCCGACGACCTTCGCCGCTCCAGTCCGCTCCTTCACATCCCGCAGCGACGACGCCTAAAGTTCCAGCGTCGCTTCAACCGAGCCGCCCGACATCCCAGCCATCCATGATCACACAACCATGGTGCGCCACAGAGTCAGATCCTCAAACAAACCGCAACTGTAATGCTAGGAGCCGATCTGCAACAGCCACTCCAGGCCCTTGCCGAAACCGACGAGATCGAGGACGGCGGGAACCACGACGGTGCGCCGACCATCAGCAGCGCACCCACCATGCCGGCCAGCGTGAAGAGCAGCGCCGTCGCATTGAGCTTGATGAAGCCGCGCTCCTCGCGCTCGTCATAGGCGATGTTCATGGCCTCGAAGAGGGTCTTGATGCCCGAGCCCGTGCTCCAGAGCGCGAGGCCGATGGAGATGACGAGGGCAAAGCCGAGCTTCGTGCTGCCGCTCGTCGTCAGCCGCTTGAGCTGCTCGTCGATGATCGCCATGCCGCCTTCGGGCACGACCTTCGACAGGGCGCTCAGGTGTTCCCCGACCGTGGCGGGGTCGGTGAACAGGCCGTAGAGCGACACGAAGGCCGTCAGCGCCGGGAAGATGGCCAGCAGAAGGAAGTAGGTGACGGCCGCCGCGATCAGCGTGACGCGGTCGTCGTTGATCTCGGCATAGGTGCGAAGGAGGATGTCCTTCCAGCCCTGCGCCGGAACCTCCGCGGGGGAATCCGCTTCGCGGCCCTTCGCGTCCATTGCTGACGTTCCGTGCATCTAGATCCTCGCATCGCCATCGACCCCTGCAACGGCGGTCGACCGCGGCGGTTGCAGGCGACGCGGCGCAGGACAGGCCGATCATCGACGATCGAGTCCCGGCACGCGGCAGGACATCGGGCGGCGATCCCGCTGGACGGCGGAAACAAACCTGCATAACCGCTGCCACGCGTCGGACCTCGACGCAGGACCGAGCGCCCCCCGCCCGGAGGCGGGGCACAAGCCGAAGGGTTGTCCAAAATGAAAAGCGGCTTGCCTCCCACACGCCTCCACTCAGGCTTAAGCCTGCATGTCCCGCCCTGGCGCCGTCCCGCTCCATCGGAGCCGCCCGGGAGCGGCGGGAGCGCGCTTCCCTCGCCGCAGCGCCGGTGCATCGGCGTCCGGCCGCGGAACCGCGTAGCCCGGGACATCTCGGCCGGTAACCGAGGATTCGGTTACCGCAGGCTCACATGGCGGCTATCGACGAGCCCGTCGCCGGGCGCGAGAACGTCCAACACAAGCGGCGAAGAAATTGGAGGCGAGGCATAGGCCGGCAATCGCGTCTCCCGACCCGAGGCTTCCGCGAGATGACCAGCGGAGCCCGACGCCGACCTTCGGGTGGCGAGCGTCACGTCGGCCGGCCGGTCGATTCACTGTTCCGATGACCGGCGATCACCGGCCACTGACTCTCGATCCACTCGGCCAGCGCGCCGACCTTCTCCGAGGCTTCCCTGCCGAGCGGCGTCAGACTGTATTCCACATGCGGGGGAACCACCTCGAAGGCGCGCCGGGTCACCAGCCCGTCGCTTTTCAGCCATACCAGCGTCTGCGCCAGCATCCGCTCGTTGATGCCGCCGACCATGCGACGCAGCTCGCCGAAGCGCTTCGTGCCCTGTCCGAGCGCGATCAGCACGAGCACGCCCCATCGGCTGGTGACGTGGCTGAGTACCACGCGTGACGGACAGCCCACCGCAAACAGGTCGCCGCGCAGGAGTTGGTCGGTGAGGGAAGTGGGAGCACCTGGGAATGACGAGTCCATACTTACCTCAATGTACGTTCTTACACCCGGTAGGCAAGTGGCCTATGACGCCGGTTCGATGACACGGAGCCGGAAAGATGTCCATCGCAGTGACAGGCGCCAGCGGGCGCCTCGGACGCCTCGCCATCGAGGCGCTCGTGGGACGTGCCGGGAGCAGGAACGTCGTCGCGCTGGCCCGCGATCCCGGAAAGGCCGGCGGCCAGGGCGTCGAGACGCGCCACTTCGACTATGACCGCCCCGCCACTCTCGTTCCCGCGCTTTCAGGCGTCGAGACCCTGGCGCTCATCTCGTCCAGCGAGGTCGGCAAGCGGATCGAACAGCACCGCAACGTCATCGCGGCCGCGAAGGAGGCCGGCGTCGGCCGTGTGCTGTACACGAGCCTGCTGCATGCCGACGTGTCGCCCCTGTCGCTGGCGGAGGAGCACTTCCCGACGGAGGCCGCGCTCAAGGCGTCCGGCCTGCGCTTCGCCATCCTGCGCAACGGCTGGTACAACGAGAACTACATGGGCTCCGTCCCGGCGGCGCTCGAGCACGGCGCTTTCATCGGCGGCTCGGGCGAGGGGAGGATATCGGCGGCGGCGCGCGCCGACTACGCGGAAGCGCTGGCTGTCGTCGCGACGGAAGACGGGCACGACGGCAGGACATACGAGCTCGCCGGCGACACGGCTTTCACGCTTGCAGACTTCGCGGCCGAAATCTCCCGCCAGTCCGGCCGCGACGTCGCCTACCGGGACCTTCCCGAAGCGGAATACGCCGCCGCCATGGTCGAGGCGGGCTTGCCCGAGGGTCTGGCCCGCGCCCTCGCCGGCTGGGAGACCGGCGCGTCGCGGGGGGCGCTGTTCGACGACGGCCGCCAGCTCTCGGCGCTGATCGGCCGCCCGACGACGCCCGTGTCCGCGACGCTCGCCGACGCGTTGAAGCGTCAGGACACTTAGTTCGGCCTCATTGCAGTGGCAACGAGGCATATCGCGCTCCAGGCCGAAGCGCCGTTTTTCAAATTGTCCATATCGCAAGAGATTTGACCCTGCCGCCACACATGGCCTGCAGAGATTCCGAGATCCTATGTTCGACCATATCCGCCGGGCTCTCGTCGTCGACGACGAGCCGATGCTCCGCCTGCATCTAACCGGCCTCCTGGCGGATCTGGGCGTCGATGCCCTGGACTCGGCCGGAACCGGGCTGACCGCGACGATCGACGCGTTCCGCCCGGACCTCATCCTGCTCGACGTGCGCCTGGTCGCCTCCGACGCGTTCGCCGTCATACGCGACGAGATACCTTCCGGCTTTCCGGGCGTCGTGTCGATCGTCAGCGGAACGCCGCTCGACGTCGTCATGGACGTCATGCTGTTCGGGGAGAAGCGCGGCCTGCGCATGGGACCGCCGATCCTGAAGCCCTTCGACCAGCACGACATACAATCCGTGGCGGCGGTGGCGAATGAGCTCCTGCAGCGCCGCACGATCGCCGAGGACGCCCGCAGCCAGGAGGCGGGCCAGGGAGCCCGGACGGACCTTTCGCTCCGGGACGCCTTGGACGGCGGCCTGCTCGAGGTCTGGTACCAGCCGAAATTCGCCACGAGCACGGGCCTGGTATCCGGCGCGGAGGCCCTGATAAGGGCACGCCTCGACGGGCAGGTCGTGATGCCCGCCACCTTGCTGCAAGGCGCCGGCAGGCAGGACATGCTCGACCTCACCGACTTCGTCCTGCGGGATGTCGCGGGACGCCTCGATGCGCTGGCCACCGCCGGGTTCCATAAGCGCCTGTCGGTCAACGTTCCCGTATCCTACCTGCTGCAACCCGATCCGCCAAGACTGCTGAGGGAGGCGGGAGCGAAGCCGAACTGGCCGGGGATGATCTTCGAGATCACCGAGGACGAAGCTTTGAGCGACGCCGTGGACATGGTGATGGTGGCGACCCAATTGAAGCTTTACGCGATCCAGCTCTCGATCGACGATTTCGGCGCGGGATACTCGTCGCTGGCACGGCTGCGCGACCTGCCCTTCGGCGAGATCAAGATCGACAGGAGCTTCGTCCAGGGCTGCGCGACGGACAGCCGCAAATACACGATCTGCCGAAGCATCCTCTCGCTCGGCGCCGAGCTCGGCGCCGTCACGGTCGCGGAAGGCATAGACAACGAAGCGGACATGGACGTCTGCGCACGCCTCGGCGCCACCCAGATGCAGGGTTTCCACCTGGCCAAGCCGATGCCCTATGAAGCCTTCCTCGGACTCGTCACCCGCGAGGAGCCCCCCATGGGGCTGGTCGCCTACGGCTGATACGGACGGCATGAATGGATGACCGTCGCGCCGGCGCGGCAGGTCAGCGAATGATGCCGTGCGTATGAAACCGAACCCGTCATCCCGATGTGGGCCGTGCCCCATCCTTTTGGATGCGAGCTTGCTTCGGGCGGCACGCGGCGAACGGAATGGCCGCGGGATCCGCGTGGCGGCATTCCCCGCGTCGGCAGGTGGAACGTTGCCGATCGGCTCCAAGAAGGGCCGGTTCTCGAATGCGTTGACCAATTCGCGGAATGCGAACTCGATAATCTTGGTCAATGACCGTCTTGGAGCGCGAAGCCGAAGGTCCGCTTTGCGGATTCATTGCCGCTGTTTGCATCTGCTGCGGTCTTGAATGGCGCCGACGAAGGCGGCGCCGCGCCGAGGTCCGTCAGTCACTTCGGGCTTCGAATGCTCACCGCTTCTCCGCGGTGATCAGCAGCGACGCCGGACCGCCGGTGGCGGGGTTGATCGGCTCCTCGACCAGTTGGACGCGCCATGCCTGAGCGATCGCGCTCAGCCACCCGCCCGTCGTTCGGAAGTACCAGGGCATCGGCGTCCAGCCCCTGCCGTCGCCGAACGACGCGAAGGTCTCCTCGCGCCAGCCGTCTTCGTAGGGGGGAGGGGCAGCGGCAGGATGAAGTGTCTGGATGACGAGGCCGCCGCCCGCTTCCGTCAGCTCGAGGAGCGCCTGGAGGAGCGGCTGCAAATCTTCGTCCAGAAGCGCGAAGTTGGCCACGACTACATCGAAGCGACCGAGTCGGCCGAGCCGTCCGGCCGCGATGTCCTCGTAGCTCGCATGGTGGAAGGCCGCGCTGCCGGCCGACCGTGCCGCATCCACGAGGGCCTGCGATGCGTCGACGCCGACGCGCTCCGGCACCTGCGTCGCGACCGCCCGGCAAAGCCAGCCCTCGCCGCAGCCGAGATCGAGCAGGCGCCTTGGCCGGCGGCGAAGAACCGCGCCGAGAATGGCGGCGTCCGTAGCGAGACGGCGGGAGGCGATCGCCCGGCTGCGCACGGCTTCGGTCCATAGGCCCGCATTGGCTTCCCAGCTGTCCATCATGCCTCGGTCCCCCGCTGCCGCCGCAGTAGCGCAATGAACTGGATCCGCCCATCGCGACTCGCGCCGCCACGTCCTGGATCTCGTTCACGACCCCAGCGATGCGACCCGGCCGGCGCGCCGATCCGGACTTTGCGCAGCGGACCCGCAAACGCGCTCGCCCTCGACTGGACGGGACGCCTCCGTCCGCACCATGTCCTTACCCGCGTTGGCGCGCCCGACCCGGAAACTACCCGCCGGCGCACCGCGTGCGCGGCTGGCTGGCAGGACGTGACGCGGGACGGGGACAGGTTTGTCGGCGGGGATCCCAGGGGCGCGTCCGCCTTGGCTGCACCGCAGGGGGCGGTCTCGCGGCGCACCTGTCGGCGCGAGGATCGAACTCCGCCAGCCAGAACCTTTCGCGAGCATGCCCCGGTCCTGGGCGAATATACGGCCGCCTGCTCCGAATACTTATACGCCCGGCATGAATGATTGACCGTTGCCTATGATCGTGTCGCGGTTGAAGCGATGGTTTCCGGGGAAGCGACGCACCAAGCCCGGTCTGCGCAGCGGGCATCGGCGATGGCCTCGCGGTTTTCCCATGCGGAGTCGGCGAGCTTGTCGGATCGCAGGCGAGCCCGGATGTTCTCGGCCTGGTCGAACTCGGCGGCGCAAGGGGGCAGCCCCGCCGCATCCAGCTCCGTGCGCGTGATCGCCACAGCTCCTCCCATGCCGCTCTCTCATCAGAAAACGGCATCCAGTTCCGCTTTCCGCCGCGCTATGCCGATAGCCCGACCGCTCGCTACATCACCCACATGTTCGCGATGCGGTGCCGGGAGAACGGCATCGAGCACCGCTTCACCAAGATCAATCATCCTTGGACCAACGGACAGGTCGAGAGGATGAACCGCACCATCAAGGACGCCACCGTCAAACGCTTCCACTACGAAACCCATGCTCAGCTCAGGCGCCACCTCAACGACTTCGTCTCAGCCTACAACTTCGCTCGCCGTCTGAAGACGCTGAAGGGCCTCACGCCCTACGAGTTCATCTGCAAAACATGGACAAAAGAGCCAGAACGCTTCAGGCTCAATCCGCTCCACTAAATGCCGGGACTAAACACGCCGCCTGCCAGTCGCGCAACCGTCGCCAACATGTCATGCCCGAACAGCCGATCTCGGTGGGCAGCATCTCCCAGGGGATGCCAGAGCGCAGAACAAACACGATGCCGGAAAGGCACGCGCGAGCCTCACAGCGCGGACGTCCACCTCTCGGCTTGGATCGCTCAACAGGAAGCAGCGGCTCAATCGCCCGTCACAGCGCGTCGGAAACAAGGGGCTTGCTCATGCCCCTCAACGAACCAAACTCGGTTTTGTTAGAGGCTCTAAATACGGTTTGTTCAGCTTTGCTGTCTACTGTCACGTATAAACGGGCAGAGACCGACATGAACGTTCCAGAAACCGAGCGGGTCAAGACCCTGCGCGAGCTCCGCGTGACCGACACGGCGACCGAACCCGAGTTCGACCGCCTGGCGCGGATCGTCACGCATGTCGCCAACGCCGACGCCGGCCACATCTGCTTCATCGACGACCGACATCAGTTCATCAAGGCGCTGGTCGGCGCGGATTTCCCCCGTGAAGTCGAGCGCGAGGACTCGATCTGCGTCGACGTCGTCCGGTCGGAAAAACCCCTTCTGATCGAGGATCTGGCCACTTACGTCCGGCCCATCGGCAAAAAGGTGGCGCAGGCCTATGGCCTGCGGTCCTATGTCGGCGTTCCCATCACCATGCCGAACGGCGCGACGATAGGCGTGGTCGCCGCGATGTCGGTCCGTGACCAGCTTCCCTCCTCGCGGCGCATCGCCGCGCTCCAGGACCTCGCGGTCCTCGCCAAGCGGGAGCTGCTGATCCGCAAGGCGACGACCGGAGTTCCCGTCGTCGCGCCCGGAGTGCAGTCGAACGCGGCGGCCGCCATGACGCAAATCTTTCGCAGCCTGGCGCAGGGCCATTTCGCCGTCCTGCGCTCCATCGGCGACGGGGTCATCGGCATTCGCCAGGACGGAACCGTGAGCTACATGAACCCGGCGGCGGAGCGGCTTCTGGGGCGTCCGGCGGGCACCGTGCTCGACATGGCGTTCTCCTCGCTGCTTGCGGAAAGCGATCCGGGAGCAACCAAGAAGGGCCATGACGCGGTGGCCGCCTGCCTCCGGGACGGAAAGGAATGCTTCGTCCGCGCCGCCCACTTCCTGCGCGGCGGCGAAGCGCTGCGGGTCGAGTACGTAGTGACGCCGATCTCCGCGGGAGGGGAATCGCTTGCCGCCTTCGTCGTGTTTCGCGAAGCGGGACCCGACGCGACGACCGGCATCGCGCTGAGGGAGTCGCTCAAGGAGGTCGCCCGCCTGCGCGAGCAGATCGAACGGTTCAGGGGCCGGGACCATGAAGCCGAGCCAGGCAGCCACGCCGTTTTTCCCGGAACCGCTTGCCTGGCGCCGCTGGGCATCTACGAACTGCTCGCCGCCATCCAGCGGGAGGAAGCAGCCCAGGTCATGCGGGCGAACGCCCTCTGCGACGGACAGATCGACGGGATCAAGGGAGCTGCACTGCTGCTCGACATGACCGCCGACGCGATGCGCAAGAAGCTCGAAGGGGCCGAAGCCATTGCCCGCCAGCCCTCCCGGATCGACAGATGGCTCGTCGAGGGAACACATGTCCATGCCGACTCGGGCCTGACCGTCAGGAGCGGCACGGCACAAAGCAAACCGGCGACCGCCCGGGCCGGCGACACACGCCAGCCCTCTCGGGTCGAGCGGTGGCTCGCTGACACATACGGTGTCGATCGGGAAAACCATTCTGCAAGCCTCGAAAGGCGCCGCTAGGTGTTTGATCCTGACGCGCGGCATCGACCTGTCGGTCGGGTCGATCGCTGCGCTTGGCAGCTTTGCCTCGGCCCTCTTCCTCCAGGATATGACGCCCGGCCTTTCCATTCTTGCCACGCTGGCGGTCGGCGGCGGCTTCGGCCTGCTCTCCGGCATCCTCGTCGCCTATCTCGGCCTGCCGCCTTTCGTCACCACGCTTGCGGTGATGACCATCGCGCGAGGCAGCGCCCTCATCGCCTCCCAGGGCCAGCCGATCCGGATGGGCGAGGCGGGCGACCTTATCACCAGTTTCGGTTCCGGCTATTTCCTCGGCGTACCGCAGCCCGTTCTCTTGATGGTCGCCGTGTTCGTGCTGGCGGGCGTCGTCCTCACCTTCACGCGCTTCGGCCGCATGGTGAAAGCAATCGGCTCCAACGTCGAGGCCGTGCGCCTGTCCGGCATCTCGGTGTCGCGCTACATCGTGTCGGTCTACGTTATCTCAGGCGTGCTGGCGGCCGCTGCCGGCATCATCTCGTCGAGCCGCACCGGCATCGGCTCGGCAACAGTGGGCGTCGGCGCCGAGCTCGACGCGATCGCGGCCGTGGTGATCGGCGGGGCGAGCCTGATGGGCGGACGCGGCGGGGCCACCAACACCTTAATCGGCGTCTTCGTGCGGGGCGTCATCGCCAACATCATGAACCTCGCCAGCGTGCCCGGCTTCTATCAGCAGTCTTCATGGGTGTGATCATCATCGGGGCGATGCTGCTCCAATACGGCTCCACCTTCCTGCGGCGGTGACAGGGACGCCATGGGAGGCATGTCCGACGACCTTACGCTCGCCATCGGCGTCTGCACGGGCAGCGTCCGCGCCGGCCTCCTGGACGGAAGCGGTCGCATCCTCGCGCTGACGGCGCGCGAGCACGACCAGATCGTGCCGGCCTTCGGCTGGTCGGAGCAGCATCCGGCCGACTGATGGGAAGGCGTCGTCCACGCCGTGCGCAGCGTGCTGGAAGCGATGCCCGGCGCGCGCGGTCGCGTCGCGGCGGTCGCCGCCTGCGGCCAGATGCACGGCACCGTGCTCGTCGACGAGGCGGGAAGGCTGACGCGCGAGGCCGTGCCGCTGTGGAACGACAAGCGCACGGTCGACTACGTTTCGGCCTTCGAAGCGGCGAACGATCCGGCCGAATTTCTTCCCAAGACCGGCGATCCCCCGACGCCCGCCTGGCCCGCCTTCAAGCTGCAGTGGATTCGCGACAACGACCCGCAAGCCTACGCGCGCCGCCGCGGTGCTCATGCCGAAGGACTACATCAACCTCCGCCTGACCGGCGTCGCCGCCATGGACCGCACGGAAGCCGCCTGCTCCTTCCTCATGGACCCGCGCAGCGGCGACTGGTCTGCCGAGATCTGCGACCGCCTCGGCCTGGACCAGCGGAAGCTCGCGCCGATCCGCAAGCCCCTCGAAATCCTGGGATCGGTCTCGGCAGCCGCGGCGGCCGAGACGGGCCTGCGCACCGGCACGCCGGCTCTCGTCGGCGGCGGCGATTTTCCTGTGGCGCTGCTCGGCTCCGGCGTCTGCCGTCCCGGGCTCGGCTCGGAGATGATCGGCACCTCCTGCATCGTCACCCTGGTGACGAAAGAACCGCTGCTCGACCCGGCGATCTCCAATGTCGGCACGGTGGAAGGCGACTGGGGCGCCTTCATGCTGCTGGAATCGGGCGGCGACGCGATGCGCTGGGCGCGGCGCGCCTTCCATGAGAAGGCGCTGTCCTATGCCGACATCGTCGCGAAGGCGGCGCAGGCACCGGCCGGCGCGGACCGGCTGCTCTTCATGCCTTACCTGGCCGGCGAGCGCTTCGGCGAGCACCGCAACGCGCGCGCCCAGTTCTTCGGGCTGGCGGCTGGACACGGGCGGCCCACCTCTACCGCGCGGTGCTAGAAGGCGTCGCCTTCGCGGTCACGCGCCACCTTCGCATCATGGAGGGGATCGCCGGCATGACGCTCGAGCGGATCATTGCCTCGGGCGGGGGTGCGCGCACCGAGCTCTGGCTGAAGATCAAGGCGAGCGCCTACGGCATCCCCATCCTCGTTCCGCAAGAGGCAGAATGCGGCTTGATCGGCTGCGCCGCTATGGCTGGGGTCGCCACCGGGCGCTTCGCTTCCGCAGTCGAGGCCGCCGCCGCGCTGGTCCGCTTCGGGAAGCCGGCGGCGGCTCGGTCGTCAATGTCGGCTCGATGTCGGGCTTCATCGTCAACCGGCCGCAGGAGCAGGCGAACTACAACGCGTCGAAGGCCGGCGTGCACCACCTGACACGCTCGCTCGCGGCCGAATGGCGCGCGCGGGGCGTGCGCGTGAACGCGGTCGCGCCGACCTACATCGACACGGAAATGAACGCCTACGTCTACGACGACCCGGAGATGTACCGTCACTGGGTCGGCGGCACGCCGATGAACCGACTTGGGCGCACCGACGAGGTCGCCTCAGTGATCCTGTTCCTGGTCAGCTACGCATCGAGCCTGATGACAGGTTCGATCGTGCTGGCCGATGGCGGCTATGTCTGCTGGTAGGCGGGAGGGGGCGTCACAGGGATCTTGTTTCGGATGAGCCAAGGCTTTGTTGAAGTGCCGAGTCTTCGCGCCGACATGCCGCTTAATGGTTTCTCCAGCTTCGCTGTCAAGGGAGGAACTGCCCTGCTCTCCTTACTGGCCTTAGCTCTCGGTCTAACCATTCCCAGGGGATTGGTCATGCGGCCGCGCGGCGCTTCACGTCGCGTCGTGCCGTGAGTCCTGGGTGAGGGAAATCAAGGACCTCCAAACGTTCCTGGTTGTCGCCGCGGCTAGCGGCTGACGCAAAGCTCAACGCATCAGCGGGCGCCCCCTTGCTCGAAGGTCTAAAGCCTGTCGTCACAATCGCCGCGTGGGGGCAAGCCTGTCATCTCGATTCCGAGAACCACATTCCTTAGCATGTCAAGAAGGTGGTGACCGGCGACGTGAAGCGGGCGGGCGGCGAGCGCGTGACCTTAGCCAATTTGTGCTGACTACCGGCCGCGGCTGGAGACATCACGCCGGAGCTTCGAGCCGGCGCCGGCTGGAGACCGGCACCCCAAAAGATTCCGCCGGCTGCCATCGGTATGGACTTCAAAGGGCCTTCGGCGCGCCCGCCGGGCGGCCTAGGGTGCGCATGAATGCGGCGGTCGCAAGAAGCCCCAGCAGCAGCGTGCCGAAGCTTGCCAGGGTCGGCGGGTGACTAAGCACGCCGCGAAAGTCAGGCATCAGCACATTCGCCGTGTTGAACGGCTCGCCGCTGAACCCGCAGAGCACAAACGAAGCCTGGCGCCTCACCATGTCGGCGTCCATGCGGCTGATCAGCTCGTCCACCGCTCCTTTTCCGCCCGGCATCTCGCGCATATGCTGAAGAACGGCGCGGAAGGCCGCGAGGTAGGCGTGGCTGCATTCGTTGAAGGGGCTTGTTTCGTCGGAAAGGCTCCCCGGCGCCAGACCCCACAGGCAATAAGTCTGCTGGATGCGCGCGTAGTTGAGCAGGCGGCGGAAGGTGGCATCGGTAGGCATCTGGCGGTCCGCCAGATGCTCGATCTCGCCTCGATACAGCGCCACGACGGCCATCTGGCCATGCGTCAGGCTGGGGATCGGAATGCCGGAGGCCGGGCCGGGCACGACGCGAACATGCGCCGCAGCAGGCGGCAGCGCCAAAAGAAGGCTGACGGCGGCGGCCGTTCCCCGAAGAAGGCGGCCGGAAAGGAGAACCCGCCGGCGCGCAGCGGCGCGTTCAGCGGGCAAAGGCCCGTGCCGGCCTGAGCGGCTGAGCCGTTCCCAGCAGGCGCTCGGCAAGCGCTCCGAAGCCGAGGCCGATCACCGACCAGAGGATGACGTGGATGCCGATCGAGGCCACGCGGAAGCGCCAGAGCAGGTCGGCTGAGAAGTCGTCCGGCACGTCGTTGATTACCGGCATGGCGAGTTGAACGAGCGCGACCACGACCAGGAACCCGGCCGCGGCGATCAGCGCCCCATTCCAAACGCCGTAGCTCTCGCGCAGCCTCCGGGCAACCGCGATCGCGGCAACCATCGCGGCGATCGAAAGAAGCAGCATGATGAAGAACATGGCCGTTCGGTAGGCAATGGTTTCGTCGTTGCCGACAGCCGGCGGATTGCCGGGATACTTGAGGAACGGCACGATCACGATCGCCGCGAAGCCGAGCGCGGCGATGACCGCGGCCGTGCTGCGGGGTGTCAGCGCGCCGAGACGGCCATAGGCAAAGGCGAACACCAGCGCGAAGATGCCGCCGAGCGCCGTCCCGTACACGACGATGCCGGTGAACAGGCCGATGCCGGCTTGCGTCGGCCGGGAAACAAGCTCTTCCTCTCGGGCGGCGAACGGCTCTTCCGCCGCTGCGGGCGCAGCCTTGGCGCTGACCTGTTCCTCATAGGCGATGGCGCGGCCCACCTGCGGCTCGCCATAGGCGCGCGCGAAGGCGAACGCCAGGATTCCCGCGATAAGCCCGACCAGCATGCCGCGCAGCAGAAGCGATCCAACCATGACCCAGGCTCTCAGTGGCAGGGGAAGCCGAGCAGGTGGCGTCCGTCGTGGACGAACTCGTGCACCATCATGCCGGAGATGAGCGAGGTGGCGCCCTCTTCGGCGCCGACGAAGTAGATGGCGATGAGGAGCAGGAGCCCTGCGAAGAGGGCCCAGGGCAGGATCTGGCCCACGGGTATGGGAAGAGGCCGGACCTCTGGAGCGAAGGTGATGTCAGCCATGAACAGCTTCTTTCTGGGATTGCGCGTCCCTTTGGAATAAGCTCGACGTCGAAGGACGGGTCTGGTTTCCGGCAGGAACGTTGCCTGCCGATCACAGCGGCGCGACCACGCCGGATTTGCACCGGCTTCCGCATTTCGACGTTCTTTGCTCGTAATGTCGGGGAACGTCGCTGTCAATTGAAGCTGACGCGGAAGTCTGTCGTCGGCAAGCGTTATCACCTCAAGGATTGCGAGTGACCGCCTTGCTTGACGCTGGTCCGCTGCAGCGCGGTGTCAGCAGCCCAGTGTGCCCCCAGCCCTTTTGCCGCCTGTCCACTCAGGCTCCGCGCCTGCGAGGTGCGCAGCGGAATGTGCGCCGGAACTGCTCAGCCCGACCCCAGCAGCCTGTGCCCCACTCTGCCGCGATGTGTTCCAGGTTCGCGGCATCGTCGCCCAACCCGTCCCATAGGTGAGCAACCGCGATGCCGAGATAGCGGGTATCGGTGCCATGAGCCTAACCCCCCAGATCGCGTGAAACAGTGCTTGCGGGTGACGAAGTGGCCGGCATATCGAGTCAGCATGGCCAGCACGTCGAACGCCTGGCGTGTCAGTTTCGCTTCCGCGCCGTTCACGCTGACTTGGCGTAGGCTCCAGGCGATCGAAAGACCGTTGCTGCTGAAGCGTCATGGGCCTCGTCCGCCGAGCGGCGATTGCGCAAGAGCAGGCGCAGGTGCGTCAGGAGCTTGCCGACCGCAAAGGGCTTCGTCTCGTCGGCGCCGGGCGCCTCGATCTTGTCGGAAACGTCGCTGCGCACCGAAAGGATCAGAACGGGCACGCTCGGCTTCGTGGCAGAGGAAATGAGCCGATGCCCCCGCTACTGCGATGGTTGCAGACGCAGGCAGCAACACCTTATCGCCGGCGCTCCTCGGCAGGGCACATCTATTTCGGCGTGCCCTGCGGCAACGGCAGATCGTAGATCATCGGATCACCGTCCACCACGCCATCGTGCAGAACGAGGACGCTTACACGCTTGTCATCGCGGGCAGCCGCCAGGATGCCTTCCGCTTTCTCGCCGGGCTTGAGCGGGAGTTCGTCAATTAGTTCGACCACGCCCTGGCCGCCTCCCTCGCGGGGCGAAAACAGAAACACTTTGAACGGCCCCTCCTCTCCGTCCTTCGGTCCTGCTAAAACGAGAAACCGGAGCGGACTGGCATCGAGCAAAGCCAGATCGCGAACTCCCAGTCCCTCCAAGCTCGCAAAGTGAAGCACCGCAGTCACTGCGCCAGAATTGTCGAACAGGTCGCTCGCGCTTAGGGAGACAATCGGCGCTCCGGCATTCGAAACCGGCGAGCGGAGCCCGAAGAACAGATCGCCGCCGGCTGCCGCGATGCCTTCGATCGACAGCCCATTTCCCCCAGCGATGTCCTGTCCGTAGCTGGCGGCCAAATCCGGCAGAGTGGAAAGGGCAATGTCAAGCCGTGGCGACCAATCCGGCAGCGCGCCGGAGTCCAGCACACCCTCGCCTCCAGAGAGTTGTTCGGCAGAGGGCGCCGCCAAGCGTACATCGACAAACGATGAGGCTTTGAATTTATGACTGTTGCGGCCGCAGCCGTGTGAACCCGTGACGATGAAGCTGCCTGCCAGGAACGACACGCCTTCGCTGTCGTGCTCGTTGAATTTTCCTGCGCCTTCGGAGCAGGATACGGCGGGAATCTCCTTCAGGCGCGGATCGTCCTTCCAGGCTTTGTCGAGAAGCGGCACGGTTTGATGGATCGTCAGTTTCGGCGTCGGAAGCAGCGTCAGCGTCGCCAGCTGCGCCGACAATCCTTCATCGAGGGCGACAAGGCAGACCCTCAGAGGATCAGTCATCGGGTTCGAGCAGGCAATGCCGCTCACGCCCAGATTTGCATCCTCGTTCGCCGTGAAGTGGCCGACCACCTCGACCTTGGTTCCAACCGGCTGCGCGACCGCAGCCGTGTGCGCTCCAGTCGCAACTGAAAAGAACAATCCAGCAAACATCATGCGGGACGACATCGGCAGCTTCTCCCGAATAGCCGTAATGGCATCTTATACTGAATTCATTTTTTGCAAAACCGATTTTGTAGCATCTGTATCGGATGAGTGAACATGCCGCTTCGCGATTTCCCAGCATCGCCTTGCACGCGATGGCATTTGCGGATCAAAGCAGAGATATCCGATCCCGGCATACTCACGTTATCGCCGCCCAAGTTGTTTTATGTGCCGTTTCTCCCGCATTGAGTGGGTCAGCACCTTTAGGAGACGCATCGCCCTCGAAGTTGGGACCGGCGAGGAACTCGCCGAAGCAGGACCCCCTGCGCGAGATCACGGTTGCCGGATCGTCGCCGAAGTAGCCCGCGTGATCGGCCCCGTAGCCTCAATTGCGAACGAGACGTAGTCGATGGACTTCGTCTCCGACGCATTGTCAGGTGATCGGTGGCTGCAGGCTTTGGCCGTAGTCGATGCCTTCACCCGCGAGGCGCTTGTGATCAACGTCGAGCAGGGCATCAAGGGCGAGCAGGTTGTGCAGTCGATGACACCGATCGCACCAACCTGCGGTGTGCCAAGGATCATCCGGGCAGACAACAGCCCCGGAGTTCATCTCGAAAGCGCTCGATCTCTGAACCTATGGAAACGGCGTCACGCTGGATTTCAGCCGACCCGGCAAACCGACGAACAACGCCTTTGTCGATTCGTTAACGCACATTGGTTTCTGCCGCCAGCCGTTCGCTCCGATATCTGGCCGGCGGGTCAGGCCTGACGCTTTCGGCCTCGCTCGCCAGCATGCCGCGGGGGGCTTTTGCTTAACGGCGGCAGCAGAGGTCTGTCGTCCCATTGCCTGCTGCGGGAGCGAACCGGTCATCGGGCCTACGAACGCGGCGATCGAAGGGCTGATCCGGCAGTTCCCGCGCGGCATCGCGTCATCCGTCAGCTGCCGTTTGCACGGAGCAGAGACGCCGCAGAAAGCGATGCGGAAATCCATTCAAGCATCGCTCCCGTGCTGCTCACCTCCGCAAACTCGAATCCGAGCGTGGCGACATGCGCGGCGTGAATCGCTTCGGCAGGAATTATCGTCCTGTCGGGGCGCGGCAGGTCGAAGCAGTCGCAGGCATCCTCAACCAGCACCATGCGGTAGCCCAGATTCGCGCCCACGCGCACCGTGGTCGAGACGCACATATCGGTGGAGATGCCGAAGGTGACCACCGTGGCGACGCCCAAGCGCCCATCGGCAACAACACGACGCGCGTCGCTGCACTTCTTCCTGGCCCGGGCAAGTGACAAGTCGGCGGCCCCATAGCGGCCGAAGGTAACCGTTTCTTGGCGACTGTTGAGGCGGTAGTCGAGACGGATTGAAATCGAACCGCGGAGAAACGTGGACGCACATGCCGTGGCGGTAAGTGACTTTGTACGGCTTGGGCTTGGGCTTGAGGTTCTTCAGTGTGACATCGGTGAGCATACCGATCTCTATCTAGAGGATACCGTCACCCCGATCCGGCGCCGCCGCCACCCTCATTTTCTTAGTGCTGACAGCGACTTACGCTGAAAAACAACCGTCAATCCGGCTTGCAAGGCTGATGGTATGTCCCGAAGATGCGGATTGCAAGCTCTGGAGCTACCGTCGGAATATCCCCCAGCTGCGATTGCTGCCCACCGATAGTCCTCGATAAGCTTCAGGCGATTTATTGTTTTGCTTGAATGACCCAATGGAGATATCACGATTGTGTTCGACAGATCTCGCCGCCAAGTGAATCATTCCCACTCGATCGTGCCGGGCGGCTTGCTCGTCACGTCATACACCACGCGGTTGATCCCGCGCACCTCGTTGATGATGCGCGTCGCGGCGCGGCCCAGAAAATTCATGTCAAAGGGGAAAAAATCCGCCGTCATGCCGTCGATCGACGTCACGGCGCGCAGCGCGCAGACGAAATCATAGGTGCGGTAGTCGCCCATCACGCCGACCGTCTGCACGGGCAGAAGCACGGCGAAAGCCTGCCAGATGGTGTCGTAGAGGCCGGCCTTGCGGATTTCGTCGAGGTAGATCGCATCGGCCTTGCGCAGGATATCGAGCTTTTCGCGCGTCACGCCGCCGGGGCAGCGGATGGCGAGGCCGGGGCCGGGGAAAGGATGCCGCCCGACGAATTTCTCCGGCAACCCCAGCTCGCGGCCCAGCGCACGCACCTCGTCCTTGAAGAGTTCACGCAGGGGCTCCACGAGCTTCATGTTCATGCGTTCGGGCAGGCCGCCGACATTGTGGTGGCTCTTGATTGTCACGGAAGGCCCGCCGGAGAACGAAACGCTTTCGATCACGTCCGGATAAAGCGTCCCCTGCGCCAGGAAAGCCGGCGCGCCGCGGCCGTCGTCGGCGATGCGTGCGGCTTCGCGCTCGAACACCTCGATGAACAGGCGCCCGATCGTCTTGCGCTTAAGCTCTGGGTCCGCGACGCCGGCAAGCTCGGTGAGGAACAGGTCGGACGCATCGACGTGAACCAGGGGGATGTTGTAGTGGTCGCGGAACATGGTCACGACCTCCTGCGCTTCGTTGGCCCGCATCAGGCCGTGGTCCACCAGCACGCAAGTCAGCTGGTCGCCAACCGCCTCGTGGATCAGCACCGCGGCGACGGTGGAGTCCACGCCGCCGGACAGGCCGCAGAGCACCCGCCCGGCGCCGACCTGCCCGCGGATTTTCTTGATCATTTCCGCGCGATAGGCGCTCATCGTCCAGTCGGACTTCAGGCCGACGATGCGATGGACGAAGTTGGACAGGAGCTTGGCGCCGTCCGGCGTGTGGACGACTTCCGGGTGGAACATGGTGGTGTAGTAGCGCCGCCCTTCGTGCGCCGCGATGGCGAACGGCGCGTTCTCGGAGGTGGCGATCACCTCAAAACCGTCGGGCAGCTTCGTCACCCGGTCGCCGTGGCTCATCCAGACGGGATAGCGAGCGCCCACTTCCCACATGCCGTCGAAGAGCGGGCTGGCCTGCTTGATCTCCACGTCGGCGCGGCCGAACTCGGCCGCATGCCCGCTTTCCACCGCGCCGCCAAGCTGGGCTGCCAGTGTCTGCTGGCCATAGCAGATGCCGAGGATCGGAATTTTCGCGTCGAGCACCGCCTGCGGCGCGCGCGGGCTGCCCTCTGCCGTCACCGAGGCCGGCCCGCCGGAAAAGATGACGCCTTTCGGTTTCATGCGCCGGAACGCCTCGTCGGCATTCTGGAACGGGTGGATCTCGCAATACACCCCGGCCTCGCGCACACGCCGCGCGATCAGCTGCGTGACTTGGCTGCCGAAGTCGATGATCAGGATGGAATCGGGATGCGGGACGGCAGGTGTGGTCATCGCAAGCCCCTAGCGCGATTCAGCGCTTTCCGGCAATCCGAAAGCCCGCCTGGAATCTGCATCGCTTATGAGCATGGAAAGAACCGTCTCCAGCCGCTCCACCGCCCCGGCCAGCTTTTCGTCCACGATGTGCAGATATTCCGTCCAATCTCCGATGTGGCGCAGTTCGGCAGCACCGTCGGAAATTGCGCGCAAGCCGAACAGCGGCACGGCAAACAGCTGGCAGGCGCGCAGCACGGCATAGGTTTCCATGTCCACCATGTCTGCGTCGATTCCGTCATAAGCCTTGCCCGAAACCACGCTGGCGCCCGTGGCGAGGCTGGCCTGCGGGACGTCGGAAAAGAGACACGGCAGCGGAAGCACCGCAGGCAGGTCGAGGAACGGCGTCCGTCCTCGCTCGAAGCCGAGCGCGGTGGCGTCCATGTCGCGGTAGGACACGCTCTTCACCTGGTAGATGCCGGTCTGATTCAGCGTCCGGCTGCCGGCCGAACCGAGGGAAATGACGAGGTCGGGCAACTCATCTGCCACTGCCAGCCGCGCCAGCAGCGCCGCGGTTGAAACCCCCGCCTCCACCGGCCCAACGCCGATCATCGCCGGGGTAAACAGTTTTCGCAGATGCGGCCCGTATTCGGCCTCCGCCGCCATGAGAAACAGCACCGACTTGCCGCCGAGACGTGTAAGACCGGCATCAGGCATCGCTTCGTTTCCCCGTGCCGGTGGTCAATTGAGACGCCAGACGGCTGCATTGAGCGTCAGCGCGAAGGCGACCCAGGCGGCGTAGGGCAGGAAGAGATATGCAGCGACGCGGTCGCGCGGCCAGGCAAGCGCGATGAAGAGCAGGATCGCGGCAAGCAGCGCGGCGATGACGGCCAAAGCCGCCCCGATCTGGTGCATCACGAAGAAAACCGGCGTCCAGCAAAAGTTGAGGATCATCTGCGCCGCCCAGACTTTTAGCAGCGGTCCACGATCGGTCAGGCGCCAGACGCGCCAGCCGGCAATACCGATCAGGATGTAGAGAACCGTCCAGGCCGGCGCGAACACCCAGTTCGGCGGGTTGAAGGAGGGTTTTTGCAGCGCGGCATACCAGCCGTCCGGTGCGGACAGGCTGCCGATGCCGCCGCCAACCAGCATCACTCCGGCGATAAACAGGATCAGCGCGCGGCGGTCCGTCATGGCGAGGTCCTTCAGGCAGCCCGTGAGAAGAGGCAGAAATAGAACCCGTCCGTGCCGCTGACAGCCGGAGACAAGCGGATGCCGCCTGCTTCATCCACCACAGCCTTGCCCATCCCGCCGGGAACGCGCTCCTGCCAGAGCCGATCGGGATCGACCGGATGAAAGCTGGGCGCGCGCGCCCGGAAGGCTTCGGCCTGGGCGCTGTTCTCCTCTTCGAAGACCGAACAGGTGATGAAGGCAAGCCGCCCGCTCGGCCGCACGAAGCGCGATGCGGCGTCTAGGATCGCGGCCTGCTCGGCAAGCCGCGCATCGAGCTGTTTTCGCGAAAGCCGCCACTTCGCGTCGGGCCGCCGCCGCCAAGTGCCGGAGCCCGTACACGGCGCATCGACCACCACGAGATCGGCCTTCCCCTGCAACTCGGTCAATTCGCCCAGCCGCGCGATCACTTGCGTGTTTTCCACGCCGTTGCGCCGCAGCCTGTCGAAGATCGGCGCGAGCCGCACCTTTTCCGCGTCGAAGGCTGTAATCGAGCCGGTGTTTTCCATGGCAGCGGCAAGCGCCAGCGTCTTGCCGCCGGCGCCGGCGCAAAAGTCCAGAACGCTCTCGCCCGGCTGCGCGCCGGCCAGCAGCGCGGCAAGCTGCGAGCCTTCGTCCTGCACCTCGAAAAACCCCTGCTGGAAAGCAGGTTCCGCTTGAATATTCGGGTGCCGGCCCGCGCCTTCAATCGGCGGAATGCGGATGCCCTGCGGTGCCAGCGGCGTCGGCTCCGCGCCGAACTCGTCCAGCGTCCGCAGCAGCTTTTCGCGCGCAGCCTTCAGCGTGTTCACCCGCAGGTCGAGCGGCGGGCGGGCAGCGAGAGCTGCTGCCTCCGCAATCCAATCCTGGCCAAACGCGGTTTCGAACAGCGGCACGCACCAGTCGGGAAGATCGGCGCGGACTGCTGGAGGCGCTCCGGCGATCGTGCGGGAGGAGGCGGACCGCCGCTCGGCTTGGGAAAGGGGCGCGGGCGCGAAGCGGTCGCCCTCCAGTTCCCGCACGAGGCGTTCAAGCGTCCAGCCGCCTTCCAGCAGCAGCGCGCCGAACGCCTGCGCGCGGGGCGTCTCGGCATCCAGCAGCCATCCCGCGGAGCGGCGCCTCCGCAGCGCGTCGTAAACGATGTTGCCGATCGCGGCACGGTCGCCTGAGCCCGCAAAGCGGTGCGACAACCCCCAATCCTTCAGCGCATCCGCCGCCGGCCGGTGCCGCCGCTCCATGTCGTCCAGAACTTCGATGGCTGCCTGGAGCCTGCCGCCCAGCCTCATGCGGATGCGTAAGGGTTGAGCAGCTTCACGCCCGCCGGCCCGAAGTGCCTGACGTTGCGCGTCACAACGGTGAGGTCGTGCTCCAAGGCCGTTGCCGCAATAAAGAGGTCGGGGGTCGTGCTGCGCAGCCTATAACTCAACTCTCCCCACCGCCGGGCGATGGGAATCGTGATCGGCAGCACCCGTTCACCGTAATGGTTGATCGTGTCCGCGGCCCAGCGG
The DNA here is from genome assembly GCA_964242945.1 of uncultured Rhizobiaceae bacterium. GTDB lineage: Bacteria > Pseudomonadota > Alphaproteobacteria > Rhizobiales > Rhizobiaceae > Mesorhizobium_B. The sequence continues at coordinate 11,944 of CAXTCF010000019.1, read as the reverse complement.
ATGAATCGCTCGGGGGGCCGCCCCTCAACCATCTGGAGCTTGTGGATGCCGCGCTGCAACTCGCCCGCCGTGACGACGCTGATGAAGGCAAGCGGAGGCGAGACCGACTGGAGCCATTGCAAAACCGCAGGATCGGGCTTGTGCTTGAAGCTCTCGGAAACGACGACCGTATCGATCAGGAACATCAATCGAAGTCGATTTCGCGAGGGGTGGAAGGGTATTGGTCGCGGTCATCGAAGATGTCGTCATGCCCCGCCGGCAACTTGGGCGCGTTGAGCAGGTGCTCGACGAAGTTCCTTGCCGGCTTCTTGTCCAGGCCAGCTAGCCGCGCATACTCCTCCGCCGAGAGCACGACCACCGTGTCGATACCCCGCCGCGTCACATGCTGCGGCTCTCCGCTGCGGGCTGCCTCTACCACCGCGGAGAATTTGTTCTTGGCGTCCTGCAAGGTCCAGTGATTGCCCATCTGTCCGCCCCACAACCAGCTAGATGATAGGCTAGATGGCTCTGTCCAGCAAGTTGGAACCAGAAACGGAAAAAGGCCCGCACGTCGGTTGCGCGGGCCTTTCCCAGATCAGTGACAAGGATCTACTCCGCCGCCTCGCTCGGCAGCGGCGCGGCGTCGGTCTCGTGCAGCGCCATCTGATCGACCTTCTTTTCCGTCTTCATCGTGGCGTCCTCGCCGCCGCGCGACGCTACCGCCTCAAGCGCCCTGCGTACGCCCGCGCCATAGTCGGGGTGCACGGCGTCAAAGTGCTTCAGCTGCCGGTCGATGATGAACTGCGGGATGCCGTACATGGCTTCCGCGATGTTCAGGAAAAGCCGGTCCTTCTCGCCCTGATCGAACAGGTTGAACAAGGCGCGCGGCTGGACAAAATCGTCGTTGCCTTCGCGATGGTCCCAGCGCTTCGCCTCGCCTGAAACTTTGAGCGGCGGCTCCAGGTATCTGGGATCCTGCGTCGGGCCGCCGAAGGAATTCGGTTCGTAATAGGCTTCCGGCGCCTCGTTGTTGTCGGCGAAGAAGCGCAGCAGGCCATCCTTGTGGTAGTGGTTGACCGGCGAATGCGGCCGGTTGACCGGCAACGCCTCGTAATGTGCGCCTAAGCGGTAGCGATGCGCGTCCGCATAGGAGAAGATGCGGGCCTGGAGCATCTTGTCCGGCGAGAAGGAAACGCCGCGCACGATGTTGGACGGGGAGAAAGCCGCCTGCTCCACTTCCGCGAAATAGTTGTCGGGGTTGCGGTTCAGCTCAAGCTGGCCGACCTCGATCAGCGGGTATTCGCCATGCGACCAGACCTTGGTCAGGTCGAACGGATTGTACTCCTTTGCGTCGGCCTCGTCCTCCGGCATCACCTGGACGAACATCGTCCAGCGCGGGAAGTTGCCCTTGTCGATCGCGCCGTAAAGCTCTTCCTGGTAGCTCTCGCGCGATCTTCCGATGATGCCCTGGGCCTCCTCGTTCGTGTAATGCTTGTGGCCCTGGTTCGTCTTGAAGTGGAACTTCACCCAGTATCGCTCGCCCGCGTCGTTCCAGAACGAGAAGGTGTGCGAGCCGTAGCCGTTCATAAACATCGGCGCGGTCGGCAGGCCGCGGTCCGACATCAGGATCGTCACCTGATGCACCGACTCCGGCGAAAGCGACCAGAAGTCCCACATGGCGGTCGGCGAGCGCAGGTTGGTCTTCGGGTGGCGCTTCTGCGTGCGGATGAAATCGGGGAACTTGTACGGGTCGCGCACGAAGAAGATCGGCGTGTTGTTGCCGACGATGTCCCAGTTGCCTTCCTCGGTGTAGAATTTCACGGAGAAGCCGCGCACGTCCCGCTCGGCGTCCGCCGCGCCCTGCTCGCCCGCGACGGTCGAGAAGCGCAGCAACAGCGGCGTCTTCTTGCCGACTTCTGAAAACAGCTTTGCATTGGTGTATTTGGTGATGTCGTGCGTCACGGTCAGGTCGCCGAACGCGCCCCAGCCCTTGGCGTGCACCACGCGCTCAGGGATGCGCTCGCGGTTCTGGTGCGCCAGCTTCTCGAACAGCTGATAGTCCTGCACGAGCAGCGGCCCGCGCGGGCCGCCCGGCATGGAATTCTGGTTGTCGCCGACCGGCGCCCCGGCGGAGGTAGTCAGGGTCTTCGGCGTCTTGTCGTCTGCCATCGGGGGTGTTCCTTCGGAGCTATGCAACAGGGGCAGGCCGGCTGCGACTCGCCCTGTTTAGAATCATTCCAGATAAAGAAAACGGTGCCGGAAGGCAAACCACCGGAGCGCAATTTTCTTCAACGGGTCGAGGCAAGGCAGAGGCGAACGGCCGCTTCAGCCCCGCCCCTCGCATGGCTCAGGGCCTTTCGTCGCTGCAAGAGCCATCTCTACGGCTCTTGGCCGGCCTTGCGGCCGTCGCTCTTCAAACCCGCTCGATCACCGTTGCCGTGCCCATGCCCGCGCCGATGCACAGCGTCACCAACGCGGTGTTGTGGCCGCGGCGCTCCAGTTCGTCCAGCACCGTGCCGAAGATCATCGCGCCGGTGGCGCCCAGCGGGTGGCCCATCGCAATCGCGCCGCCGTTGACGTTGATCCGGTCCTCCGGAACGTCGAAGGCCTGGATGTAGCGCAGAACCACGCTGGCAAAGGCTTCGTTCAGTTCGAACAGGTCGATGTCGGACAGCTTCATCCTGGCGCGCTTGAGCAGCTTTTCCGTCACGTCCACCGGGCCGGTCAGCATCATCGCAGGCTCCGAGCCGATATTGGCGAACGCCTTGATGCGCGCCCGCGGCTTCAACCCCATCGCCTTGCCGGCCTTCTTGGAGCCGAGCAGCACGGCCGCCGCCCCATCCACGATGCCGGACGAGTTGCCGGCATGGTGGACGTGATTGACCTCCTCCAATTCGGGATAGCGCTGCACCGCCACCGCGTCGAAGCCCCCCATCTCGCCGAACATCGCGAAAGATGGATCGAGCGCGGCCAGCGCCTGCATGTCGGTAGCGGGGCGCATGTGCTCGTCGCGCGCAAGGATCGTCAGCCCGTTGACGTCCTTGACCGGCACGACCGATTTGTCGAAACGCCCCTGCCCCCAGGCCTCCGCTGCACGCTTCTGGCTTTCCACGGCATAGGCGTCCACGTCGTCGCGCGAAAACCCGTATCTCGTGGCGATCAGGTCGGCTGAAATGCCCTGCGGCATGAACCAAGCCGGCAGCGATACGGACGGGTCCATGAACCACGCGCCGCCCGACATGCCCATGCCCACCCTGGACATGGACTCGACACCGCCGGCGATCACGATCTCGTCCGAACCCGCTGCGATCTTGGCCGCCCCGAGGTTGATGGCATCGAGGCCGGAAGCGCAGAAGCGGGAGATCTGCATGCCCGGCGCGCGAAAGTCGTAGCCGGCCTCGAAGGCCGCCGAGCGCGGGATGACCGATCCCGCCTCGCCCACGGGATCGACGCAGCCGAAGATGATGTCATCGACTTGGCGCGTGTCCAGGTCGTTACGGTCGCGGATGGAGGAGAGCGTGTGCGCCGCGAGCCTTACTGCGGGAACCTCGTGCAGCGCGCCATCCTTCTTGCCCCGCCCGCGCGGGGTGCGGACCGCGTCATAGACATAGGCGTCGGCCATCGGATTACTCCCTCAGCAGGGTCATCGGTCCCTACGTACCGAGCTTAGAACGCCTCAGCCGGCAGCGCCATCATCGTGTCCGCGCCTGCTTGTAGGCGGCTGAGCCGCAGCGCCGTTTCAGGCAGGATGCGCTCAAAGAAGAAGCGCCCCGTGACCAGCTTGGTCTCCAAGAATGCCGCCGAACCGTCCGCTCCTTCGGCAAGTTTCGCTTGCGCCGCCTTCATCATCCTTCCCCAGACATAGCCGACCGCCACCAGCCCCATCAGGTGAAGATAGTCGGTGGAGGCCGCGCCGGCATTGTCGGGTTTCGCCATCGCGTTCTGCACCAGCCACATCGTCGCGGCCTGAAGGTCGTTCAGCCCCTTCTTCAACGCTTTCGTAACCGGCAACATCGTCTCGTCTGTGCGGCTCTCCTCGCAGAACTCGCCGACCTGTTTGAAGAAGGCTTGAACCGCGCGGCCGCCATTGGCCGCCAGCTTCCTTCCCACGAGGTCGAGCGCCTGGATGCCGTTGGCGCCCTCGTAGATCATGGCGATGCGGGCGTCGCGCACGAACTGGCTCATGCCCCATTCCTCGACATAGCCATGTCCGCCGAACACCTGCTGCGCGGCCACCGCATGGTCGAAGCCCTTGTCGGTCAGAACGGCCTTCACCACCGGGGTCAGCAGGCCGAGCAGATCGTCCGCTTCCCTCCGCTGCGTCTCGTCTTCCGCCCGGTGCGCAAGGTCGGATTGCAGCGCGACCCACAAGGCCAGGGCCCGCCCGCCTTCCGTCCAGGCTTTGATGGTGAGAAGCGTCCGGCGGATGTCGGGGTGGACGATGATCGGGTCGGCTGCCTTTTCCGCGAAACGGGCGCCGGAAAGCGAGCGGCCCTGGAGGCGGTCGCGCGCATAGGCGACCGCGTTCTGGTAGGCCGCCTCGCCCACCGCCAGCCCCTGCAGGCCGACGCCGAGCCGCGCCTCGTTCATCATGGTGAACATCGCACGAAGCCCCGCATGCGCTTCGCCGAGGAGCCAGCCGGTCGCTCCGTCATAGTTCATGACGCAGGTGGCGTTGCCGTGGATGCCCATCTTTTCTTCGAGCGCGCCGCACGAAACTGCATTGCGGGCGCCCAGGCCCTCGCCGTCTGGCAGGAACTTCGGCACGAGAAAGAGCGAGATGCCTTTCACGCCGGCCGCCGCACCCTCGATGCGCGCCAGCACGAGATGCACGATGTTGTCGGCGAGATCGTGCTCGCCGGCCGAGATGAAGATTTTCTGGCCGGTGATGCGATAGGAGCCCTCTTCGGCCGGAACGGCTTTCGTGCGCAGCAGGCCGAGGTCGGTGCCGGCATGCGGCTCCGTCAGGTTCATCGTGCCGGTCCATTCGCCGGAGGTGAGCCTGGGCAGGAAGCCGGCCTTCTGCTCGTCCGTGCCGTGCGCGGCGATCGCGGCGATCGCGCCCTGCGTCAGCCCGGCATACATCAGCAGCGCCATGTTGGCGGAGATCATGTATTCGGAAGCCGCGGTGTAGAGCGTGTAGGGCAGCCCCTGCCCGCCCCACTCTTCAGGCACAGCCAGACCCATCCAGCCGCCGTCGCGGTAGGCGTCGAAGGCCGCGCGGAAGCCGTCCGGCGTCTTCACCGAACCCTCGGGCAGGCGCGTGCAGCCCTGCCGGTCGCCGGCGCGGTTCGTGGCTAAGATGACGTTCTCGGCGAGCTTGGCGCTTTCCGCCAGGATCGCTTCCAGCGTGTCGGGCGTCACTTCCGCGAATCCCGGCAGGTTGGCGTAGCGCTCCAGCCCCAAAACGTCGTTCAGGACGAAAAGCGAATCGGCAACCGGGGCACGGAAGATCGGCATGACAGCTTTCCGGGCGACAGCCCTTCTGACGGCAATCGCTGCGGCCTAGCAAGCTTCGCCGGGCGCGTCCACGCTGGCGCGCGAGGCTTGGGTCAGCCGGCCTTGCGCTCGGCCGGCGCGGCCGCGCCAAGGCGGGAGCGGACGGTGCCGATCAGTTCGCCAAGGTCGTGCACGGCCTCCTCCAGCGCGGCCTGCTGCTTGTGCAGGCGCACCATCTGCTTTTCCGACTTTTCCAGCACAAGCCGCATCTGCTTGTTGTTCGTGCCTGCCGGATCGTAGAGGTCCATCACTTGCTTCACGTCGCGCAGGGAAAAGCCGACCTTGCGCCCCAGCATGATCAGCTTCATGCGGGAGCGGTCGCGCCGGGAATAAAGGCGCGTGTTGCCTTCCCGCTTCGGTGCGAGCAGCCCCTTGTCCTCGTAGAAGCGCAGGGTCCGCAGCGTAACGCCGAAGGCCTTCGCCATGTCGCCGATGCGGAAGAACTCTGCTTCGTCGCCATTTTCCCGAAGGCCGGGCGCGAACGAGCCCGTTTCATTCATTGCGTGCATTTTTATTGATCTTGCCCTGAAGGGGCGCGGCTTTTGCTGCCTGCGCGTGGGGAAGCGGGCGGGTGTCGCTTCGCCGAGTTGCTTGGGAGAAACGCAGCGGCATGCTGCTGCGGTGACACGGAAGCGGCGCGCTCTACTCGAACGCTGCTGTTCTCCGCAAGTGGCCCGACACTTACGCAACGACAAGGTGAGCGGACGGGAAAGTTGGTAACTTTACTTAACGGCTTGTTTACCACGTTCGGCGGAATGTGCGGGTGCCGGTGCTCCGTGGCGCCCTCGTATCGAATTCTTCACGGTTTCACTCAGGCGGCGATGCGCTTCACTCGGCTTCAGCCGGGAAGGCGGCAAACGCGCCTCACTCGCGCCGGCACGAACGAATTCGCGCAAGCTGCCGCCCCTGACCTGGGGCAAAGCGCGGCGGCGCCGTACAGGATTGGGAAGGGCGGGCGAACCATGAACAGCAGCAGGCGATCCTATCTGGACACCTTGAACGCCGGCCGGCAGCGCCGGCCGAACCTGACCCTCGACGAGTTGAACCGTTCTCTCGCCAACCTGGAGGAGCGGCTGCAACAGCCCTTCGGCGCCACGCCGGACTTCGACGCATCGTCCGACCGTCCCGCTGAACCAGTTTATCCCAACACGTTCCGCGACATGGTGCGCGAAGTCGAGCAGGCCCGCACGAAAGAGGACGGCGTGGCGGCGGCAGGGCGCATCGCCGGCGAGATCAAGAACCTGCGCAGCGACCTCGGCCAGCAGCGCGACGCGCAGAAGGAGCTTTCGTCCACGCTCCGCAACGAATTCGACTCGCTGCGCCGCGAGATCGAACGCGGCCCCAAGGCGCGGGCGGAACTGGACGCGGAGTTCGCGCGCCTCGCCAGCGGCATCCAAAAGCTCGCCGACCGCAGCGACGACTCCGGCGTGGTCCAGCTGAAAGCCGAGATGGCCCAAGTGAAGGGCGCTCTGGAGCAGTTGGCCCGCGAAGACAGCCTGCGGTCCATGGAAGGCCGCTGGGACGCGCTGGAGCGGCGGCTCGGCGCTTTTGAGACCAAGCTTTCCGGCGAGAACCGCAGCGGCACCGCGGCCTTGGAAAATCTCCACACGCGGCTGGAAGGCCTCAACCGCGCGGTCGGCGATCTTCCGACCTCGCAATCCATGCGCGGCTTCGAGGATCGCCTGCGCAACCTTGCCGGCGTCATCGACCAGTTCGCCCGCAACCAGACGCAGTTCGGCCCCGAAATGCTGAACGCGCTGGAAGAGCGCCTGGACGAGATCAGCCGCGGCATCCAGGCCGCAGCGGCGGTGCAGACGCCCGACCCGAAGCCGCTTGAGCGGATCGAGGCAGGTCTTTCCGCCGTCTCGAAGCAGGTGGAGGGCCTCAGGGAGAACGACTCCTCCGACGCCGTCATGCAGCGCCTGACGCAGCTCTCGACGCGCGTGGACGAACTGGCCGCCAAAGCCAACCTGCCGGCCAAGGCGGTGGAGCAGCTTGGGAACCAGGTGGCGATCATCGCGGCGAAGCTCGACAAGGTCGGCGCGCCGGCTGATCCCGACTTCGTGTTCCGCGCCATCGAGCAGCGGTTCGACACGCTGGCCGCGATGCTTGAGCGCCGCCAGGGCGACGCGGCGGAGCGTGCCGGCCTGCTCTTCCGCGACCTTGAGCGCCGCCTGGACGAGGTGGTCGATCGGCTCGACGCGCAGGGCCAGGCGGCCAACCCGGCGGAGCAGAACCGTGCGCTGACGGCCGCGCTGGACGAGCGCTTTACCGACTTCGCCAAGCGCTTCGAGAACAAGGCCGCGGCCGCTCCCGCGATGTCGCCCACCGACTCGAAGCTGATGCGCAGCCTGGAGGCCCAGGTCACCGTTTTGACCGAGCACCTCGCCAAGCCGTCATCCCAAGACAAGCAGCTGCAGGCACTGGCGCCGCGGCTGGAAGGCATCGAGCGCTCGCTCGCCAACCAGCACGAGGCCGTGCTGAAGGCGGCGCGCGAGGCCGCGGAAAGCACGGTCAGCGCGCTGGTTTCCGGCGGCGCGATGGGCCTCGAAACCACGGCTCTGGCGCGCGACCTGCGCGCCCTGGAAGCCCAGGTGTCCATCCTTACGGAGCATCTGAGCCAGCCTTTCGGCGGGGAAAAGCAGCTGCAGGCGCTGGCGCCGCGCCTGGAAGGCATCGAGCGCTCGCTGGAGCGCCAGCACGACGCGATCATGCGCGCTGCCCGCGAAGCGGCGGAAAGGACTGCCGGCGCGCTTGCCGCAAGCGGCGTGGACGGCCCAGCGGTGGCGGGCCTTGCCCAGGACCTGAAATCCCTGGAAACGCTCACCCGCCGGTCCGACGACCGCAACGCCAAGACCTTCGAGGCGATCCACGATACGTTGATCAAGATCGTGGAGCGGCTGGGCTCGCTGGAAACCGAAGAAGCACCGAGCAGGGCAGAGCCCACGATCGAGCCCAGGCAAAGCCCGCGCAAGATCGCGATCGCCGATGCGCCGTCGCTTGACTTCACTTCGCCGCCGGAATTTGCGGCGGATGCCGAGATGCGCGCAGGCGCACCTGCCGTCGCGCTGGCGCTCGACGCCGGGGTCAATGAACTCCCGGCCGGCGGGTCCCCTGCCCGCGGAAAATCGCTTCTCGGCGGCTTGAGCCGTGCGCTGGGCGGCGGGCGCAAGGAGCGCGCGCAGGCGGAAAGCGTCGAAGTGCCGGCTGCCCCGTCCGCCGCACCGGATTTCGACCTGGACGAGCCGCTCGACAACAAGCTTGCCAACCAGCCGCTCGCGCCCGGCAGCGGCGGCCCGGACCTTGGCGCCATCATGCGGCGCGTCCGCGACGAGCGTGCCGCAGGCCCCCGGACCGGCAAGGAAGGGGACGCCGCCAAGTCGGACTTCATCGCCGCGGCGCGCCGCGCAGCGCAGGCGGCCGCGGCCGAGGCCGAGATCCTCAAGCGGCAGTCCGACTCCACCGGGCTGGCGCGGGGCGGCAGGCTGGGCAAGCTGCTGCAAGCCAAGCGGAAGTCGGTCCTGATGGCTGTCGGCGCCATCATGATCGCGCTCGCCGGCATCCAGGCCAGCAAGTTCTTCACCGCCGAGCCGGTTCCGCAGATGGCGATGGCGGAGTCTTACGCCGAGCCGGTGACGGCGGCGCAGGCAACCGAGCCGGCAGCGGAAACGGCAGCGCTAGCGCCCATCACGACCGCATCGGTTTCCGCCGCACCGGCTGCACCGGCCGAGGCGCAAGCTGCGGCGGCAACCCCGCCCGATCTGGAAGGCGAGGAGACGCCGGCGGCGGCCGCCAGCGCTGATGCGGAAACGGGCCCGTCGGCTGGGGCGCTTGCGCCGGTGAGCGTGCCTGAGACTGACACGGCGGCCGAGCCGAACGGAACAACCGCGCCGCCGGAAACGGCCGGAGCCGGTCCGGAAGCGCCGGCTGCCAAGCTGCCCAACGGCCTGGAGGTTCCCAAGACGGTCGAGCCGGCGGCCCTGCGGGAAGCCGCAGCCAACGGCGACGCGGTCGCGCTGTGGACGATCGGCAGCCGGCTGGCGGACACCCAGGGCAAGCCCGCTGACCTCGCGGCGGCCGCGAAGTGGTTCGAGGCTGCGGCGGACCTGGGGCTCGCCCCTGCGCAGTACCGCATCGGCTCGATGTACGAGAAGGGCACCGGCGTGGAGCGCAACCCCACCGTGGCCAAGACCTGGTATCAGCTTGCGGCGGACGCCGGCAACGCCAGCGCCATGCACAACCTCGCCGTCCTCTACGCGATGGGCGCGGCGGGCGGGACCGACAACGAACTGGCCGTGCGCTGGTTCACGGCCGCCGCGGAGCACGGGGTCAAGGACAGCCAGTTCAACCTCGGCATCCTGGCAGCCAAGGGCGTCGGCACAAGCCAAGACCTGGAAGCCTCGTACAAGTGGTTCGCGCTTGTCGCCAAGAGCGGCGACAAGGATGCGGCGGCCAAGCGCGACGAGGTTGCCGCCACGCTGAAACCCGATGCGCTGGCACGCGCCCGCGCCACTGCGGAACTCTGGAAGGCGAAGCCGCTCGACCCGAAGGCGAACACGGTGGAAACGCCGGCCGCTTGGGGCTCCACCGCGCCGGCAACCACCGCCAGCGTCGATATGAAGGCGGCGGTGAAGACCATTCAGCTGATCCTCGCCAAAAACGGCTACGACGCCGGCGGCACGGATGGCGTGATGGGCGCCAAGACCAAGGCGGCGATCGTCGCCTTCCAAAAGGACAACAAGCTGCCGGCAACCGGCGAAGTGGACGACAAACTGGTCAAGGCGCTGCTCGCCCGCAAATAAGACGCACCGCGGAGGCCCGGCAGCGGGCCTCCCCTCCCACCGTTAACCGCCCGCAGCGAATTGTTGCGGGCGGTTTGCTTCGAGCCTCATTCCCGACGCAACTTTTCTCGAAGAACGCCGCCCAAGGGGTCAAGGCCCGGAGGGAAACCTCCGGCAGGGGCAAGCGGATGGGCATCTACCTTCCGATCGCGGAAATGTCCGTCAACGTGTTCGTGCTGCTCGCCATGGGCGCGGCGGTCGGCTTTTTGTCGGGCATGTTCGGCGTCGGCGGCGGCTTCCTGATTACGCCGCTCCTGATCTTCTACAACATCCCGCCGGCGATCGCGGTGGCCACCGGCGCCAACCAGGTGGTCGCCTCCTCCGTTTCCAGCGCGCTGGTGCATTGGAAGCGGCGGAGCATCGATTTCAAGCTCGGCTTCGTCCTCCTGCTTGGCGGCATCGCCGGCTCTTCGCTCGGCGCCTTCGTTTTCGCGCTCCTGCGGCGTTTGGGCCAGCTCGACCTGTTCGTGTCCGTCCTCTACGTCGCTTTTCTCGGCACCGTCGGCGGCCTGATGATGGTGGAATCTCTGCGCGCGCTGCGCCGCGCCAGAAGCGGCGCGGCGCCCACGCTGCGACGGCCCGGCAGCCACAACTGGGTCCACAAGCTGCCGCTGAAAGTCCGCTTCCGCACCTCCAAGCTTTTCGTCAGCGTGATCCCCGTTCTGGGGCTGGGCGCCGGTATCGGTTTCCTCAGCGCCATCATGGGCGTCGGCGGCGGTTTCATCATGGTGCCGGCGCTGATCTACCTGCTGAAAGTGCCGACCAACGTCGTGGTGGGCACCTCGACCTTCCAGATGGTTTTCCTTTCCTCGTACACGACGCTCGTCCATGCCTCGGCGAACCAGACCGTGGACATCGTGCTGGCCTTCCTCCTGATGATCGGCGGCGTTTCCGGCGCGCAGTACGGCGCGCGCGCCGGCCAGAAGCTGCGCGGCGAGCAGCTGCGAGCCCTTCTGGCGGCACTGGTTCTGGCGGTGGGCCTGCGCCTCGCCTTCGACTTGTTCGTGCGCCCGGCCGACATCTATTCCCTCACAGCACTCGGCAGCGGCTGAGCCATGCGCCGCAGGCTCATCCTCGTTGCTCTGCTTTTGGCTGCCGCGTTCCCCGCGGGCGCGCAGGAGATCGACCCCGCCACGATCCAGATCGGGCTTTCCACCGACCGCATCACCATCACGCCGGACTTTTCCGGCGCCGACCTGACCATCTTCGGCTCGGTGGACGACACCGACCCGCTCGCCACGCGCCAGCGGCGCTATGACGTGATCGTGGTCTTGGAAGGCCCGCCGCGCCCGATCGTCGTGCGCCGCAAGGACCGCGTGCTCGGCATGTGGATCAACACGGCGTCCGAGACTTTTTCCGACGTGCCGGTGTCGTATTCGATCGCCACCACCAAGCGCTTTCAGGACATCACGACGCCCACCACCTACCGGCAGCTGGCGCTTGGGCCCGGCAACATCCACCTTGAGCCGGCCGACGAGGACGAAGCGCCCGCCACGATCCAGGAATTCGGCGCAGCGCTCCGCCAGCAGAAGGCGACGCTCGGCCTCTACAGCGAGCGCGTCGGCGACGTGCAATTCCTCTCAACAAGCCTGTTCCGCGCCACTCTAACCCTCCCCCCCAACGTC
>CAXTCF010000018.1:3463-38919 GCA_964242945.1 uncultured Rhizobiaceae bacterium | reverse complement strand
CCCGCGAGGCCCCATTGCGGACCGCGGCCTGCACCGCGCTGCTCGAGCCCCCCGTGGCGGCCCGGCCCGCCGACCGCGCCGGCGCGGGCGCGGTAGCCGAAGTTCTGCTCCACATAGGCGGCATCGGCCGGCGTCACGGCCGGCGCGATGCGGTCCACCATGGCGGACGGGAATGCGGCGTTCGCCTCGATCCAGCCTTCAAGACGCTGGCCGCGCCGCTCGGCTACGGCCCGCACGACATTGCGGAGGATGACGCCGTTCGCCGGAATGTTGTCGCAACTCACGACCGTCAGAGGGCGGCCATGGCTTGTCCTTCGCAGTTCCATGCCGCGCGCCAGCAGGCCGGGAAGTGTGCGCGGCACGGATATGTCGGCGAGGTCGTGGGCGATGCCGGGTGCTTCTTCGTCGAGGACGCCGGTCGCCGGCTTGTGGCAGTAGCCCTTTTCGGTGACGGTCAGCGTGACCACGTCGATGTCGGGCGACGCCAGCACGGCGAGCGCCGGAGCGGGGTCTTCCTGCGCGTCCACGACGGACAGGATGCTGCCGACCACGCGCGCTTCCGCGTGGCTGTTCTCGCGCAGCAGCCGCGTGTAGAGCCCGCCCTGGCGCCCAAGCGTGGGTGCGAGATGCGGCGGGCGGATGTTGATGCCGACCACGCCCCAGCGGTCGAAGCGGCGCTCCAGGAGGTCGTCGGTGTACTCGGCCTGGTGGGCGCGGTGGAAGGCGCCGGCGCCGATATGCGCCATGCCGGCCCGCAGGGCATTGCGGTCATAGGCGGGCTGCCTGACTGCCTGCGGGAGCTGCGGCAGCAGGGCCGGTGCAAGCACCGGGAGCGGGGCGGCGCTCACTCCCGCGATCCCGCGACCCACTGCTCCTGGTCGATCAGCGCGCCGGTCATCGGCCCCGACGCCTCGCTGAGCAGGAACACCGCGAGGTTGGCCACTTCCGAAGCTTGAAGCAGGCGGCCGAAAGGCTGCGCCGCACTCGCCCGATCCAGCCAGCCGGGACCGAGCCCCAACGTTTCGGACTGCATGACCCGCTCGGCGGGAGTGTCCGCCCAGCCGACATTGATGCCGTTGACGCGGATGCGCTCAAAACGATGGGCGTTGGCGGCGTTGCGCGTGGCGGTGGCCAGCGCGCCCTTGGCCGCGGAATAGACGCCGAGGTTCGGCGCGCCGCAGTGCGTGTTGATCGACAGGATGTTGACGATCGCGCCGCCCTGCCCTCGCTCGCGCATGGCGCGGATCGCGCCTTGCATCAGGAAGAACGGCGCGCGGGCGTTTACCGCAAACAGGCTTTCCCAGTCGCCGAGGCTCGCCTCCGCCACGGAAGCGCGCGTGGTGATGCCCGCCGCGTTGACTAGCATGTCGATCCGGCCGAAACGGGAGAGACATTCGCCGATCAGGAGCGCGGGCGCGGCTTCGTCGGCCAGGTCGGCCGCGACGAAGAAAGCCGGCACGCCCTCCGCAGTCAGGTCCCCGGCGACGGCGTTGCCGCGGCCAGCATCGCGGCCGGACAGGAGCAGCCCACTGCTGCCCGACGCAGCAAGCGCCGCAGCGATGGCCCCGCCGATGCCCTGCGTCGCCCCGGTGACCAGCGCGATCTTGCCGTCCGTCCTGGACTCCACCGCCCCTCCCAGAAAGGCCTTTCCATGTCGCGAAAAGTGGAATTTTTATTTCGCCTAGTCAATCCGTTTCCTGGCCGGTTTTCACGTTGCCTGGCGCAGGGACACGACACCGTGGACCAGAGCCATTCCAACCGCGAGCGAGGCGGCCAGCGAGCGAAATCCTGCAAAGTCGGCTTCGACCACCTCGGCCCAGCGGTCCGACAGCTTGACCAGAGGACTCAGCGCGCTGTCGGTGATGGAAACGACGCCCGCACCCCGCTCGCGCGCCACCGCGACAAGGTCGGGCGTGATCGAGTTGTAGGGGCTGAAGCTGACCGCCAGCACCGCGTCGCGCGTCCCCAGGCAGCCGACGAGGTCGAGCGCGCCCGATCCGACATTGTCCACGAGCACGTTGCGGACGCCCTGCTGCGAAAGCGTCAGCGCGAGGTAGGCCGCGACGGGAAAGGCGCGCTTGCTGCCGATCACATGGATCAGGTCGGCGGCGGCCAGCAGTTCGGCCATGCGCTGGAGATTCTTGATGTCGAAGCCGTCGCTGACCCGATCGAGCGAAGCCCGCGCCGCCGCCACCATGCCGTGGAGGAATGGCCGTTCGCCCCCGCGCCCCTCTAAGTCAGGGCGCCGCCGCCCGTCCGGCCGCACGCCCTTGACGTGTTCCTTGAAGAGGCCCTGAAAATCCGAGAAGCCGGCATAGCCGAAGCTTTGGGCGAAGCGCACGAGGGTGGAGGGCTGGACGCCGGCCTGGGTAGCCACCTGGCTGATCGTGCCCAGCGCCACGTCGCTGGGATGCTGCCAGAGGAAGATGGCGACCTGGCGCAGGCGCTTCGGGAAGTGCACCGTGCCTGAGGCGAGCACCGCCCGCAATTCCTCATAGGTGCGCGGCTTGGTGTAGCCGATGTCGGCCCGGCTTCCCTTGCCGGGCCTTGCCTCCGGGGGCTCCGGGGTGTCGTTCCCATCCGGCGCAAGCGGCTCCGTCACAACGGCCATCCCTCCGATCATCCGCTTCTTTCGATGCGCAGCGGAGCCACAAGGTTATCGTGGAAAGGGGATTTCACAATCTGGAAAACGGAACGATACTTCGAGGGGGAAGCGAGCCGAAGGCGGCTCGTAGGGAGAAGAGGACGGGGATGGTTTACGCGACATCGGACGCGGCAAAGGCGGAGCGGCTGCGCGTCGGCATGGTAGGCGGCGGGCGGAACGCCTTCATCGGCGCCGTGCACCGCCTGGCCATGCGCCTCGACGACCGCATAGACCTCGTGGCAGGCGCCTTGTCCTCCGACCCCGCCAACGCCCAGGCTTCCGCCGCCGAGCTTGGGCTTGCGTCTGAGCGTACCTATCACGATTTCCGCGAGATGGCGCGGGCGGAGGGCGAGCGGGCGGACGGCATCGAGGCGGTGGTGATCGTCACCCCGAACCACCTCCACGCGCCGGTCGCCACCGCCTTTCTGGAAGCCGGCATCGACGTGATCTGCGACAAGCCGCTGGCGGTCAGCATGGACGAGGCGCGGGCGCTGCTGGTGCTGGCGCAGGCCAAGGCGCGAAAATTCTTCGTCACGCTCAACAACACCGGCTACGCCATGGTGCGCCAGGCGCGCGAGATGGTGGCGGCCGGCGAGCTTGGCCGGCTGGTTGCCGTTCACGGCGCCTATGTCCAGGATTGGCTGACGCTGCCGATCGACACGCAAGGCCACAAGCAGGCGGAGTGGCGCACCGACCCGGCGCGCGCGGGCCAGTCGGCGGTGCTCGCCGACATCGGCGTGCATGCCTTCAACCTCGCCTGCTTCGTCGCCTGCTGCGAGGCCGATGAAGTGGCGGCGGACCTCTTCACCGCCGTGCCCGGCCGCCGCCTCGACGACAACGCCCATGTGATGGTGCGCTGGTCTAACGGCGCGCGCGGCACGATCCTGGCCAGCCAAACCTCGCCCGGCCACTACAACGACCTTTCCGTGCGGGTCTACGGCGACAAGGGCGGCCTCGAATGGCATGCGGGCAGGCCGGAGGAACTGCGCTTCACCCGCTTTGGCGAGGAGGCGCGCACCCTGGTGCGGGGCGGCTTCGGCTCGGCTGGCGAAAGCCGCCGCGTTTCGCGCATGCCCGCGGCTCACCCCGAAGGCTATATCGAGGCCTTCGCCAACCTCTACGGCGACGCCGCCGCGCTCATCCGCGCGCACCGCTCACGCGGGCCGTCCGATGCGGCCCGCGCCGCCTTCGTGCCCGACATCACCGACGGTGCGCGAGGCGTCAAGTTCGTCGCGGCAGCCGTCGCCTCGAACGCCGCAGGAGGCCGCTGGGAAAACGCCCGGCTGGATGGATGAACCGCCAGACGAAGCCGCAAATGAAACCGGAGAGGCAACATGAACAAGGTCAAACTCGGCATCATCGGGTCGCGCTTCCAGGCCGACTGCATCGCGCATTCCGTACGGATGATGCCGGAAGAAGCGGAAGTGGCGGCGGTGGCGTCGCCCTCCCCCGGCAACGCCGAAAGCTTTGCCGCCCGCCACGGCATTGCCAAGTGGTTCACGGATTACCGCCAGATGCTCGCCGACCCGGAGATCGAGATGGTCTCGATCACGGCGCCCAACCGCCTCCACGCGGAGATGACGGTCGCCGCGGCGAAAGCCGGCAAGCATGTGGTCTGCGAAAAGCCGCTCTGCGTGACGCTGGAAGAAGCCGACGCGATGATCGCCGCCTGCGCCAAGGCAGGCGTCCTGCTGATGTATGCGGAGGAGCTTTTCTTCGCGCCGAAATACGTCAAGGCCAAGCAGATGGCCGACGAGGGCGCCTTCGGGCGCATCCATCTGGTCAAGCAGGGCGAGAAGCATTTCGGCCCGCACTCGCCCTGGTTCTGGGATGTCGAACAGTCCGGCGGCGGCGCGCTGATGGACCTGGGGTGCCACGGCATCGCTTTCTGCTGGTGGTTTCTCGGCAAGCCGGAGGTCAAAAGCGTTTACGCCCAGCTCTCCACCCAGGTGCACGGCGACAAGACGCAAGGCGAGGACGAGGCGATCTGCATCATCGAGTTTGAGGGCGGCGCGACCGGCGTCGTGGAGAACTCCTGGGCCAAGCCCGGCGGCATGGACGACTCGATCGAGGTCTTCGGCTCCCAGGGTCAGACCTATGCCGACATGCTGATGGGCAACGCGCTGCCGACCTATTCCGAGATCGGCTTCGGCTACGCCGTGGAGAAGGCGACCACGACGAAGGGCTGGACCTGGCCCGTCTTCGAAGAGCACTGGAACTACGGCTTTCCGCAGGAAATGCGGCACTTCGCGCGCTGCGTGCGCGGCAAGGAGACGCCGATCGCCGACGGCGAAACCGGCCGCGTGGTGCAAGAAGTGCTCTACGCCGCTTATGCCTCCGCCGGGCTTGGTCAGAAGATCAACCTGCCGTTCCGGCCCCAAGGCATCGCCAAGCCGATCGACCTCTGGAAGAACCCCGACCTCGCCCGCAAGGCGCTTTAGATGCACGCGATCGGCATCGACATCGGCGGCACGGGCATCAAGGCAGGCGTAGTCGGCTGCGACGGCACGCTGGCTGCCCACGCCTCCGCCCCGACGCCGGCCGGGGGTGATCCCAAAGCGCTCCTGGCGCTGCTGGACGGTATGCTGCGGCCGATGCTGGAGGCCGGGCCGGTTGCGGGCATCGGCGTGTCGATCGCCGGTTTCCTTGATCGCGGGCGCGAAGCCATGAGCTACAATCCCAACCTGCCCGCTCTGTCCGGCTTCCCCTTGCGATCGGCGCTTGGCCAGGCGACCGGCCTTCCCGTGGCGCTTGAGGTGGACTCGAACGCGGGCGGGCTCGCCGAGCACAAGTTCGGCGCGGGCCAGGGCGCCCGGCGGCTGCTCTTCGTCACGGCCGGCACGGGCGTGGGCGCCGCGGTGCTGGTGGACGGCGAGCCGCTGCGCGTGACGGGCGAGTGCATCGGCGACCCCGGTCACGTGATCGTCGAACCGTCCGAAGAAGGGCGCCGCTGCGCCTGCGGCGCGCGCGGCTGCGCGGAGGCGATGATCGGCCGCCAAACGCGGGAGGCTATATCGGGCCTGCCCGCGCGTGAACTGATCGAACGCGGGCGGGCCGGCGACGCGGCCGCGCTTGCGGTGTTCAAACAGGCTGGCCGCTATCTTGGGATTGCACTCGCCTCGCTCGCGCACATCTTCCAGCCCGACCGCATCGTGATCGGCGGCGGCGTGGCGACGGTCGGCGAGCCGCTTCTCGGACCGGCGCGCGCCACCTTCCTCGAAGTCGCGTCTCCCACCTTCTCGGAAGGCATAGCGGTCGCCGGCGCCCGTTTCAGCGGCCACGAGGGCGTGATCGGCGCGGCCGGGCTGTTTCTAGGCGGGCGAGCGTGAGAACCCAACTCTTCCCCGACGCCGAGGCGCTCGGCTTTTACCTCGCCCAAGACCTGCTCGGACGCATCGCGCAGGCGCGCCGGGACGGGCGCCGCTTCCTGCTGGGATGCCCCACGGGCCGCTCGCCGCTGCCGACCTACCGCGCGATGGCCGCCCTTCTCGCCCGCCAGCCGCAGCCGCTCGACGCCCTCGTCCTCGTGATGATGGACGAATATCTGGTTGAAGCCGATGGAGGCTTGGCCTGGGCGCCGCCCGAAGCGCACTTCTCCTGCCGCGGCTTTGTCGAGCGCGAAATCAAGGCGCCTTTCGATGCGGCGCTGCCAGTGGGCGCGCAACTGCCTGCCGAACAGATATGGTTCCCCCATCCGGCCGACCCCGGCGCCATCGAGCGCCGGATCGCGGAGGCAGGCGGCATCGACTTCTTCATCCTCGCTTCCGGAGCCGGCGACGGGCACGTGGCCTTCAACCCGCCGGGCAGCGATCGCGGAAGCCGCACCCGCGTGATACGGCTGGGGGAGCAGACCCGCCGCGACAACAGGACGACGTTTCCGCAGTTCCGGTCCCTGGACGAGGTGCCTCGCCATGGCATCTCGCTCGGAGTGGGCACGATAGCCGAGGCCAGGGCTTCGGCCCTGATCCTCACCGGAGGCGACAAACGATCAGCGTTTCAGCACCTGACGGCAGCGGCGGCGTACGATCCGGCATGGCCCGCAACGATCATCACCGAGATGCGCGACGCCGTTCTGCTGGCGGATCGCGCCGCCGGATCATGAAACGCGCTTTTACACCTCCGGGATGTTTTCCTTGAGGATCAGGTGAAGGCGCGGCGGATGCCCTTCATAGGGGGCACCTCGCACCGCATGCGTCAGGAGATTGAGAGCCTCGCGGGCTTCGACGCGGGGGTTCTGGTCGAGTACCGCATCCATCGTACCGTCGAGCAGGAGCCGCCTGGTGCCGTCGGTCAGTTCGTGGCCGAGAAAGACCACGTGGCGGCTTAAAGCCCGCTCGCGCAACGCCCGCGCCACGCCGCCGTTGCCTGCGCCGATGTTGTAGATGCCGGCGAGATCGTCGTGGCGGTCGAGCAGCGCGGCGGCTTCGCGGTAGGCGCGCTCCCGGTCGTCGCCCATCTCGCGCAGTTCGACGACCGCCAGGTTGGGGAACTCCTCGGCCAGGATGTGGCGAAACCCCATCTCCCGTTCCTGGTGCCCGCGATAGGACAGCGAGCCCGCGAACATCGCCACTTTCTTCGGCTCGGCCGCTCCCAGCAGGCGCCCCAGCACATAGCCGGCTAGGCGCCCGGCCTGCCGGTTGTCGATGCCGACATAGGCGACGCGCGGCACGTGGAGGATGTCGGTCGCCAGAGTCACGACCTTGATCCCCTGGGCGGCCAGCGCACGGATGGCTTCGCGCACGGTGGGGTGGTCGAGCGCGATCAGGCCGATGCCGTCGGTTCGCCCGTGCAGGTCGTGCAGCGTGCGCGCAAGCGTGTCCGGGTTGAAACTTTCTATCGCGTTGACGCGCACTCGCAGTTCCGGCCGCAGCGCGCCCTGGACCTGCAACTGCTCGTGCAGCACCCGGATGAACGTGTTGGTGCCTACCGGAAGAACGAAGTCGAGGCAGATCACCTCGGCGGACCGGGCATCCCCGTCGGCGCCGTCCAGTGCGATGTAGCCGAGCCGCCGCGCCGATTCTAACACGATGTCGCGCGTGCGCGGGCGCACACCGGGCCGGTTGTTGAGCACACGGTCAACCGTTGCGGCCGAAACTCCGGCTTCGCGTGCGATGTCTAGCAGGGTCGAGCGCATGGGGTGACGGCGACAGCACTTTCCGGAAAGAGACTGCGAGGGGTTTCGGGCGCATCCGAGCCATGCCGGAGCAGCGCTTGATGTGATTTGATGTAGAGGCCCGGAGAAGTCCACCGCGAACCGCGGCCATGGCACACACCGGTGAGGCTGCAAACGGCAAGCGGACAGCGGCCAGACACGTCATTATGCCTCATGAACATGGATGCACGCGCCAAGGAACGCCATTTAGCAGCAACTTCCCTGCATGACACTTGCTCCTTCAGGTTGTCATGATTTCCTTTGATTGAAATTGATGTTGACTTCCTCAATGACGAACGTCAACATCCTTCATATGGCTCACGGGCCATAGGGAGGAAAATCGATGTTCAACGTCACCCGCATGTCGCGGCGCAGCCTGCTTGCGTCGGGAGGAAAGGTCGCGCTGTTCGCCGGCGCGGCAGGAATCGCTCCGAAGCTGATCCGGCCGGGCCGCGCCTTTGCGGCTGACGCGCTCGCCGCCGGCATGATCGGCGGCCCGACCGGCTTCGACGGGGCCGAGCGCTACCAGTACGGGCCGGATACGCCGGAGGGACGCGCGATCGAAGGCGCGAAGGCACTGAAGGGCGGAGGCGTCGATCGCATCGTGCTCGGCCTTTCCGACGGCTCGATCGGCCAGCTGACGCAGCCCTTCCCGCCCGGCGCGCCGTCGATCAAGGAACTGTGGGAAAAGGAGACGGGGATCACGCTGGACATCGTCGGCGTGCCGAACGGCCAGGAATTCACCAAGACGATGCAGGACATCTCCACCAAGGGCGGCGCCTACGACATCTACGCCGTGGAGTGGAACCGGCTGGGCGACCTCGCCGAAACCGGCGGCATCCTGAAGCTCGACGAGTATGTCGCCAAGTACAAGCCGGAATGGGACGATCCGGAGCGCGGCTACGTCGGCGGGGCCAAGGGTGTTTCGCTGCTCAACCAGTACCGCGGCTCGACCTATGGCGTTTCGCTCGACGGCGACTTCCAGACCTGGGTCTATCGCACCGACCTGTTCGGCGACGCCAACGAGAGACAAGCGTTCCAGGATCAATTCGGCCGCGCGTTGGCGCCGCCGCGCACCTGGAAGGAACTGGACGAGGTTGGGAAATTCTTCCAGCGGCCGGACAAGGGCCTGTTCGGCGTGACCGACCTGCGCAACCAGGGCTGGGGCTACACCAACTGGTATCAGCGCTACGTCACCATGGCCTCGCCCAACCAGTTCCTCTTTGCCGACGACGGCACGCCGCTGATTAACAGTGAGCAGGGCATTGCGGCGACGAAGGAATATGTGGACAGCCTCGCCTATCACTCGCCCGACGCGGTGTCCTGGGGCTGGCCGGAGCAGTACGGCAACTTCGGCAACGGCGGCGCGGCGATGACCTGCGCCTTCTCCAACCTGCCGAAGTTCCTGGACAATCCCGGCAATGCCGGCTCCAAGGTGACGGGCAAGGTCGGCTCCATGCTGCCGCCCGGCCGCGAGGTGGACGGCAAGCTGATCAGCCGCTCCGTGCTGTGGCTGAACCTTTCCGCCTCCGTGTCGAGCCAAGCCAAGAACCCGGAAGCCTGCTACCTGCTTCTCCAGTGGCTGGGGTCCAGCCGCATCTATGCCTGGATGACGGCGAATCCCGGCGGCTATTTCGACCCCTTCCGCCTGTCCGACTTCTCCGACCCGCTGGTGCGCCAGACCTACCATGCCTACCACATGGACGTGGTGCGCGAGACGGTCGCCCGCACGGTGCCTTCGATCAACTATCCCGGCGCCACCGCCTTCCACAACGCGCTAGACGAGAACCTCGTCGCCGCCTGCACCAAGGCCAAGACGCCGGAGGAGGCGATGGCCGACACGGCGCGCGAGTGGAAGCGCATTGCCCGCCGGACGGGTGAGGACAAGCTGCTTGAGGCCATCAAGGCCAACAAGGAAGCCTGGCCGACGATCACCGACCCGCTTCCGGCCTGATCCTTGAAAGGGCAAGTTCTCCCAAGCCCTTGCCGGGGCGGGACGGCGCCTCAAGCTGTCCCGTCCCATCCTTCCTGAAACGCCCTACGGCAAGCGATGCAGCGTTCCATCCCCTTCGAGATATTCCGCTACGCCGCGATCCTGCTCGCGCTGGCGCTGGCGCTCATCCCGATCCTGTGGATGGCGTCCATGGCGTTCAAGCCGATCCCGGAATGGCAGGCGACGGGTGCTGAGCTGACGTGGTGGCCGAGAAACCCCACGCTCGACAATTTCCGCTTCCTGTTCGGCGATTCGACCTCGAACCTCATCGTCGCGCTCGACCGCACGGCGGCCAAGCCGATCCTGTCCTCGCTGCTTTCCGCCGTGTTCGGCACGGTCATCGCCATGGGCGCCGGCACGGCTGCCGCCTACGGCCTGTCGCGCTTCGGCTCAGGGGGAAACCTGCCGCTGGCCTTGATCCAGCTCCGCCTGTTTCCGCCGATGGCGGTGATGATCCCCGTGATGATCATGTGGGCCTTTCTCCACCTCACCGACACCTGGTGGGGCTTGGCGCTGGTTTATGGCATCGTCACGCTGCCCTTCGCCTTCTGGCTGATGAAGACTTTTTTCGACGACATGCCGCGCGAGATCGAGGAGGCGGCGCTGGTGGAGGGCTGCTCGCGGTGGCGCGTCTTCACCCGCATCACCCTGCCGATGATGCGCGCGCCCCTGGCCTCCGCCGCGCTGTTCGTCTTCATCCTCAACTGGTCGGATTACCTGATCGCGCTCCTGCTCACCACGCGCGAGTGGGTGACGATCCCCGTCTATATGGCCTCGCTCTCCTCCTCCATGACAGGCCAGCTCTACGGCGCCAAGGCCGCGCTCGGCCTGATCGCCGCGGTGCCGCCCGTCATCATGGGCGTGGCGATCCAGCGCCATCTCGTGCGCGGCCTGACCTTCGGGGCGCTGAAGCAATGAGCGCGGCGGTCCTTGCCCGCGCTGAGGAAAATGCCTCGGCCGCTCCCCTGCCCCCGGCGACCGTTGCCGGTCCCGGCGATCCCGAGGCCACGCGACTCGGCTTCCGGCTGACGCTGCCGGCGCAGATCTTGGTCCTGTTCATCTCCGTCTTTCCGCTGTTGATGCAGCTCTACATCAGCCTGACCGACTGGTCGCCGCTGGACGGCACGGGCTGGTGGAACGCAGGGCAAGCCTGGAACAGCTTCGCCAACTATTCCGACCTCGCCGACGACCGCCGCTTCTGGAGCGCGCTTTGGCGCACCGGCCTGGTGATGGTGGTCTGCGTACCGGCGGAGTTCTTGCTCGGCCTCGCGCTCGCGACGCTGTTTGCCGACGACTTTCCGGGCAAGCGGCTGTTCTACTCGATCCTGCTGATGCCGATGATGGTGGTGCCGGCGGTGGCCGGCTACATGTTCTTCATGCTGTTCCAGTCCGGCGGGCCTGTGAACGACATCCTGTCCAACTTCACGGGGACGCCGGTCCGGGTCGCCTGGCTGTCCGACCCGACGCTGGCGCTGGTCGCCGTGATGATCGCCGATATCTGGCAGTGGACGCCGCTGATGTTTCTGATCCTGCTGGCCGGCCTTGTCGGCGTGCCGCAGGACCAGATGAAGGCCGCGACGCTTCTGGGCGCAGGACCGTGGCAGCGTTTCACCACGATCGTGCTGCCGAAGATGAAGACGATCATCGCAATCGCGCTGGCGATCCGCGTGATCGAGAACTTCAAGATCTTCGACACGCTGTTCATCATGACGGGCGGCGGCCCAGGCGTCGCCACCGAGACGATCTCCGTCTATATCTACAAGGTCACGACCCAGGACCTGATCTGGGGCTATGTCGCGGCGATCGCGCTGGCCATCCTGGTCGTTCTTTCGATCGTTGCCGTGTTCGCCATGAAGCGCATGGCGGCAGCCCGCGCAAAGCTGGTTCAGGCGGCAGGATCATGAGCGCGATCCACTTGGAAAACCTGACGAAGACGTTCGGCGATTTCCCTGCGCTGAAGACCATGGACCTTGAGATCCATGACGGCGAGTTCATGGCTCTGCTCGGCCCTTCCGGCTGCGGCAAGTCCACGACCATGAACATGATCGCCGGCATGGAGGAGCCGAGTTCCGGGCGCATCCTGTTTGGGACCCGCGACATGGCCGGCGTGCCGATGGGCCGGCGCGGCGTCGGCTTCGTGTTCCAGAACTACGCGATCTTCACGCACATGACCGTGCGCGAGAACCTCGCCTACGGCCTGAAGATGCGGCGAAGCCCACGGGAAGAGATCGACCGGCGCGTGGGCGCCATCGCGGGCCTGCTGCAATTGACGCCGCTGCTCGACCGCAAGGCGGACAAGCTTTCGGTGAACATCCTCCAGCGCGTCGCGATCGGCCGCTCGGCCATCGTTGAACCCGCGATCTTCCTCTTGGACGAGCCGCTGTCCAACGTGGACGCGGCGTTCCGGGCGGTGATGCGCACCGAGCTGAAGCACCTTCAGCGGCAGTTCAAGCAGACGATGGTCTATGTCACGCACGACCAGCTGGAAGCCATGACCATGGCCGACCGCATCGCCGTGATGGACCACGGCGTGCTCCAGCAGGTCGGCACGCCGCTGGAGGTTTACAACAATCCGGCGAACGTGTTCGTCGCCCGCTTCATCGGCTCGCCCGGCATGAATCTCCTGCGTGGCCGCCCGGCCGCTTCCGATGCCGGGCTGGTGGTCGATCTTGGACTCCTCGGCGCATCGCCGCCTTTGCCGGATGCGCTGGCCGCCTCGCTCCGGCGTTCGCGTGCCGAAGAGGTCTTCTACGGCTTCCGTCCTGAGCAGGCATCGCTTGCTCCAAGCGGGCGCGGCCTCGCTTTGCCCGTCTCCTTTGTCGAGCGGATCGGCGCGCGCACGATCGTTCACCTGGGTGACGGCGAGAGCGCGGTGAAGACCGTGTTCGAGAACGATGTCGGCTTGAAGATCGGGGACTGCGCGGTTGTTGTTCCCGATCCCGCGGCCGTGCGCCTGTTCGACGCCGCCACCAGTGCGGCAATTCCGGCAGGAGCCTGAATCGTGGCCGAGATCGCCTTCCGCAACGTTTCCAAGCGCTACGGCGCAACCGTCGCGGTGGACGACGCCAGCTTCACCGTCGGCGACAACGAGTTCTTCTGCTTCTTCGGCCCGCCGCTTTCCGGCAAATCGACGATCCTGCGCCTGATCCTGGGGCTCGAAAAACCGGATGCCGGCGAAATCCTGATCGCCGGCCGCCCCGTGAACGCGGTCGCGCCGGCCGCGCGCAACGTGGCGATGGTGTTCCAGAACCTCGCCCTGTTTCCCCACATGAGCGCGCGCGACAACGTCCGCTTTCCGCTGGTCGAGCGGCGCCTGGCGGAAGCGCAGATCGAGCGGCGCTTGGGCGAAGTTGCGGCGAAGCTTCACATCGCGCACATCCTGCACAAAGCCCCGGCCCAGCTTTCGGGGGGCGAGCGGCAGCGCGTGGCGATCGCCCGCGCGCTGGTGCGCGATCCCGCGGCTTACCTGATGGATGACCCGATCTCGGCGCTGGATGCGCGGCTGCGCGAGGAAACGCGCGTCGAGCTGAAGCGGATCCAGCGCGAACTCGGCCACACGCTGATCTATGTCACGCACGACCAGGAGGAGGCGATGTCGGTCGCCGACCGCATGGCGATCCTGGAGGGCGGGAAAATCCGCCAGATCGGCGCGCCGGCTGAAATCTACGACCGCCCGGCGAGCATCTACGTCGCGAGGCTGCTCGGCTCGCCCTCGATGAACATCCTCGGCGCCGTGCGCGGGGTCAACGGCGTGGAGGCGGCCGAGGGCGCGATCCGCCTGGCTTCGGAGCGGGTTCCGCGCGAAGTGTCGGAGATCGGTGTGCGGCCGGAGAACCTCAAGGTGGAGCCTTGGGACGACAGCCGCTCAGGCCGGCCGGCGACGGTGTTCGAGGTCGAACCGCTGGGCGGAACCACGGTAGTGACGCTGGATGCCGGTGCGAGCCGCTTGCGGGCGCTTCTCCGCGGGCAGCCGGACATCCGGCCGGAAGCGCGGGTGGCGCTTTCCTGCGACCCCGCCAAGATGCACTTCTTCGGGGCGGGCGGGACCGCGCTGTCCTGAAATCAGGGAGGAAAGGGAAAGATGGCGCAAGCCGCGGAAGCAGAAAGGTTCGAGCCGGACGTCGCGATCCGCTCCAGGGAGTTCCGGATCGGCTGCGTCGGCGCCGGCATGATCATGGCGGAGTGCCATTTGGCGGCTTACAAGGAGGCCGGCTTTCCCGTTGTGGCGATCGCCTCGCGCACGAAGGCCAACGCGCAAAAGGTGGCCGAGCGCTGGGGCATCGGAAAAGTCCACGACACGCCGGAAAACCTGATCGAGGATCCTTCCGTCGAGATCATCGACCTCGCCTATCCGCCGGACCAGCAGCCCGCGCTGATCCGTCATGCGCTGCGCCAGCGGCACGTCAAGGCGATTTTGGCCCAGAAGCCCTTGGCGCTGTCGCTGGATGAAGCGGTCAAGCTGCGCGACGAGGCGCAAGCCGCGGGCAAGATCCTCTCGGTCAACCAGAACATGCGCTACGACCAGTCGATGCGCGTCCTGAAGCAGATCATCGACCGCGGCGAGTTGGGCGAGATCGTCTTTGCCCAGATCGACATGCACGCCATCCCGCACTGGCAGCCCTTCCTCCAGGAATACGACCGGCTGACGCTGTCCAACATGAGCGTGCACCACCTCGACGTGCTGCGCTTCCTCTTCGGCGACCCCGAAGAAATCACCACCCACACGCGAAAGGACCCGCGCACGACGTTCGAGCATTCCGACGGCATCACGGTTTCCACCATGAAGTTCCCGTCCGGCGTGCTGGCGCTGTCCCTGGAGGACGTGTGGTCCGGCCCGCGCCAGGAAGGCTACAAGGACGACCAGCACATCACTTGGCGCGTAGAGGGCACACAAGGGGTCGCCAAGGGCACGATCGGCTGGCCGACAGGCTCCGCCTCGACGCTTCAGTACGCCTCGGCCGGGGCGACCGGCGGCGAATGGGTCGAGCCGAAGTGGAACACGATGTGGTTCCCGCAGGCCTTCGTCGGCGTGATGGAGCAGCTCCAGCACGCGGTGAAAACCGGCGAGGCTCCGGCGCTGTCGGTTGCAGACAACGTCAAGACCATGGCTTTGGTCGAAGCCGGCTACAAGTCGATCGCGGAGAACCGCGCGGTAAAGCTTTCCGAGATTCCCATCAACTGAGCATTCCCAGGGAGGACCTACACCCATGATGCAGAACGGCATTTTCACCGCCTATTTCCCCTACGGTCTGGAGGAGACGGCGCAGAAAATAAGAAGCCACGGCTTCAACACGGTGCAGCTCGACCTGCACTTCAAGGACATCGACGTCGGCCCCGGCAAGCTGGACGATGCGAACTGCAAGCGCATCCGCGACACGTTCCGCGCCCACGACCTGCCGATCTGCGCGATCTCCGGCTACACCAACATCATCCATCCCGACATGGAGCACCGCAAGGCCAACGTGGATCGCCTGAAGGAGATCATCCGCAACGCCCGCAAGCTCGGCACCCGCTACGTTATCTCCGAAACCGGCACCTACAACACCGAGTCGGAGTGGATGAGCGATCCCAAGAACAAGAGCGAGGAAGGCTTTGAAACCTGCCGCAAGGTGATCTCCGAGCTGGCCCAGGAAGCCTATGATCACGGCTCGATGTTCCTGCTGGAAACCTACGTCAACAACGTCGTCGGTTCCGTAGAGGAAACGGTCAAGATGTTCGCCCAGGTGGACCATCCCGGCCTCGGCCTGCTGATGGACCCGACCAACTACTTCGAGGACCACAACATCGACCAGATGGACAAGGTTCTCAACCAGGTGTTCGACACGCTGGCCGACAAGGTGAAGATCGCCCACGCCAAGGACGTAGCGCGCGCCAAGGATTCCACCGAGAAGCACGCCGACATCGGCGATGAGGATGCTCTCGCCTCCCACACCTTCCGGGGCGTCGGCGCGATCGCGCTCGACGCGCCGGGTATGGGGGTGCTGAACTACGACCTTTACCTCAAGCGGTTGGCTGAGAAGCACCCGAACATCCCCGTCATCATCGAGCATCTCGACGAGGCGGACGTGCCGCGTGCGAAGAAGTTTTTGGACGACAAGTTCCTGGCGCAGGGACTTTGATCGGCTGCACCGTTTGACACGGCGATACAGCCGGTCTCTGATCGATCTGCCGGGCAGGGAGGCCCGGCAGAGGAAACTGCGAAGTCGCGTTCGCATCAAGGGAGGAACCCAATGCTCGGAAAGTTGAAACTGCTGGCCTGCGGCTTGGCTGTCGCGCTGTCGCTGCCGGCGGTGGCGCAGGCCAAGACGCTCTACTGGATCTCGCATGGCGGCCCGGCCGATCCGGTCTGGACCTACTTCCTGCAAGGCGCGGAGTTGTGGGAGAAATCGACGGGCAACACCGTCAAGACCTCGTTCCACAACGGCGACGTGCCGTCCCAGCAGGAGGCCATCCGCTCGGCAATCGCCGCAAAGGCCGACGCGATCTGCACCACCAGCCCCGATCCGGGCAGCCTGGTGGACATCGTCAAGGAGGCCAAGACTGCCAACGTCCCGCTTCTCAACTTCAACACGCCCGACCCGTCCGCGCATTTCCAGGCCTATGTCGGCACCGACCTGATCACGGTCGGCAAGGGCTGGGCTCAGTACATGGTCGATAAAGGCGGATTGAAGAAGGGCGACTTCGTGTGGATGCCCGTCGAGGTCCCCGGCGCCTCCTATGGCGTCGAGGAGGAGAAGGGCATCAAGCAGGTGTTTGAGCCGCTCGGCATCACCTACGAGATTACCGAAACCACGCTCGACCAGGCCGAGGTCATCACCCGCATGAGCGACTATCTCAGCGCCAACCGTTCCAAGATCAAGGGGATCATCGGTCTTGGCGATCTGGCAACCGGCTCGATCAAGCGCGTCTTCGACCAGGTCGGCGTCAAAGCGGGCGAGATCCCGGTCGTCGGCTGGGGCAACTCGCTGGATACGACGAGCGAAGTGACGGAAGGCTACGTGAACGCCGCGCAGTGGCAGGACCCGCAGGCGACCAGCTATCTCTGCCTGTCGCTGGCCCTGATGGCGACCGACGGCGTGCCGCCGGCCTTCAACGTCATCACCGGCGCGCTTTATGAGAAGGACACGGCGGACGTGTACGCCAAGGTGATGTCCGGCAAGTAGCGCGAAGGCACCAACACGGTTCGCCGCGCCCCCTCCCCCGCTGCGCGGAGGAGGATCAATCGGCGTACCACGTGGCAACGGTCCCCCTCCCCTGCGGAACGCGGGGGAGGGGGACCGCCGAAGGCGGTAGAAGGGGCGCGGCGCCAGCCCTCTTCATCGAGTCCATCAGCGTCCGGCTGCGCCGTTCCTCGTGAAAGCCCCTTATGCTCCAGCGTCTCTTCGCCAAGCCTGAGTTCGGCCCGCTCGTGCTGCTGATCGTCGAGATCGTGGTGTTCACCGCGATCAACCCGCAGTTCCTGTCGCCGCTCAACATTTCCAACACCCTCGCCTTCTCGGTCGAGCTCGGCCTTGTGGCGCTCGGCATGACGCTGCTGATGACGTCGGGCGAATTCGACCTGTCGGTCGGTTCGGTGTTCGGGCTGACGCCGGTGGTGATGTGGACCCTCACCAACGCGGCATCGGTGCCGCTCCCCATTGCTTTCCTAGCTGCCCTCCTGCTCGCGGCCCTGATCGGCTGGTTCAACGGGCTTTTCGTCACCCGGCTGAAGATCCCGTCCTTCCTGGTGACGCTCGGCATGCTGCTCGTCGCGCGCGGCACCGCCCTCTTCATCACGGACGGTTTTCCGCAGCGCACCTGGAACGCCAGCGGGCAGTGGCTGTCCCAGGTGCTGGTCGGCGACTTCCATATCGGGCCGTTCCGCATCTACATGTCGCTGTTCTGGTTCCTCCTCGTGGCGGCGGCGCTGGGCTATGTCCTGACACTGACAAAATTCGGCAACTGGATCCAGGCATCGGGCGGCAACGCACCCGCGGCAAAGGCGCGGGGCGTCAATGTCGAGCGCACCAAGGTCGCGCTGTTCATGCTGTCGGCGGTGCTCTCGGCCTTTGCCGGCATCATCTCCTCGATCCGCACCTCCGCCGCCAACCCGAACAGCGGCACCGGCTACGAGCTGGAGGTCATCGCCATGGTGGTGATCGGCGGCACGGCGCTGACCGGCGGCCGCGGCACGATCTTGGGGACCATCATCGGCATCTTCATCCTGCGCGTGATGCGCAACGGCATCGTCATGGTCGGCGTGCCGGGGCTCGCCTACAACATCTTCATCGGCGCGATCATCCTCGGCATGATGGCCCTCCACTCCGGCCTGGAACGCCGGCATCAGACGGGGACCTGATCATGCCTGAAGCACTCATCCGCATGGACAACATCAGCAAATATTACGGCCGCGTGCGTGCGCTCGACGGCGTGACGTTCCGTGTCTTCCCCAACGAGATCGTCGGTCTGCTCGGCGACAACGGCGCCGGCAAGTCCACCCTGATCAAGGTTCTGTCGGGGGCGGTGCGGCCCACGGGCGGCGACATCTTCATCAAGGGCCGCAAGGTCGATATCCGCTCCACCACCGACGCTATCGCCAACGGCATCGAGACGATCTACCAGGACTCCGCGCTGGTGCCCCAGCTTTCCATCACCCGCAACCTGTTCCTCGGCCGCGAGCCGATCAGGGGCGCCGGCTTCCTCAACCGCATGGACCAGAAGGCGATGGAGCAGGTGGCGCGCGACCTGCTGAAAAGGGTAGGCATCTCCAAGAACATCCCGCCGACCACGCCGATCGGCTCGCTGTCGGGCGGTGAGCGGCAGGCGGTGGCGATCGCGCGGGCGATGCACTTCCACAGCGACCTGATCATCCTCGACGAACCCACCAACAATCTCGGCGTCGCCGAAACGCAGGGCGTGCTGCGCTTCGTGCGCAACGCCCGCGACACCGGCCACTCCTGCGTCTTCATCGCCCACAACATCCACCACGTCTTCCAGGTCGTGGACCGCATCGTCGTGATGCGCCAGGGCACGGTGGTGGCCGACGACATCGACCCGAAGACGACCAGCGTGGAAAAGGTCGAGGAGGTGATCACCGGCATGTCGGACAAGGAACTCCGCGCCGCGATCGCCCATTGACCGACGGCCTTCCATTCCCGGCGAAAGTGGATTTCGAGATGCCGAATGGTTGAACTTTTCGGGCAAACGCTTTCGCGCCGCCAGGTGGCGGAACGCTCAGGCCAGCTGTCGCAGTTCGCCGGCGTGCGGCTGATGACGCTTTCCGACGGCGTGGAGCGCGGCATCCGGCTGCTCGAATTCCGCACCGGCTCCGGCCTGCGCTTCACTGCCCTGGCGGACCGGGCGCTAGACATCGCCGACTGCGAGTACAAGGGCAACGCCATCGGCTGGCATTCGCCTTCCGGCTTCCGCCATCCCGGCCTGCACGAATATGAAGGCGAGAACGGCCTTGCCTGGGCGCGCTCCTTCTCTGGCTTGCTCGTCACCTGCGGGCTCGACCACATCCTCGGGCCGGAAGAGGTGCCGGCCGATACCTACAATTATCCCGGCAAGGCAACCGTGCGGCAGTCGCTGCACGGGCGGGTGAGCACGATCCCCGCCCGGCTTTCCGGCTATGGCGAGCACTGGGAAGGCGACCGCTGCGTGCTCTGGGCGGAAGGCATCGTCAGCCAAGCGGCAGTGTTCGGCGAGGACCTCCACCTTGTCCGCCGCATCGAGGCGGACGTGGGCGGCAATGAAATCCGGCTTTCGGACCGCGTCGTGAACCACGGCTTCTACCGCACGCCGCACATGTTCTTCTATCACGTCAATGTCGGCCATCCGCTGCTTGGCGAGGGCTCGCGGTATCTGGCGCCGATCAGCGACGTGGTCTGGGCCTCCCACGCCGGCGAAGCCTATCGGAGGCAGGGCGTCGGCTACCGCAGCGTGCCCGGACCGACCCTCGATTTCCGCGAGCAGGTCTGGCAGCACGAAACCAGCGCGGGCGCCGACGGCGCGGTTCCCGTGGCGATCGTCAACGACCGGCTGGCTTTAGGCTTCGAGGTGGAAACGTGGAAACACCAGCTGCCCTGCTTGTACCAGTGGCAGAACTTCCAGGCGGGCCAGTACACGATGGGCATCGAGCCCTCGACGCATCACGTGCTCGGCGACAAGGCTGCGCGCGAGCGCGGCGAGATGATCTGGCTGGAGCACGGGGAAGAGCGCTTCTATGACGCTGTGTTCCGCGTCCTCGACGGGCGTGAGCAGATCGCGGCCGCCGAGGCGCGGATCGCTGCGATCGCGCGGCAGCCCCTGGACGATTTTCCGGAGCCGTCCGGCCGTTTCGCGCCGCTAGGAGACCGCCGGTGAGTTGCGGGCGGGCCGGCACCTCACCTGATGGATTTCCATCATCCCTGATGGCATGGCTTTCCTTCCCCCGCGCATCGCGCCTTCGCCGCCGAGCGGGATCAGACGCTTTCCGGCAGATGAATTTCAAACGGCAAGAAGGTCTGGCTGCCTGCGTCGGCCGTGCCGCTTCCGACGGCATCGACCATCTGCCGGACGAGTTCGCGGCTGAGCAATGGCAAGGGCGTGGCGAGAACCATGCACAGGAGGTTCTCGGCAAGGGCGGCGCGCGATTCCGGCGTCAGTTCGCTGACCACGGCAACGGGCCGCCGCTCCGGCGGCAGCCCGCGCAGCGCCGAGATGGCGCCTTCCATGCCGCCGCCGGCGACATACACGCCGACGAGGTCAGGATGCGTCTCAGTGAGCCCAAGCAGCGCGTCATGGGTAAGCTGGCGCGTTTCGAGGTTGACCATCGTGTCGAGCACGGTGAATTCCGGCGCTTCCTCCCGGAAGAACGCGCGGAAACCCATCTCGCGCAGTTCGTGGCCGTGGAAGCGGTGGCTGCCGACGAACAGCGCGACCTTGCCCCGCTGCCGCGCGCAACGGGAAATCATCCAGGCCGCCGTGCGGCCGGCCTTGCCGTTGTGCACGCCGACATAGGCCCTGCGCACCCCTGCCGCGAAGTCGGAAAGCAGGGAGAACACCGGCACGCCGCGTTCCTTCAGCCGCTCGACCGCCGCATTCAGCATCGCGTGTTCGGGCGCCACCACCGCGACCGCCGCTGCTTGGGCAGCCAGGGCTTCCAGCTTGGCAGCCACTTCGCTAGGTGCCTGCGACGCAACGTGGTCGATGACGCAGGCGGCGCGGCTTCCCGGCATCGCCGCACAAGCCGCTTCCAGCTGGCGCGCAAACTCGCCGTAGAATTGCTGGCCTGTCTTGAGCAGCAGGAAGCCGAGGGTGATCTCAGGCAGGTTTTCGCGCAGCCGTTGGCCGATCAGCCCGCTGGCATGGAACCCGATCCGGTTCGCCGCTTCCAGAACCCGGTGCACGGTCTCGGTGCGGACGGGCAGGCGGCGGTTGAGAACGCGGTCAACGGTCGCGACGCTGACGCCGGACGCTTTTGCGAGCTGCTCGATCGTGGGCCGCCTGCTCATCCCCTCCACCCCAAAACGGTGTCTTGCGCGAGTGCAGCCGTCCCATGCCAGACCTCTGCAAGAAATGATAGAAAAACTTGCATATGCGTTGAGGGGGGCGCGCGCCATCTTATATATAGGCGGTAGTTTCGAACCTCGGCCTGTGGCGTTGAGCCAGCCGGGAGTGGTTCCAAGGATTGGGAGGTCGATATGACTGATGCTTCCGTAGGCATCGGCGCTGCCGGTTCGCAAGATACCGTCGTCAAGCCTCGCTCCAAGCGCGACTACAGCCTCGTAGGGTCAAGCACGCGCGCTGCCCTGGAAGCCGGGCTCGCTTCAGCGGAATGGTACCACACCGACGTGCCGCGCAAGGCGATGAAGGAATTGATGCAGCGCTCCGACGGGCCGGCCATCCGCGACACGATCATCTGGCTGGGCGTGCTCGCCGCCTCGGCCGCGGGTGCGGTTTTCTTCTGGGGCACTTGGTGGTGCGTGCCGTTCTTTCTGCTCTATGGCGTGTTCTACGCCTCGGCCAGCGACTCGCGCTGGCACGAATGCGGCCATGGCACCGCGTTCCGCACACGCTGGATGAACGATTGGGTCTATCAGATCGCCTCGTTCATGCTGATGCGCAACCCGGTGGCTTGGCGCTGGAGCCATGCGCGCCACCACACCGACACGATCATCGTCGGCCGCGACGCCGAGATCGCCATCATGCGCCCGCCGGACCTCTTCAAGGCCGGCCTGATGTTCACCGGCCTGCTCGACTTCCGCTATTCGCTCCCCGGCCTGTTCCGTCAGGCCTTTGCCGGCCTGAACGCGGAGGAAAAGAGCTACATTCCGGAGATGGAGCACCACAAGGCCGTGGTTGCCGCCCGCTGGCATGTGGCGATCTATGTCGCCACAATCGCGCTCGCGATAGGGCTTCGTTCCTGGCTGCCCCTCATGCTCGTCGGTCTGCCCCGCCTTTACGGTACCTGGCACATGGTTCTGACCGGCCTGCTCCAGCATATCGGTCTGGCGGACAATGTCACCGACCACCGGCTGAACACGCGCACCGTCTACATGAACCCGGTCTCGCGCTTCATCTACTGGAACATGAACTACCACGTGGAGCACCACATGTTCCCGATGGTGCCCTACCATGCGCTGCCCAGGCTGCATGAGATGATCAAGCACGACCTGCCGGCGGCGAACCCTTCGATGTGGCACGCCTACAAGGAAGTCTGGCCGGTCGTGAAGCATCAGCTTCGCTATGAGGATTACTTCCTCAAGCGCGAGCTTCCCCCGACCGCGCGGCCCTACCGGGGCGAGTTCCACGACTTCGAGATCCCCGCCGCTGCGGAATAACGCGACATCCCTCGATGCGCGGGGTTCCGGCTCCGCGCCTCCGGGAAAGCAGTTCAGGAGGAGGAATATGGCCGATTGGGTTGAAGCCTGCGGGGCGGAGGACGTGGACGAGGAGGACGTGATCCGCTGGGATCATGCAGGCCGCACCTTCGCCATCTACCGCAGCGCGGAAGACGAGTACTTCGCCACCGATGGCCTTTGCACGCACGAAAAGATCCACCTGGCAGATGGCTTGGTCATGGACGACGTGATCGAGTGCCCCAAGCACAATGGCCGCTTCAACTACAAGACGGGGGCTGCCAAGGGTGCGCCGGTGTGCATCAACCTGAAGACCTACCCGGTGAAGGTCGAGGGCGGAAAGGTCATGGTCCAGGTCTGAGCCTGGACTGAATGGAAGGGAGGGAAAAACATGCACCGCAAGAGGCCGACGGTCGCCGATCTTCGGGCGATGAAGAAGGAAAAGCGGCAGCTCACCATGCTGCGCGTGCTGACGCTGGAGGAAGCCGAAGCCGCGGAGAAGGCCGGCATCGACATCGTTTCGGTGCCGCCGGAACTCGTACTCGATCCCCGCTACCGCGAGGCTGCCCCGTCGTTGTTCACGATGCCCGGCGACAATTTCTACGAGATCGGCACGGCCGACGACTTCGTCCGCTGGGCGTTTCCCCTCTACAAAGCGGGCGCGGACGCGGTTTACTGCTCCGCGGGCTTTCCTACCGTGAAGCGGCTGGCCGAAGACAACATCCCGGTGATCGGCCATGTCGGGCTGATCCCGTCGCGCGCCACCTGGACCGGCGGCTTCAAGGCAGTCGGCAAGACAGCGGCAAGCGCGCTTGCGATCTGGGAAGCCGTCAAACAATACGAGGCGGTCGGTGCGCTCGGCGCGGAGATCGAAGTGGTGCCGGTCGAGGTCGCCGCAGCCATCTCCGAGCGCACGTCGCTCATCATGCTGTCGATGGGAGCGGGAACCGGCTGCGACGCGCAATACCTGTTCGCCGAAGACATCCTTGGCAGCAATCGCGGGCACATGCCGCGCCATTCCAAGGTCTATCGCAACTTCGCCGCGGAGTACGACCGGCTCCAGCAGGAGCGGATCGCAGCCTTCTCCGAGTATGTCGCGGACGTGAACAGCGGCGCCTACCCTGAGGAGCGGCACATCGTCCGGATGGACCACACCGAACTCAAGAACTTCCTGGATCAGATCGACCGGGCCTGAATGTGCGTCGGTGCTTCCCGGAGGCAGGAGGCGAACAGCTCCGCCATGCCGTCTGAGGCATGCTGCCAAAAGAAGCACGGGCTGCATCGTGGCGGCGAAAGCATCGGACCGAAAAGTGCGCAGCGGTTTTCGGGCAATTCGATGCGCAAACAAGGAGCTACAGCATCGGGCCGAATACGATTTTCGCTCCGATGCTGTAGATGCTTACGCTGGCGGAACAGTACGGCTGGTGCGATCCCATGCTTCTTAGCCACGCTCGACAGCGATGCGCCAAGCCCCACTCATGCGGCCGCGAGGGGCGCGCGCGGGGCGACGACAGTGGTTCAACCTGAGCGAAAACCGCTCCAAGCGAAAACTGCCGGCTGTGCCGCCTCTGCCTGAAACCCTGCGGGTTCGGCTTCCTGCATCATCCCGCGGGCGGTCAGCAGGTTGCGGCGGAACGCCTGGGCGCTCTCGTTCCAGTCGAATCGCAGGGCGTGAGCGCGCGGGGCGTCGCGCGGCAGGTTCAGCGCTGCAAGCGCGGCGCGCCTGAGGTCGTGGTCGAGCACACCCGCATGCGGGTCGGAAACGACGTCGTTCGGTCCGGCAACCGGAAAGGCGGCGACCGGCAGGCCGCAGGCCATGGCTTCCAGCATCACGTTGCCGAAGGTGTCGGTCAGGCTGGGAAACACGAAAGCGTCGGCGGCCGCATAGGCATGGGCAAGCGCTTCCCCGTGAAGAGTGCCGAGGAACACGGCATCCGGGAAACGGCGCTGGAAGTCCTTGCGCGCCGGGCCGTCGCCCACCACGACCTTGGTTCCCGGCAGATCCAGACCCAGAAAGGCTTCCAGGTTCTTTTCGACGGAAACGCGGCCGACCGAAAGGAAGATGGGGCGGGGCAGGCTCAGGTCGGCGCCGGCCTGCGGCCGGAACAGGTCCGTGTCAACGCCGCGCGGCCAAAGGTGGAGATTGCGGAAACCGCGCCCTTCCAGTTCCTTCTTAAGCGTGGGCGTGGCCACCATGCAGCCCAGCCCCCGGTTGTGGAAGCGCCGCACGGCGGCGTAGCTCAGTCCGAGCGGCACCGGCGCGCGGGCGGCCAAGTATTCGGGAAAACGCGTGTGGTAGCTCGTGGTGAAGCCGATCCCCGTCCTCAGCGCGTGGCGGCGCGCCATCAGGCCGAGCGGGCCTTCGGTCGCGATGTGGATGAAGGTGTCGGGATCGTCGCCGAGAAGCCCGGCGATCCGCCGAGGGGACGCGAGCGAAAGGCGGATTTCGGGATAGCTGGGACAAGGAAAGGTGCGGAAGCGGTCGGGAGCGACAACAGTCACCTCGTCGCCGCCGGCGCGCAGGCGGCGCACCATCTCGTGAAGGCAGCGCACCACCCCGTTGACCTGCGGGAACCAGGCGTCGGTGACAAGGAAAAGGCGCATCGGCGCACCCCTCACGCGGCGGCGCGCAGGCGCAGGCCCGAAGCAAGCGGCAGGGCCGGCCTTGCACGCTCCGCCCAGTGGATGATCTCCCAGCTTCCGTCGGGATGCTCGGCAAGCGCCGTGCAGCTTTCCACCCAGTCGCCGCAGTTCATGTAACGCAGGCCGAACTGCCGATGGATGACGGCGTGGTGGATGTGCCCGCAGATCACGCCGTCGGCTTGCCTTTCCCGCGCTTCCCGGATCAGCGCCTCCTCGAAGCGGCCGATGAAGCTCACGGCGTTCTTCACCTTGAGCTTTGCCCAGGCCGACAGCGACCAGTAGGGAAAGCCCAAGCGCCGGCGCGCGAGATTGAGGTAGGTGTTGACGCCCAAGGCGGCGCCATAGGCCCAGTCGCCCAGCAGCGCGAGCCAGCGGGAATGGCGCACCACCACGTCGAACTGGTCGCCGTGGATCACCAGGAGCCGGCTGCCGTCCAGCGCCTCGTGGACGGCGGTGTCTCGAATCTCGACGCCGCCGAAGCTCAGGCCGTCATAGTCGCGCAGGAACTCGTCGTGGTTGCCGGGCAGGTAAACGAGCCGCGTGCCCGTCCTGGCCCGCTCCAGCAAGACCTGCACCACCTCGTTGTGCGAAGCGGGCCAATACCAGCCGCGCTTCAACCGCCATCCGTCGATCATGTCGCCGACGAGAAAGATCGTTTCGGCCTCATAGCTCCTGAGGAAGTCGAGCAGAAGCTCGGCCTGACACCCGCGGGTGCCGAGATGCGCGTCGGAAAGGAAGAGGGTGCGCAGGCGCGCGGGGGCGGAAACCGGCATCGTCGTGCTCCATCTGGTCTCCCTTCCGCTAATCCCCCTGTGATTGCACGGTGATGACAGAACCGCTCATGCCTGGGGACAAGTGCAGGTCAGGCCGGAGCGGCCGCGTTTCCCGCAAGGTCGAAGCGCGGCGGCCGCTCCCGCGCGGCCGTTTCGAGGCAGCGCACCCATTCCAGGGCGTAGGCAAGCGCGAACTGGAGGCCGAGGCCTCCCGCGATCAGGAGCGTGTCGGTCGCGAAATGCTGCGGCTCGACGGCCTTGACGGCCTGAGCCAGCATGGCGAGCAGCGTGCCCAGGATGAACACGGGAAGCGAGTGCCGGCCCAACACGGCAAGCGGATTTCGCGCTGAAACATCGCTCCAGCGGGAAAAAGCGGGAATAAAGACCAGAGCCGCCGCCAAGGCCAGCACATGGAGCAGGCGGGGCAGAGAAAGAAAGGTCTTGTCGAAGCCGGTCAGAACTGCGGGCAGGCCGAACGACGTGTCCAGGCCCCACAAGGGAATACGCACCCACAGCAAGGCGAGCAGGAGGTATGCCAGGGCCGGGACGGCCGCCCACGGGCTTATGACGAAGCTGCCGGCGCGCTTGGCGCGGATCGCCCCCGCCAGGCCGACGGCAAAAAGGAACTGCCAGGAAAGCGGGTTCAGGAACCACACCCCCGGCGTCGGATAGTTGTGCGGCGCGACCTGCCAAATCCCGGCAAGCAGCCAGACCAGTCCGGAAAATCCCAGAAGCAGCGTTATGCTGCGCTCCGCCGCAAGCAGCATGAGCGGAAGCAGAAGCATCAGCACGAGATAGAGCGAAAGGATGTTGTTGTAGCCGATCTGGTGGCCGAGCGTCGCCAGCCCGACCAGAGCATAGGGCGTGTCGTTGATGATGAAGTCGATGTTGTTCTGCCTCAGGAGTGCGAAATCCCGAAACAGGATGGCCGCGCCCGCAAAGATGGCGAGGGAAAGCAGCGTGGTCGCAACATGGGCAACGTAAAGAACACCCGCCCGCTTCCACGCCCTTGCCGCCAGCGCCAAGCGCGTGCCGGGGCCGAAGCGGCTATAGGCCAGGCCGGCGGAGATGCCGGAAATCAGCACGAAGGCCTCCGCCGAGTCGGAAAAGCCGAAGTTGCGGTGCGACAGGTGCTCGTAAATCGTTCCCGGCACATGGGTGAGAAACACGGAGATCAAGGCAAGGGCGCGGAACACGTCGATGCGCGTGTTTCTTTTCGAAGGCAATTCGTTCGTCATGACGGTCCGGTCTGCGGCCCGGCCTTCCGCCGGTCCGAAATCCGGTATTTTCACCCATCACTGCAACGGCAGCGTGACAGGAAGGGTGGACCCCGCGTTTACCGCAGATCAAGACCCGCCGCCGCATCCCGAAGGGACCGGAGAAGCGGCGAAAAGAGTTGGGCTGACAACATCCCAGCCCCGCAGCAGCCCCGCTTCAGTAGATTGCGGGCACGACCATATCGTCCGGCACGGGGTGGCGGGTGTAGTCGGCATGCCAGACCCGGTCGGGCAGCGTGATATCGGGCTTGGGCACGTCCTTGTAGGGAATCTGCTTCAGAAGATGCGCGATGCAGTTGAGGCGCGCCCGCTTCTTGTCCACCGCCTGCACCACCCACCACGGCGCTTCCGGCGTGTGGGTGCGGGCCAGCATCTCCTCCTTGGCCGCCGTGTAGTCCTCCCAGTGGACGCGGCTTTCCAGGTCCATGGGCGAAAGCTTCCACTGCTTGAGGGGGTCCTCGATGCGCATGCGGAAGCGGAACTCCTGCTCGTCGTCGGTGATGGAAAACCAGTACTTGATCAGGATGATGCCGGAGCGCACCAGCATGCGCTCGAACTCCGGCGCGGAGCGGAAGAACTCCTCCAGTTCGTCCGCCGTGCAGAAACCCATCACGCGCTCCACGCCGGCGCGATTGTACCAGGAGCGGTCGAACAGCACCATCTCGCCCGCGCCCGGCAGATGCGCAGCATAGCGCTGGAAATACCACTGCGAGCGCTCGCGCTCGTTCGGCGCGGGCAGCGCCACGACGCGGCAAACACGCGGGTTCAGCCGCTGCGTCACCCGCTTGATGGCGCCGCCCTTGCCGGCGGAGTCGCGGCCTTCGAAGAGCACCACCACCTTCAGCTTGGCGTGCTGGATCCAGTCCTGGAGGCGCACCAGCTCCAGCTGAAGCCGGAACAGTTCGCGGAAGTAGAGCTTGCGGTCGAACCCGCGGCCCGAACCCTTCTCGCCGGCTCCAAGCTCGTCGAGGCGCTCCTCGTCGAGTTGCAGTTCCAGTTCCTCGTCATAGTTGTCCGCGATCTCGTCGCGCACGCGGTTCAGCGTTTCGTCGATGTCTTCCGCCACGGCGTCCTCCTTGTTCTCCCGCCCAGTCGAACGAAAGAGATGCGACAGGCTTGTGACAGGCGCCTCCCCATTTGATCGGTGACGACTTTCTTGTGCGGCCGGGAGCATGGTAGAGCGTGAACAAAACGACCCAGGGAGTTTACGCCTTGTCCGCCGCCATCCAAGACATCGCCCAGACGCTGAGAACGCTTGCAACGCCGGGCATGAAGCCCAAGGACCTTTTCGCCGCCGTGCGCAAGCAGCACCCGGACGCGACCAAGAAGGAGGTGAGCCGGGCGGCGTTCTTTGCGGTGATCCAGGAAGCGGATAGCGATCCTGAGCGCGCAAAGGGCTTGCAGGAGATGGCGCTCGCCTCGCGCGGAGCAGGCGAGAGCGAGACGCCGGGGGGAACAACCGGCAAACGCGGCAAGAAGACCAAGAACTGACCGGCCGGTCGGCGTGCATCCGCCGCCCTCCGAGCAGCGGTCGGGCGGCTTCCACATGACGCTGACCAGCCCTCTGACGGATCGGGGAAGCGACCGGGCCGGCGCTGGTCACCGAGCCGGCGCCGCCTTCCGCGTGCGCAGGTTCGCGCGGTCCGGCACGGTCTAAGCGCTTAGGCTCAAGCCTCACGCTTGCGGCGCGCAAAACTCCTGGCTGTGCACCACGACGTCCCAGCGGTCGGCAAGGATCAGGGCATAGTGCGGCGCTTCGGGCCCTTGCGCGATGGCGTCGCGGGAGAAGTCGAGCGCGACCTGATGGTTGGTGCTGCGCAGGATGTGGAAGGGGATGCCGCGCCACGCCCCGGCGATCTGCCGGTGGACGTGGCCGGCAAACAGGAAGCGGACGTTGCCGTGCCGCGCCAGCACGGCGTGAAAGGCGTCCGCGTCGGCCAGCCGGATGCGGTCGAGAACCGGAAGGTGCACGTCCACTGGCGGATGGTGCATGAAAAGGAACACGGAACGGTCCCCCGCGCCGTCGAGCCGGGCATCGAGCCAGGCGAGCCGTTCGGAACAAAGGCGTCCGCCGACCTGCCCGGCGTCCAGCGTATCCAGGAGAAGCAGCCGCGCCGCGGGGAGGTCCACGCAAGCCTGCACGAAGCCGGAAGTGCCGAAGACGGCGTGGAAGGCTTCGCGGCTGTCATGGTTGCCGAGC
The DNA here is from genome assembly GCA_964242945.1 of uncultured Rhizobiaceae bacterium. GTDB lineage: Bacteria > Pseudomonadota > Alphaproteobacteria > Rhizobiales > Rhizobiaceae > Mesorhizobium_B. The sequence goes on along the minus strand of CAXTCF010000018.1, from coordinate 9,416 downwards.
GTCAAACGGAAGGGCGGGATGAGGTTCTCCAGCTCGCCCGCCAGCAGTTCGTAGGCTGGGCCCTCGCCCCGGTCGGTGAGGTCGCCGGTGATGGCGACGAGGTCGGCATCGGGAAAACGCCGGTTGATGTCGGCTATCGCCGCGCGCAGCTGTGCGAGCGGGTCGGAACCGGCGACCTTTTCGCCCGCGCCGACAAGATGCAGGTCGGAAATCTGGATGACCTTCACCGCGCCGTCTCCTTGGCTTCCTGCTCCGGCAGCCGCACCGTCACGGTAATCGCGTCGTGGTCGGAGCTCGGACTCCCGTCCGGCAGGAGCGCCGGCAGAATGCCGGCATCTTCGGGCACGAGGCCGCGCAGGAAGAACCAGTCGATGCGCCCCACGGCCCTCTCGTCGCCGACCGGGCGGCGCTGCGTCGGCGCGCCGAGCACGTTGGCGTTTCGCCACCCGAAGCCGCGCCGCGCGAACACGCCGAACAGCGGCTCGAAGGCCTCAACACGGATCAGGCGTTCCGGATCAGCCGCGAGCCGCGCCTTCCAGGCGTCGAGGTCGCTATGCCGCTCTTCGTGTGAAGCCGTCAGCGTGTTGAAGTCGCCGCCGATGAGCACGGGTGCGTTCGCGTCGTAAGCGTCGAGCGCGTCCAGCAGCAGTTCGGCCTGGGCGGCGCGGCCTGCCGGGCCGGTGCGGTTCTCCAGATGCACGCAAACCACCGTCACGCTCCGGTTCGCCAAACGGACCTGCGCGCCGACGGCCATGCGCCCGCCGACCCGCGGCTGCCCCCTTTGCGGCCCGAACCAACCGCCTTCCCGGTCAAGGCGGATCAGAAAGGGGCGGTGCAGCGGCAGCGCACTCGTTATCGCATTGCCGTGGAAACCTTCCGCGTCCGCCGCGCCATGCGCCGCGGCTCGCTCCGCTCCGTCGCCGCTGCTGAGTTCGACGAACTCGACGCCATAGGCGTAGGCGTGACCGAGGAGTTCCGACACGGCCCTGAGCGGATGGCCGTTGCCTGAACGTACCATGCCTTTGTCCACCTCCGAAAGCAGCGTGACGTCCGGCGCCTCGCCGGCCAGCGTGTCCGCGACCGCCGCGGCGTGGCGCAGCCGTTCGACGTTCCAAGCCACGACCCTGAGCGCGTCGCCGTTTCCTTGTCCCGCAGGCGTGCCGCCCATCTCGACCTCGTGGAGGGCCGGCAGGCTCTCGAAAAGCCTGGCATGCGTCGCCGCGTCCCGAGGACCGTCCCGCATGGCGGCGCGCCGGAAAAGCGGAACCGAAGTCAGGCGCTGCGTGGTCTGCTCGACCAACCGTTCCCCCAACGCTTCCATGCCGCCCTCCGAAGGTTTCCCTCAAGGCGAGCCTTAGGAAGACCGGATGACAGTTTCGTTGCAAGTGTCGAAAGGCCGGCCGCCTCCCCGGCCTGGGGAGCGGCTCAGCAGAACTGTCACAGTCTTCGCTTAAGAAGGCGGCTGGAGATTCCTATTACCCGACAACCGCGCACAAGGAATTCAGGACCATGTCCGTCATCAAGCAGGCTGCCGCGGCGCTGGCCGCCGGCGTTCTCAGCGTCTCGCTGGCTTTGCCGGCGCGGGCCGCGCCGACCAAGTTCGACTTCTGGTTCGGCCTGTCCGGCGACCTTGCCCGCGTGGTCGGCGAGCTTTGCGCCAACTTCAACAAGTCGCAGGGCGACTACGAGGTGGTCTGCACCAGCCAAGGCAACTACGACGCCACGCTCCAGAACACCATCGCCGCCTTCCGCGCCGGCAACCAGCCGACCGTCGTGCAGGTTTACGACGTCGGCACCGCGACCATGATGCTGTCGGGCGCTTATTACGCGGCCGACAAGCTGATGGCGGACAACGGCTATACGGTGGACTACGGCAACTACTTCCCCGGCATCGCGCGCTACTACGCGACCTCGATGGGCGAGATGCTGTCCTTCCCCTTCAACTCCTCCACCGCGCTGCTCTACTGGAACAAGGATGCGCTTGCGAAGGCCGGCAAGGCGGGTGCGCCCGCCACCTGGGAGGAGGCCGCCGAAGACCTCAAGGCGCTGAAAGCCGCGGGCTACGACTGCCCGATGGCGATCAACATCTCGCCCAACGAGAGCTGGCAGCTGATGGAGCAGTTCTCGGCCATCCACGGCGAGCCGATCGCCACGGAAAACAACGGCTATGACGGGCTCGGCGCCCGCCTGGTCGTCAACAAGACCAAGTTCGTGCAGTTCGTTTCCGACCTGAAGTCCTGGTACGATCAGGGCCTCGTCAAGATCAAGTCCAAGGAACTGGGCCAGGACATGGTGCAGGCCTTTGCGGCCGGCGACTGCCAGATGATCATGACCTCGGTCGGCGACCACGGCACGGTCGGCAAGACCCAGAAGGCGGGCATGGCTTGGGACGTGGCGCCGCTTCCCGTTTATGCCGGAACGCAGCGCAAGAACAGCCTCGTCGGCGGCGCCTCGCTCTGGGTGCTCAGCGGCAAGTCGCCGGAAGAATACAAGGGCGCGGCGGCCTTCCTGAGCTTCATCGCCAAGCCCGAAACCGCGCTGTTCTGGTCCACCAACACCGGCTACATCCCGGTGACGAAGGCCGGCTTCGACTTCATGAAGGCGCAGGGCTTCTATGACAAGGCGCCCTACAAGGGCCGCGAAGTCGCCATCCAGAGCCTGACCGCTTCGGAGCCGACCCCGATTACCCGCGGCATCCGGCTCGGCAACTTCACCCAGATCCGCAAGGAATTCGGCAACCAGATGCAGGCGATCTTCGCAGGCGGAACAAGCGTCCAGGCGGGCCTCGACAAGCTGGTCGAGAACGGCAACGCGGTGCTGGATCGCTTCGAAGCGACCTACAAGGGCAAGACGCTGCCCTGACCCTCACGCCACATCCTGCGAGCCCGCCGGTTCACTTGGGCGGGCTTCGCCTGTCTCCGGCAAGCCGGTTCTGACCAAGAGAAGCGATGGAAAAGCGCGTCACCTTCAGCGGATGGACGGTGGGCATCCTGTTTGCGGTGCCGCAACTGTTGCTGATCTTCACCTTCTTCTACTGGCCGGCCGGACAGGCGGTCTATTGGTCGCTGACGCTCCAGCAGCCCTGGGGCGGCGGCAATGTCTGGGTCGGGCTGGACAATTTCCGCCAGATCCTCGGCAGCCCCGACTACTGGAACTCGGTGCGCGTAAGCGTCGTCTTCGCCGCAGCCACCACCGCGCTGGCGATGGGTGTCGGCCTCGGGCTTGCCGCGCTCACCGACCGGCAGCTTTCCGGTTCGCGCCTCTACCGGGTGGCGCTGGTCTGGCCCTACGGCATCGCGGCGCCGGCGCTGGCGCTGGCCTTCCGCTTCATTCTGGCGCCCGAAGCCGGCTTCCTTTCCGCCGTTAACCGGCTCTGGCCGGGCGTCTGGGACCCAGGCCTCGACGGCACGGACGCGATGCTTTCGATCGTCGCCGCCTTTTCGTGGAAGTATGTCGGCTACAACTTCATCTTCTTCCTGGCCGCGCTGCAAGGCATTCCCCGTTCGCTGATCGAGGCCGCGGCGATGGACGGAGCAGGCGTCGTGCGCCGCTTCCGCGACATTCAGCTTCCGCTGATCACGCCGACCCTGTTCTTCCTGCTGGTCATCAACATCACCGAAAGCTTCCAGGATTCCTTCGGCATCGTGGACATCATGACCGCCGGCGGTCCCGCGAACGCCACCAACCTGATGGTCTACAAGATCTATTTCGACGGCTTCCGCGGGCTGGACTATTCCGGCGCCGCCGCCCAGAGCATCATCCTGATGGCCCTGATCATCCTGCTTACAGTGTTCCAGTTCCGCTTCATCGAGCGGCGCGTGCACTACCGCTGAGGCTTCCCGTGGTCGAGCGAACCCCCGTCCTGAACTTTCTCACCCATGCGGTGCTGATCCTCGGCCTCCTCGTGGCGGTTGCGCCCTTCGTCATCGTCGCGATCGCGGCCTCCCACAACCTTTCCGACGTCAACCAGGTGCCGATGTCCCTTCTTCCCGGACGCGACTTCTTCCACAACGCCGCGCGCGCCTGGAACGAGGTGGACATGGGAACCAAGCTCTTCAACAGCTTCGTGTTCGCCACCGGCGTCGCCGCCGGCAAGGTTGTCATCTCCGCGCTGACCGCGTTCTCGATCGTGTACTTCCGCTTTCCCGGCCGCACCCTGATCTTCTGGCTGGTTTTCGTGACGCTGATGCTGCCGCTGGAGGTGCGCATCGTGCCGACCTACGCCGTCGCCGCCAACGTGCTTTCCCCCTACCAGGCGATCCTCGACGCGCTGGGGATCACTTGGCTCGTCGAACAGGCGTCGGGCGTGCGCCTGTCGCTCAGCCTCGGCCTGCTCAACTCCTATTCCGGGCTGATCCTGCCGCTGGTCGCCACCGCCACCGGCACGTTCCTCTACCGCCAGTTCTTCCTGACGGTGCCCGACGAATTGACGGAAGCCGCGCGTATGGACGGGGCCGGGCCGCTGCGCTTCTTCGCCGACATCCTGCTTCCGCTTTCGCGCACCAACATGGCGGCGCTTGGCACCATCATGTTCCTGTGGGCCTGGAACCAGTATCTCTGGCCGTTGCTCGTCACCACCGACCCGGCGCACGCCACCGCCGTGACGGAGCTGAAGCAGCTCATCCCCAACGAGGGCGGCATCCCCGAGTGGAACGTCGCCATGGCCGGCACGCTGATCGTGATGCTGCCGCCGCTGATCGTCGTGATCCTGATGCAGCGCTGGTTCGTGCGCGGCCTGATCGCCACGGAGAAGTGAGGGCGATGGCCTCGATCAGCATCCGCGGCGTCAGCAAGAGTTTTGGAAAACAGGAGGTCGTCCACGGCGTGTCGGCCGAAATCCGGTCGGGCGAGTTCGTGGTGATCCTGGGGCCGTCCGGCTGCGGCAAGTCCACGCTCTTGCGCATGATAGCCGGACTGGAGGAGATTTCAGGCGGCACGATCAGCATCGACGGCCGGGTGGTCAACCGGCTGGAGCCGCGCGAGCGCGGCTGCGCCATGGTGTTCCAGAACTATGCGCTCTACCCCCACATGAGCGTGGCCGAGAACATCGGCTATGCCCTCAAGGTGGCGGGCGTCCCGAAGCTCGCACGTGCCGAAAAGGTGCGCACGGTCGCCCGCGCGCTCGAACTGGAGCCGCTGCTCGGCCGGAAGCCGGCGGCGCTGTCCGGCGGGCAGCGCCAGCGCGTGGCCATGGGCCGCGCGATGATCCGCGAGCCGAAAGTGTTCCTGTTCGACGAGCCGCTGTCCAACCTCGACGCCAAGCTGCGGGTGGGCATGCGCGGCGAGATCCGCAAGCTGCACCGGCGGCTCAACGCTACCTCCGTCTTCGTGACGCACGACCAGGTCGAGGCCATGACGCTGGCCGACCGGCTCGTCGTGATGAATGCGGGCAGGATCGAGCAGGCGGGCACGCCCGGCGAGATCTACAACAGCCCGGCCACCCGCTTCGTCGCAGGCTTCGTGGGCTCCCCTGCGATGAACATCCTGGAAGGCGCCGTGGAGAACGGCGCGCTCCCGCTCCCCGGCGGCAAGGGGCGGATCGCGCTTCCGCCGGGCCTGGAGAAGGCGAGCCGGGTGGCGGCAGGCATCAGGCCCGAGGCAGTCAGGCTGGTGCCGGCGGGAACGCCCGGCGCGCTGGAGGGGATCGTGGAACTCGTGGAAGAACTCGGCGCGGGCCGCGTCGTGCATCTCGACCTCGCTGGCCAGCCGTTCGCGGTCGCCACCGCGGACGCGGCACGCCTGGCGCCGGGCGCGGCGGTCGGCGTGGCGCTCCCCGCAGAAGCGATGCACTTCTTTTCCGCGGAAACCGGGCAGCGGCTCCAAGCCCTGCCGCAGGCGGGCATGGCGGCATCGCCGGCGCGGTGAGCCCGGTTGCGCGGTTTCCCTACTGTCGGGCGCCGCGGCGCGGGGCGCGCGGGGGGGGGGGGGGGGGGGGGGGGGGGGGCGGGGGCGG
>CAXTCF010000018.1:0-3453 GCA_964242945.1 uncultured Rhizobiaceae bacterium | reverse complement strand
CCGCTACTCGGCGCGCGCGCGACGGTGCGGCTGGTGGAAGGCTATGCCGGCGCCTGCCTGCGGGTGACGCGCGCCGCCGACGGCGCCCAGACTGCCATCGGCTTCGACGCGGAAGGGCGGGTCGATCTGACCGCCGCCCGCGCTTTCGCCGGAACGGCGGTGCTTTGCGCAGGCGTGCTCCGGGTGACGGTCTGGCTCGACCAGGCCGGAACAAACCACCTGTTCGGGCGTCCGGGCGCCTGTCCGTCCCTGTGCTCGGAACGGGATGCCTTCGGCGGCGCGTTTCCGGACGCGGGCTTCGTCATGCAGGACGGCGCCAAGGACTTCTACCCCCGCCCGCTCAGCCGTGCTTTGCGCCATGCCGCCGGGTTCCGGCCAGACTTGGCCGATGCCGCAGCCTTTCTGGTGGCGCGGCCCACCGTTTCGGTCAGCGGCAACGCCTGGCTCACGCTCGGCGATGCGCGGAACGGCGCGTTCCTCAGCCTCTTCACGGCGGAACGCAGCGGATCGACGCCGGGCGGTCTGACCCTTGCCGCGGGCAAAGGGAGCGAGGACGAGCGCTGGACCGGGATCGGCGACATCACGGCCGTTCCCCGCGTCAACCGCCACTGCCTCGGCCTGGTTTCGCGGCGGGACGGCATAACGGTATTTTCGGAAAACCGCATGCTGCCGCCCGTCGCGCCCCTCGCAGGGGGCATCGTCCCCGCGGGATCGGGCGGGATCGGCGCCACTGTCACCAGCGGGTTCCACGCCACCAACGACCTTTACGCCTCCCTCGACTTTTCCGGCTCGATCACCGACGGGGAGGCGCAGGCCGTCATGCGTGCGCTCAGCACGGCCTTCGGAACGGGCCCGCGAAAAAACCGCTTGGTCGCCGACGGCTCATCCACGCCGCGCGGCCAGGGCGCGGAGGCCAACCTCTGCTACCCCAAGCTGATGCAGGGCGGTCTCGACCGGGAAATCGACGTCTTCAACATCGCGGTCAACGGCTACACGGTCGATGACATGATCGCCAACTGTCCGGTGCGCGTGCTGCCGCTGATCGAAGCGGGCGTGAGCTGCATCTACTGCCCCGACGGCCTGTCCAACGGCCTGGCGCGGGGCGACACGGCGGAGGCGGTCTATGCCAAGCTGAAGGGGCTCTGCCGGACCGTGAAGCCGGCCGGGGCGAGGGTCGTCGCGGCGACCGCCAAGAACCGGGGCGACCTCGGCGCCGGCGGGCAAAGCGAGCGCGCGAAACTCAACAGGATGCTCCGCGCGAACTGGCGCGGCGAGCTCGGCGCCGACGCGCTTCTCGACGTGGACGCGATCCCTGAAACAGCCGATCCCGGCGACACCAGGTACTTCCAGCCCGATCGCGTCCACAACAGGAACCCCGTCCACGTGCTGATCGCGGGGCTAGCGGCCTCCGCAGTCCAGCCGCTGCTGGTTTAAATCGGGGCCGCCAGCCGCGCGGAGCCTCTACTTCGCCGACAGCAGTTCCGGCACGTCGAGCACCACGAACTCCGTGTCGTCGGCCTTGTTCACCTGCCGCCCGGCGGCAAAGGGCAGGTTGTTGTCGTTGCCGACGATGATGCGCCTGCCCGATCCACCTATGCGCGCGCTGATCGACAAGGTCCACATGCAGCCAGACCCATCCGCTGCCGCCCTTTAACGCCGAGCCGACGTCTTCCGGCCCGAGGGGTGCCGGCGCCACGCCCGGAAGCGTGCGGAAGGCCCAGACGAGGCCTGGCGCATGGTCTTGTTCGACCGCCGCCAAGAGCGCTGGGCGCGATGGGTCAAGCATTCGAAATGACCCGTGGAAACGGGAACGCGGCGTACCACCGTACGCCGCGCCGCATTTGGGAAGAGCATCGGCGGGCTCAGAAGACCTGGCGGAAGATGACGAACAGCGTGAAGGCGAGCGCGATCGAAGCGGGCAGCGTCAGCACCCAGGCCATCAGCATGTTGCGCACCGTCGCCCATTGCAGCCCGGAGCCGTTGGCGGCCATTGTTCCCGCCACGCCCGACGAAAGCACGTGCGTGGTGGAAACCGGCAGGCCGAGATAGTCGGCCGAAGCGATCGTGCCCATCGCCACCAGTTCGGCCGCCGCGCCCTGGCCGTAGGTCAGGTGCGTCTTGCCGATCTTCTCGCCCACTGTGATCACGATGCGCTTCCAGCCGACCATGGTGCCCAGGCCCAATGCCAGCGCCACCGCGACCTTGACCCAGAGCGGGATGAACTTGGTCGCGTTGTCCACGGCCCGATGATAGCTGGACACGACCGTCAGATCTTCCGGGCTCACGGCCAGGAGCTTCTTCTTGTCGATCAGCTTCAGCGCCTCGCCGATCAGGTAGATGTTGTTGCGGGCGTTGCCGACGAGGTTGGTCGGCAGGGTTTCCACGGAGTTGTAGGGCGCCACCATCACGGTGGTGTCGTGGATGAATTTTTGGAGGGCCGGCGTGGTCTCGTCCTTCCACGTCTTGGTGCGCACCGCTTCGCCGACCACTGCCTGCGCGTCGCCTGCCGCAACGCCAGGCTTGACGTATTTGCCGAGCACGGTTTCGACCTGGGTGGCAGCCGACTTGTAGGCTTCGAGATAGTTCACGTCAGGCGTGCGGTTGAGCGCAAACGCCGTCGGCACCACGCCGATCAGGATCAGCATGATGAGGCCCATGCCCTTCTGCCCGTCGTTGGAGCCATGAGCGAAGGACACGCCGGTGCAGGTGAAGATCAGCAGGCTGCGGATCCACAGCGGGGGCGGCGCGTTGGTCTTCGGCTCCACGTAGAGTTCCCTGTTCCTGACCACCAGCTTCATCGCCAGAAGAAGCCCGCCGGCGGCGCAGAAGCCGATCAGCGGCGAAATCAGCAGCGACAGGCCGATGTTCTTCGCCTGGCCCCAATCCACGCCGCTTGTGGCGGTGCCCACGGGGGCGAGAAACTGGTTGGCGAGGCCGACGCCGATGATGGAGCCGATCAGCGTGTGCGAGGACGAGGACGGCAGGCCAAGGTACCAGGTGCCGAGATTCCAGATGATCGCCGCCATCAGCAGCGCGAACACCATCGCAAGCCCCGCGCTGGAACTGACCTGGAGGATCAGTTCGACCGGCAGGAGCGAGATGATGCCGAACGCCACCGCGCCCGATGAAGTGAGCACGCCGAGGAAGTTGAAGAAGCCCGACCAGATCACGGCGACTTCGGCCGGCATCGAGCGGGTGTAGATCACCGTCGCCACCGCGTTGGCGGTGTCGTGGAAGCCGTTCACGAACTCGAAGCCGAGCGCGATCAGCAGCGCCAGGCCGAGCAGGATCCAGGGCACCGCGACGGCGCTGGCAAGGTCCTGGCTCAGCGCATAGCCGATATAGATCAGGCCGCCCGCAAGGATGAGGCCGAACACGGGCAGGAACCAGTTTCCGGTCGTGGGGGGGGGGGGGGGGGGGGGGGGGGGGGGGGGGGGGGGGGGGGGGGGGGGG
>CAXTCF010000017.1:24492-41047 GCA_964242945.1 uncultured Rhizobiaceae bacterium | reverse complement strand
TCGGCAGAAAAGCAGGCCAAACCCTGCGCAGCAAGGCAGGAACACAGTTCTTCGAGGCGTGGAGTTGAGTCGAGGCGACGCCTGGCGCGTGCTGGTGACGCGGCCGGAGCCGGGGGCCTCCGCCACCGCCCGCCGCCTCGGCGCAGCCGGCTTCGCGCCCGTGGTGCTGCCGCTCTGCGAAACGCAGCCTTTGCCAGGAGTCTTGCCTGAGGGAAGAACGTTTGAAGCCGTGGCCGCCACCAGCGCGCATGCGCTGCGCTGGGCCGACCCTGCTCTGCTGAAAGCGGCCGGGAAGGTTCCCTTCTTCGCGGTTGGTGCGCGCACGGGTTCGGCCGCGCGGAAGGCCGGCTTCGCAAACGTCGATGAAGCCGGCGGCGACGCCGCGGCGCTGATAGGCGCCGTGCTGTCCCGTCCAAAAATCCGATCCCTGCTTTACCTCTGCGGACGGGTGCGCCGGCCGGACTTCGAGGCGGCGCTGACTGCCGGCGGCGTTTCCGTGTTCCCCGTGGAAACCTACGACACGGCCGCGATTTCCCACCCGCCGGAGCGTCTGGGGGAGGCCCTGGGAGTTGCGCCGGTGCATGCCGTGCTGCTTTACTCCGCTCTGGCTGCGCAGGCTTATGGCCACCTGCTGGAAGACCCCGCTGCCCGGCCTTTCCTCAAGGGCGCGGTCGCGTTGACGCTTTCGCCGCGCATCCTTTCCGCCCTTCCGGAGGGAGGACGCGGCTTTGCCGCTGCCGAGCCGAACGAAGATGCCCTGTTCGCGTTGTTGGACCGCCCGGCAAATCCTGCTGGGTATCCTTAGCCGGGCGGAGGAGGGGCGCTGCCTCTTTTCAGCCTTTGCGGGTGTGATAGGGAAAGCACTTGCGCTGCAAACGGGACTTCTTCTTTCCCCAGCTTTGAGGATCGACGCATGGCCAGGACGCCGAGAACGCGGGGCGGGAGCAAATCCGAGCCGACGACGGCAGACGTCCTTTCCGGGAATGCGGCGCAGCCAAGCGAGCCGGCAGCCGCGGACGCACCGGCCGAGTTCGCAGCCTCCGAGTCATTGACGCCGCCGGACGATGCCGCTCCGATCCCTGCCGAACCGATGTCCGAGCCGCCGCTATCCTCACTTGAAGAGGAGCAGGCGCTTGCCGAACCGCCTGCCACGCCGGCAGAGACCGAGTCCGTCGTTTCGCCGGAGCCTGCTGCGTTCCTGGCGCCTGACGCACAGACCCCCAGTGAGAGCGCTAGGCTGCAAGAACCTGCCACCGAGAGCGTCCTCTTCGAAAGCGTCTCCGGGAATGACACGGGGACGGAAGCCGGGGAGAGCAGAGCGCCAGAATTTGCTTCGATCGAATCCGAACCCGTTTCCGGGCTGATGCCGTCCTCTTCCGAGGAAGAGAAAGCGCTTGCCGAACCGCCGGCAACGCCGGTGCAGACTGCGCCGGACGGTCTGCCGGAGCCGGATGATGTCACTTCACCCGATGCGCTGACGCCGGGCGAAAACGCCGCGCTGGAGGAGCCGCCTGCGCAGAGCGCCGCCTTTGCGCCAGTCGCCGAAGACGCCGCGGCAACCGGAAATGGAGAAGCCGCACCCGAAACGCCGGAAGCCGCAGACTCCTTCCGCTTTTCCAGCGAGTTGGCGCCGACCCTTCCGGACGAAGTCCGGCGCAACGAGGACACTTCGTCCGATCCGGTCACCACGCCGGCTTCTTCGGACGCCGCCGAGATGGAAGGCCCCGGCATTGCCGCCACGCCGGTTGTGTCGCCGCTTGCCGGAGAGCCGTCGTTGGAGCGGGCGCCGGATTATGCTGCATCCGCTGCCCGCGAGCCGGCCAGGCGCGGCGGGAGCGGCTTGTTTGCAGCCGGACTGCTCGGCGGCGTCGCGGCGCTGCTGCTTGCCGGGCTCTTGCAGTATTTCGGGTTTCTCCCGTCGATTGGCGCGGGAGGACAAACAGGCGGCGGGAACACCCAAGCTTTTCAGTCCGAGATCGACGGGTTGAAGACGCAGATCGCATCGCTGAAGGAGGCGGGGACCGGCACAACTGCGGCGGCGGACCCGGCGCTCCGCTCCGCCGTGGACGCGCTGAAGGCGGACGTGGCGCAGTTGAAATCGGCGGGGAGCGGAACGGCTGCCGTGCCGCCCGAACTGGAAGCGCGGGTGGCTGCGGCGGAGCAGAAGCTCGCCGGGCTGGACGGCACGGCTTCCACCGACCAGCTTGCCGCGCTTTCCGGAAAAGTCTCGGCTGCCGAGACGCTCGCGCAGAACAATGAGACCGCCGTCAAGGATGCGGCGGCGCGCATCGGCGCCCTGGAGCAGAACTTTTCGGGCGTGCAGGGCAGCGTATCCAGCCTGAGCACATCCTTAAGCGAACTGCAAAAGCAGATGGAAACGCTTGGGGCGCAGCCGCGCGTGGCGCTGGCGCTCGCCGCTTCCGCACTGAAGGAAGCCGCTGATCGCGGCGCGCCCTTCACCGCCGAACTCGCCACGCTGGGCACGCTGGCGCCGGACGCCCCGGAGATCAAGCAGTTGCAGCCCTATGCGGAAAGCGGCGTGCCGACGCGCGAGACGCTGCTTGCCGATTGGAACAGCAGGGTTGACGCCGTTCTGGCCAGCGCCAATCCGCCCGATGCCGACCAAGGGATCATGGGGCGCCTGATGTCGGGGGCGGGCAGCCTCGTTTCCGTTCGGCCGATCGGCGCGGTGGAGGGCACAAGCATGCCGGCGACCGTCGGACGAATCCAGGCCGCGATGGAAGCCGGCGACCTCGGCAAGGCGCTTGCCGAATACGACACGCTGCCGGATGCCGCGAAGCAGGCGGCGGCGGATTTTGCCGAAAAGGCGCGCGCGCGGCTGGCTGCCGAAAGCCTAGTCAACCAGGCGATCACCAACGCGTCCAAGGCGGCATAAGGCAAAAAGATGATCCGCATCCTCGTTTACCTCGCCGTCGTCCTGCTGATCGGTCTTGGTCTCGCCTGGCTGGCCGACCGGCCCGGCGACATGGTCGTCACCTTCGAAGGCTACCGGTATCAGTTGAGCCTCGTGGTGGCTGCAACGGCGGTGATCGCTGTCGTAGCCGCGGTGTTGATCGCGTGGTGGCTGGTGAAGGGAATCTGGAACAGCCCGCATGCGGTGTCGCGCTTCTTCCGCGCGCGGCGTCGCGACCGCGGCTACCAGGCGCTGTCCACCGGCCTGATCGCGGCGGGCTCCGGCGATGTCGCCCTGGCGCGGCGCAAGAATGCGGAGGCGCAGAAGCTGATCCGGGCCGACCAGGAACCGCTGCTGCACATCCTGGAAGCGCAGACCGCGCTGATGGAAGGCGACTTCGACGCCGCACGGAAAAAATTCGATGCGATGGTGGGCGATCCGGAAACGCGCCTGCTCGGCCTGCGCGGGCTTTACCTGGAAGCCGAGCGCTCAGGCGACCGCTCCGCGGCCCGCCACTATGCCGGCCGCGCGGCCGAGCTGGCGCCGCAGCTTGGCTGGGCCGCCGGCGCCACGCTGGAGGAACGGACGCTGCGCGGGGACTGGGACGGCGCGCTGAAGCTGATCGAGGCGCGCAAGCCCGTCCGCAAGGAAGACAAGGACGCGCAGACGCGCGAGCGCGCGGTGCTGCTCACGGCGAAATCGATTGCGGTGCTGGACACCGACCCGGCTGCTGCCCGGAGTGCTGCGCTGGAAGCCAACCGGATCCGGCCGGACTTCGTGCCGGCAGCCCTTGCCGCGGCGCGCGCGCTGTTCCGCTTGGGCGACCTGCGCAAGGGCGCGAAGCTTCTGGAAGCCGTGTGGAAGCGCGAAGCGCATCCGCAGATCGCCGACCTCTACGTCAACGCGCGGCCGGGCGACTCGACGCATGACCGCCTGGGGCGCGCCCGGAAGCTTCAGGCAATCAAGCAGAACAACGCGGAAGCTTCGCTTGCGGTAGGGCGGGCGGCGTTGGCGGCGGGGGAGTTTTCCGAGGCTCGCGAGGCGGCTCAGCTGGCGCTTCGCATGGCGCCTCGCGAGAGTACGTATCTCCTGCTCGCCGACATCGAGGAAGCCGATGGGGGCAACGAAGGGCGCATGCGCCAGTACCTTTCCCGCGCCGTGCGTGCGCCGCGCGACCCCGTCTGGGTGGCGGACGGCTTTGTGTCGGAAGAATGGGCGCCGTTCTCGCCTGTCACGGGCAAACTCGACGCGTTTGAATGGCGCGTGCCGGTGGAGCGCTTGAACCGGCTGGGTGAGGCCGAGGAGGTCGAGGACACGTCCGCCCTCCCACCGGCGTCGGTGCCGGCAAAGCAGGTTGCCTACACGGATGCGGCGGTTGAGCCGATGGACGCTGGCACGGTCCCGGCATCGCCGGCGCCGGATGCCGACGGGCCGACGGTTCTCCCACCCGGCCGCATGGATGGGAACGGCGCCACGAGCCGGCCGGCTTTGTCCGGGCTTGACGCCCCGCAGGACGACGGGGACGAGAACCCGATGCCGGACGATCCGGGCGTTGACGGCCGCAATGCCGTTGCCGAGCCGCAGCGCCGCTTCCGGCTGTTCTGAAGGCAGTCCCATGCTCAAAGGACTGCGTTCCCTGCTTGCCACGCTGACGGGCCCAGGGCAGGCGGGCAGCACCGCCGACGACCCGCGGGTGGCTGCCGCCGCCCTCCTGTTCCACCTGATGGACGCCGACGGCGTGCGCGCCGAAACGGAGCAGGCCAAGCTGCGCACGCTGCTGCGCGACGCCTACGGCCTCGACGACGACGAACTCGACACGCTCTTGACCGCCGGCGAGCAGGCGGAAGCCGAAGCCGTTGACCTGCACGGCTTCACCAGCGTGCTGATGCGGCACTGGAGCCTGGATCAGCGGATCGAATTCGTCGGCCAGCTTTGGGCGCTGGTCTTCGCCGACGGTGCGATGCACGAACTGGAAGACCATACGCTTTGGCGCGTGGCGGATCTGCTTGGCATCGACGGGCGCGACCGCGTGGAAGCGCGCCGCCGCGCCGATGCCGCCGCCCGCGCGGTGCAGAACCAAGGCTGAAAACGCCGATGCCGCCCCGACGAAGCAATGCGCAGCCCGAACGCCCGCGCGTGCTGGTCGTGCTGCACGGCGAGCGCTCCAGCGCCGGCCGCGTCGGGCACATGCTCCTGGAGGCGGGCTTTGACCTCGACATCCGCCGCCCGCCGCTTGGCGATTTTCTACCGGAAACGCTGGAACAACACGCGGGCGCGGTGGTGTTCGGCGGGCCGATGAGCGCCAACGACGCGGACGAGTTCATCCGCCGCGAAACCGACTGGCTGGCCGTGCCGCTAGCTGAAAACCGGCCGCTGCTCGGCATCTGCCTCGGCGCGCAGATGCTGTCCAACCATCTCGGCGGCACCGTCGAAGGCCACGGCGAAGGGCTGGTCGAGATCGGCTGGTACCCGCTGGAAGCGACCGAACAAGGCAAGGCGCTGCTGCCGCGCTGGCCGGAGATGGTCTATCACTTCCACCGCGAAGGCTTTTCGCTGCCTTCGGGCGCCACGCTGCTCGCCAGCGGGCCGACCTATCCGAACCAGGCCTTCCGCTTCGGCGACAACGCCTGGGGCGTGCAGTTCCACGCGGAACTCACGCGCGTGATGATGCAGCGCTGGGTGGTCGGCGGCGCCCACCGCTTCGGCCTGCCGGGCGCGCAAGCGGGCCGCGACCACCTGGGCGGGCGCTTGATCTGGGACATCCACCTGAAGAACTGGCTGGGGGAGTTCCTGCAACTCGTATTCGGCCGCACCGAGCGGGGCGAGACGCCGATCAGGTACGCCCGTCGAGACGCCTGACGTTGCGCAGGGCCGGAAACGCATAGGCCCAGATGCCGGCGACCGCGATGGCGCCGACGCCGCCGAATACCACGGCGGGCACTGTGCCGATCAGCGCCGCCATCGTGCCGGCGCGGAAGGCGCCGAGCTCGTTGGAGGCGCCGACGAACACCGAGTTGACGGCGTTGACGCGCCCGCGCACCGCGTCCGGCGTCCAGAGCTGGATCACGGTTTCACGGACATAGACGCTCACCATGTCGGTCGCGCCGAGCAGCGCGAGCGCGAGGATCGACAGCCAGGTGATCGTGGAAACGCCGAAGACGATGGTGACGACGCCGAACAGGGCGACGAAGATCAGCAGAACAGTGCCGGCATGGTCGCGGATCGGGTGGCCGGCGAGCCAGACGGCAACCAGGATCGCGCCGATGCCGGGCGCGGCGCGCAACAGGCCCAGGCCCCACGGACCGACCGCCAGGATGTCCTTGGCATAGACGGGGAGCAGCATCACCGCGCCGGAAAGCAGTACGGCGAACAGGTCGAGCGAGATCGCGCCGAGCACGATCTTTTCCTTCCAGATGTAGCGGAAGCCGGCCAGCAGCGTTTCCAGCGTCGGCTTTTCGCCAGCCCCCGCCATCTGGGGCGGCTTAGGGATGGAAAAGACGAGAGCCGCAGCCGTCAGCATCAGCACGGTCGCGGTGCCGTAGGCGGCATCGGCTGAAAGGCCGTAGAGCAGGCCCCCGGCGACTGGCCCGACGATGGTTGCGGTCTGCCAGGCGGAAGAATTCCAGGCCACCGCGTTGGCGAAGTCTTCAGCGGGAACAAGGTTGGCGACCAGCGAGGCGGAAGCCGGCCCGAAGAAGGCGCGCGCCACCCCGAAGGCGAGCAGCACGCCGAAGATCGGCAGGGCGCTGGTCAGCCCAGCCCAAGTGAACAGCAGCAGCGTTGCCGCACAGACCGCCTCCAGCAGCACGGCCAAACCCATGATCAGGCGACGGCCGAAGCGGTCGGCCGTGACGCCGGTGATCAGCACCAACAACAGGGAAGGAAGGAACTGCACCAGCCCGATCAGGCCGAGATCGAACTGGCTGCCGGTGAGGTTATAGACCTGCCAGCCTACGGCCACCGACACGATCTCCGTGGAGAAGGTGCCGAAGAAGCGGGAAAGCCAGTAGCGCAGGAAAGCGCCGTGGCGGAACGCGGCGAAGCGGTCGTCGGGACCGGAGGAAGTTTCGGGGAGGGTCATGGAATGTCGGGAGAAGACTGGCGGCGACGGGAGCACCGGAGAAAGCCGTCCTTAAACCAGATCGCCGGTCCATGCGCTGCCTTTGTGGATCGGATGCGATTTTTCTTGAGCAAGCCGTCGCATGCGCACAGCGGCGGAACGGCGCGGGAACGATCCGCCCGGCCTGCCGCTTAATGCGCAAACCGGAACCCCAAACGCACTCCGGCATCGAAGGAAACTCCATGCGCTCCCTTCTGCTTCCCCTTGCCGCCGGCGCCTGCCTTTTGGGTTGGCACGCGATAGCAAGTGCTCAAACCCAGGCGCCGCAAGCCGAGCCCGGCGTTACCACGCAGGACTGCCAAGCCGCCCCGGCACCTGAAGGCGATGCCGCGCAGAACCCGGTTCCGCCTGCCGCGGACGATAACCTTTCAACCCAACTCGACAAGTGCAACGGCGTGCTTCAGCCGCCGAAAACCGGCGACACGCAGATCCAGGAAACCCCGCCGGCCGAGGGCAAGACGCCGGTGATCCCGCCTGGCGCCCTGCCGGAACAGCAGCCCCCTGCCGATGGCAGCGCCCCAGCAAGCTCGCCGCCGGCCCCCGCCGAGCCGACCTGACGGACAGCGCCGCTGCAAGCTTGCCGGGCGGGCCGCGATGCGCCCAACGAGGGCGGTAGGACGCGACGCACCGACGGAACTGAAAGGCTGGGTTTGCGGCTGCCAAACCGGCTGTAGATCGAGGCAATCATACGATTCGCAGATGATTGCCTCGATAGCCGTCTCGTACAAAGTCCGGTTGATTGCCTTGGTTTGACTTTTGAGGTTTCCGCCAGCCTTGTCGAACAAGGCAGGGGCACGAAGCGGCAGCGTCATCGTTGCTGAGTGCAGCGTGGCGTATTCGGCAAAGGCGGCTGCTCGTTCCCAAGCGATCAATCGGAAACCGCATCACTGCGCAATCCTATCATGTGGTTCGGTTGCGCGGAGGAAGGTTGCTTGCGTTTGGAGAGGGGAGCCGCATGAGATCGCTGTTCCCCGCCGGCATGACAAATGGCGCCGGCGCAGGGACAACTCGGACTGATCAGCCGCACATCGTGTCAGCCTTCGCCGGCGGGGAAGTCGGCGCCGAGGCTTGTGTCGCGCCAAGCTTCGATCTCGGCAAGTTCCTCCTTCAGGCGCTTCGTCACCGCGTCATACCCCCATTTGCCCAACACCAGATGGCGCGGCGGATTCGGGTTCTGCGTGATGTCGATCATGGCCTGCGCGGCGCGCACGGGGTCGCCGGCCTGCGTGCCGCTCAGCTCCGACGTGCCCCGCATGCGCGCCGCAGCCGTCTGCGCATAGGCGGCGATGCGGCTTGGCGTCTGCTTGAGCGAGCGGCCGGCCCAATCCGTGCGGAACGGGCCGGGCTCCACGCATGTCACCTTGAGTCCAAGCGGGCCGACCTCGGCCGCCAGCGCATCCGACCAGCCCTCCACCGCGTGCTTGCTGGCGGCATAATAGCCGGAACTGGCAAAGCCGACGAAGCCTGCCACCGAACTGATGCTGATGATGTGGCCGCTTCCATGCTCGCGCATGCCGGGCAGCACGGCGCGTGTCAGCGCGAACAGGCCGAAGACGTTGGCTTCGAACTGCGCCCTGATCTCGGCGTCGTCGCCCTCCTCGACGGAGGACTGGTAGCCGTAGCCGGCATTGTTGACGAGCACGTCGATCGAGCCGAATTTTTCGAGCGCCGCTGCAACGGCAGCATCGATTTCCTTTTGCGACGTCACGTCGAGGCCGAGCGCCAAGGTCCGGTCTCCGGCACCGGCAACAAGCTCGTTCAGCTTGGAGGCATCCCGCGCGGTGGCGACAAGCCGCCAGCCGCGCGCGAGCACGAGTTTGGCGAGTTCGTAGCCGAAGCCGGTGGAGCAGCCCGTGATAAACCAGACGGGATCATTTGCAGCCATGGGGTGCCTTCTTGAATTTCGAGTATGCTAAGCGGAAGCGTCAGGCTTCCGCCATCTCCTGCTTGAGGCTGGCGCTGTCGATCACATAGCGGAAGCGCACCTCGCCTTCCTTTACCTTCTTGTAGGCGTCGTTCACATCCTGAATCGGGATCACCTGCACGTCGGGCGCGATGCCGTGCTCGGCGCAGAAGTCGAGCACCTCCTGCGTTTCCGCGATCGAGCCGATCAGCGAGCCGGCCAGCCGCTTGCGGCCCATGATGAGCTGCTGGTTGTTGTAGCCCGGGATGGGCGCCAGCGCGCCGACGCAGCAGTAGGTGCCGTCGCGCTTCAGGAGCGGCACGAAGGGATCGACCTTGTGCTTCTCCGGGATGGTGGAAAGGATGAAGTCGAAGGTGTTCTCCAGCGCCTGGTAGGCTTGCCTGTCGCTCTCCAGGACGCCTTGAACGCCGAGGCTCCCGGCCTCCACCACCTTCTCCTTCGTGGTGGTGAAGACGGTCACGGTGGCGCCCATCGCCTTGGCCAGCTTCACCGCCATGTCGCCGAGCCCGCCGAGGCCCACGATGCCGACCTTGGCTCCGGCCTTCACGCCCCAGTGCTTGAGCGGCGAATAGGTGGTGACGCCGGCGCACAGGATGGGTGCCGCGGCCTGGATCGGCAACGACTCCGGGATCTTGAGGACGAAGTGCTCCTTGACCACGATCACGTTGGAGTAGCCCCCATAGGTGTTGTCGCGGCCGTACATGTTCTCGCCGGTCTTGGTCTTGGCTTTCGGCTTCATCGGGCCGTTATAGGTGGCGAGCCAGCTGTTCGGCCCCTCGCAGAACTGCTCCTCGCCGCTCTGGCAGGCCTCGCAGGAGCGGCAGCTATCGATCATGCAGCCGACGCCCACGAGATCGCCCACAGCATGCTTCGTCACGCCTGAGCCGACCGCCGCCACGCGCCCGACGATCTCGTGGCCGGGCAGGCAGGGATAGACCGTGTTGCCCCAGTCGTTCTCGCACTGGTGGATGTCGGAGTGGCAGACGCCGCAGAAGAGGATGTCGATCTGCACCTCGTCGGCGCCCGCCTCCGCGCACTCGAAGGCCATGGGCTTCAGGCGCGAGAAGGAGTGCTTGGCGGCATAGCCGTAGGCTTGGAGCATGGAAGATTCCTGGCTGCTTGGAGAATTGCGGAAACGAGGATCAGGCGCTGGGGCCGGACGGCTCGTGGATCGGGCAGCGGTTGAAGCGCTCGCGGAAAGAAGAGGAGTGGCGGTAGGGTTCGTTGCGCGCGCGGTTGATGTTGCCGAGCGGCTGGTGCGCGGCCAGCCCCGTCCAGATGCTGAAGCGCATCTCCTCATCGACTTGTTTCACGCGCGCGGGATCCCAGCTGTCCTGGGTGCCGACCGTGATCGTGCCGACCTTCACCGGGGCTGAATCCTCTTCCTTCCACTCCACTGTCGGGTCTTCCACCGGCTGCCTTTTCAGGTCGCGGCAAAGCTGCACGCGGAAATCCCAAACGCCGGCGATGCTCTGCATCTCGTGCTGCAAGGTGTCGCGGATCGCATCGGGGTTCTCCGAAGCGTCGATCTCCGTGCCGGTAAGCTTCTGCAGGTCGGGCGAGGCGGGTGCGATGCTGAACTTGGCGATAAAGTCGCCATAGCGGAACGGCGTGATGCTGTAGTAGGTTTCGCCCAGCGGATCGACGTTCGGCGCCCCGCCGAGCGACTGGATCTTTGTGCTCTCGATGCCGACGGCGGAAAGCGCGGTGTTGACGCCGCGCAGGACGGTGGAAAGCGCTGCCTTGGCGCCTTCGGCCTGGTCGGTGGTCTTGGCCAGCAGCTTGAGGTTCCCCAAAAACTTGTCGGCGGTTTTGGTCTGGAACACCGGGCCGTTGACCATCACGAAATCCTGCGTCCTGCCTTCCGCGCCGGGCAGGCGCTCGCCTTCCACGTCCAGCACCTTGATCGCTACCCCGCGGGGCAGCGAGATCGCATCGGTCAGCACGTCGCCGGCATTGGTGGAAATGCGCAGGTAGACCTTGTGCTCGCCCGGCTTGGCGAACAGGCCCTGCCTGAGTTCCGGGGCCAGGTTGTCGTCCACCTTCAGCACGCCTTCCAGGATGGCATGCGCCTTGGCGTGCACGGAGCGCACGGCGTGGCCGGTGTCCTCCGCCACGGTTTCCAGGATTTCGTCGAAGGCTTGGTTCAAGCCCTGGATGGTCTTGGCCTCGTCCGGCTGGATTTCCTCGACGTCTGGCGTGTAGCGGACGGGGGAGGCAAGAGGCATCGGCGCGGCATCCTTGTGTTGGCGCGGAAACAAGGCAGGATCGTTCAAGCGCCGAACGCATGTCGTGTGCATTCGCTCCACCCTTTCCCGCACCTTGCGCTTTTCTCTTCGATCGCCCGCCCAAGGCATTGTATGGCTAGGCGCGCAGGCGTTGCACTGAGGCAGCGAGACGGGAGCCCTTCGATGTCCGACACCAACTTCACGCTCGAAACCGACGCCGACGGCATCGTGCTGGTGACATGGGACATGCCGGGCCGCTCCATGAACGTCTTCACGGAAAGCGTGCTGGACGAGTTGGAGGCGATCCGGGCGCAGACCGCAGGGGATGCTGCGGTGAAGGGCGTCGTGATCACGTCGGGCAAGAAGGACTTTTCCGCCGGCGCCGACCTGAACATGCTGCAAAGGATGATGGCGCTGTTCGAGGCCGAGCGCGAGAAAAACCCGGAAGGGGCGGCGCAGGCGCTGTTCGACAATGCCGGGCGCATGTCGGCGCTGTTCCGGCGCATCGAGACATCAGGCAAACCCTGGGTGGCGGCGATCGGCGGCACGGCGATGGGCGGCGCCTTCGAACTGGCTCTGGCCTGCCACGGGCGCGTGGCTTCCAATGCGGAAGCCACCAAGCTGGCGCTGCCCGAAGTCAAGGTCGGCATCTTCCCCGGCGCCGGCGGCACGCAGCGCGTGGCGCGGCTTTGCGACACGCAGGCCGCTTTGGAGATGCTGACTTCAGGCAAGACGCTGACGCCGGCCAAGGCCAAGGGCATGAACCTGGTCCATGCGGTTGTGCCGCAGGATGAACTGATCGAAACGGCGAAGGCGATGATCCGCGATGGGCTGAAGCCGGTCGCGCCCTGGGACGAGAAAGGTTTTAAGCTGCCGGGCGGCCCCGTTTATTCCGCGGCCGGAGCGAACCTCTGGCCGCCGGCCGCCGCGATCCTCAAGCGCGAAACCTATGGCAACTACCCCGCGGCGGCGGCGATCCTGAAGGCCGTTTATGAAGGCCTGCTGCTGCCGATCGACCTCGCGCTGAAGGTCGAGCTGCGCTGGTTCACGCATATCCTGCAAACCAAGGAAGCCGCGGCCATGGTGCGGTCGCTGTTCGTTTCGCTTCAGGAACTGAACAAGGGCGCGCGCCGGCCCCAGCAATTTCCGCCGACCGTGTTCAGCAAGGTCGGCGTGCTGGGCGCCGGCTTCATGGGGGCGGGCATCGCCTATGTCACGGCCAAGGCCGGCATCGCGACAGTGCTGGTGGATCGGGACCAAGCCGCCGCCGAAAAGGGCAAGGCGCATTCCGAAGGGCTGATCGCGGGCGAGATCAAGAAGGGCCGGGCGAAGGCGGAAGACAAGGAAAAGCTGCTGGGGCTGATCACGCCGACCGATGATGCGAATGAGCTTGCCGGCTGCGACCTCGTGATCGAAGCGGTGTTCGAGGACTCCACCGTCAAGGCGGAGGCGATCGCCAAGGCCGGGGCGGTTTTAAGCGGGGAGGCGGTGTTCGCCTCCAACACCTCCACCATCCCCATCACGTCGGTGGCGAAGAATTTTTCCAGGCCGGAAAACTTCATCGGCCTGCATTTCTTCTCGCCGGTGGACAAGATGCTTTTAGTCGAGATCATCATCGGCGAAGAAACGGGCGACCGGGCGCTTAGCCTCGCCTTCGACTATGTCCGCGCGATCAGGAAGACGCCGATCGTGGTCAACGACACGCGCGGCTTCTTCGTCAACCGCTGCGTGCTGCGCTACATGGCCGAAGCCTACGACATGCTGATCGCGGGCGTGCCGGCGCCGATGATCGAGAACGCGGCGCGCATGGCGGGCATGCCGGTCGGGCCGCTGGCTCTGACCGACGAGACGGCGATCGACCTCGCCCAGAAGATCTTTCATCAGACCGTGCGCGACCTCGGCGACAAGGCCGTGGACAAGAACCAGATGCGCCTGATCGACCGCATGGTCGATGAGCACGGCCGGCTGGGCCGCAAGAACGGCAAAGGGTTTTACGATTATCCCGCCAAGCCGGCGAAGAAGAAGCTGTGGCCGGGCCTGAAAGACCTTTACCCGCAGCTTGCGCCGGAGAAGGTGGACGTGGCCGAACTGAAAAGCCGCTTCCTCGTGACGGTCGCGCTTGAGGCAGCCCGCGCGTTCGAGGAAGGCATCGTATCCGACCCGCGCGAGGCGGATGTCGGCTCCATCCTCGCCTTCGGCTTCGCACCTTATTCCGGCGGAGCGCTTTCTCTGATCGACGGCATGGGGATGGCTGAGTTCCTGAAGCTCAGCGCAAGGCTGGAGAAGAAGTTCGGCAAGCAGTTCAAGGCGCCGAAGCTGCTCCACACGATGGCGGCGAAAGGCGAGACCTTCCACGGCCGCTTCGGTTCCGCCGGCGGCAGCCGGGAAAAGGCGGCTGCTTGAGCGCTGCCTTATCCCCCTGTTAAGCGTCGGGGCTCTACCCTCCGCCGCAGCCGCCGCCGGAGGGCGGCAGCGGTCGCTGGCGGGGGCGAAAAGCGATGGACTTTCTTGCGCGCGTCTGGACGCTGCTGGAACTGACCGCCGCCCGCGCCTTGGGCGCACAGGGATTTCAGCTCGCGATGGCGCTTTCCATCCTGCTGATTCTGCTTGATTTCGTGCGGCGCGGCTTTCGCTTCGTCTGGCCGGCTGGAAAGGTCAGAAGCGTGCTTGCGACGCTCGCCATTCTGGACCTCAACCTCCTGTTCGGTCCTTATGTGTCGCTGCTCGCGGACGGGCTCCAGGCGGCTTATGACGCGCTCGGCATTCCCAAGATCGACACGGGCTTCTGGACCGGCGTGTCCCCTTGGGTGCTCGTTCCCCTGGCCGTCGTGATGTACGATCTCGCGAACTACTGGAACCATCGCGTCATGCATATGCGCTGGCTCTGGCCGGTGCATGCCGTGCATCATTCCGATCCCGACATGACCGGAATGACGACCTACCGCGTGCACATCTTCGAGCCGCTGGTGATGATGACTTCCTATACGCTGCTGCTTTCCTGGCTGGGCTTTCCCCCCGGCGTGCTGGGCGGCGCGGCCGTGCTGGTGGGGCTCCACAACTTCTACGTCCACATCGACGTGGACTGGGGGCACGGTCCATTCCGAAAAGTCGTCGCCTCGCCGCGCTTCCACCGCTGGCACCATGCCGACACCCCGGAAGCCCACGGCAAGAACCTCGCCAACGTGTTTCCTTTCCTGGATGTGATCTTCGGCACCTATTACGTGCCGGGCACATGCAACGTTGCCTTGGGCGCCAAGGGCGTGCCGCAGCACGACATCGTGCGGCTGATGCTGTGGCCGATCACCCAGTGGACGCTGATGCTTCGCCGCCGCCTGCGCAAGCGGTTTGCCGCCGCACCGCGCCCGGACGGGCAATTGTCGGAGGCCTGAGCGCCCGGATCGAAAAAGAGCCCATTTCATCATTCGGCGGCGGAGGACCGACGAGGGATTTTCGGACCTGCGCAAGGCGCCGAGCGCAGTCGATGCCGGCAGCATCGGCGAGCATCGGCAACGCAGCGAGGGCCGAAAGGAACCGTTGGGCCGACCCGGCCGAGTCATGAGATGGGCTCTAAGCAAAAGGGGAAAACATTCCCCGCTTCTGGACAAAAAGGCGGTTCGGCCCTACCACTTCAAGGACTTTTTTCCTTTGGGTGAAACGCTCCGATGCTTTCGCACGATCGGGTCTGGGCCGCCATCGACGCGCTTGCCGAGCGCTACGACCTGTCTGCGTCGGGGCTGGCCAAGCGCGCCGGGCTCGACTCCACCGCCTTCAACAAGTCGAAGCGGCTCGGCGCGGACGGGCGCCCGCGCTGGCCTTCTACAGAATCCATTGCCAAGGTGATGGAGGCGACCGGCGCCACGCTGGACGAGTTTCTAGGATTGGTGGAAGGCAAGGCGGAGGCGATCCGGAAGTCGTTCGCCGGGATGGCGGGGCGCAGTTCGCGCGTGCCGCTGCTGGGCTTTGCCCAGGCGGGCGCCGGCGGCTATTTCGACGATGCCGGCTTTCCCGTCGGCCAGGGCTGGGAGATGGTGGACCTGCCGGCCCAGGCCAAGGAAGGCTCCTATGCCCTCCAGGTGCAGGGCGACTCCATGCTGCCGCTCTACCGCGACGGCGACGTGCTGATCGTCGAGCCCAACGCCACTCTGCGCAAGGGCGACCGCGTGGTGGTGCGCACGGTCGGCGGCGAGGTGATGGCGAAGGTGCTGGTGCGCTCGACACCGAAGCTCGTGGAACTGCTTTCGCTCAATCCCGCGCACCCCAACCGTGAAATCGCCACATCCGACATAGACTGGATGGCGCGCATTGTGTGGGCGAGCCAGTAGGTCTCTGCTGACAGCCCCGGGCGGCGAAGCGGGGTCGGGCGCAAACAATGGCGGGAACAGCGGAACGGCGAGATCGGGTTGGCCGCTGGCGCGGCATCGTCCCCCTTGGCTTCTGCGCGGCCGGCGTTCTGCTGCTGGGTCTTGCCTTGGCATCGGGCGGCAGGCTGCTCGAAGCGCGGCGGACGGTCCTCTCCACCGAGATTTCCACCGGACCGCGCCTCCAGTCCGCCGCGTCCGGGAAGCCTGAAGCCGACGCCGCGGCCCCGCGCGCCATCGATCCAGGCAACTCGGAGGTGGTGCCGCGCGACCGCTTCAGCGGCTGGCAGCGGCTGCCGCCCCGCCCGCCGCTCGGCCCCTCGCAGCTGGCTGATCTGGCGCCAAAGGAAGCCGCGCCGGTGGTTCCCGCGGCGCCCGATCCCGGCTTGCCGCGCCGGACCCTGCTGTTCGGCCCGGTCGCCACGGCTGCGGGTCGCATCGAAGTCGGCGGCCATGTGATCGAACTGGAAGGGATCCGGCTGGTCGGTCCCGCGCAGCAATGCGAAGGGCAGAACGGCCGCTCCTGGCCTTGCGGCATGGTGGCGCGCGCCGCCTTCCGCGCCTGGATGCGCGGCCGGGCGGTGGAATGCGTGGTGACGCCGCTGCCCCTGCCGAAGCCGGTTGCATCGCTCTGCGAACTCGGCGGCAAGGACATGGCGGCGTGGCTGGTCAGCCGCGGCTATGCGGAAGCTGCCGCGGGCGGCGCCTACGAGCAGGCCGGGCAGGAAGCCAGGGCCGCGCATCGCGGCATCTTCGGCACCGGCCCCGCAGCCCCCGCGCCGCTCGTCGCCTCCGACGGGCTCGAAGCGCCTGCCTCCCTGGCGCAAGCCAGCGCGAGCGAAGGCGCGGATTTGCCCGCAGTGCCTGCCGGTGCCGATCCAGCGCCGCAGCCTTAAACATAGCTCGACTGGTTGGTTCGGAATAGGGAACGTCCCTTCGGAACATGCCGCGCTGCCGCTTCGTGTCCCTGCCTTGCTCGGCGAAGCTGGCGGCAGGCTCGACGTTCCGGCA
>CAXTCF010000017.1:0-24482 GCA_964242945.1 uncultured Rhizobiaceae bacterium | reverse complement strand
GGGGGGCGCCGGCCCCCCGGTCCCGCTTGGCTTCCCCGCCTGTCCGCGGGTAACCGCCACCGGAACGGGAAAACCGCTGCCGGCGCTTCAGGCAGGCTTGCTAAAACTCCGCCTTGCCGAGCCATCCCATCGCAAACGCTCGTAGTCCGGGCGTCCCCGCCGGGCTGGACGGCTGCGTGCCGGCGGTGCAGAGGAACGGCATGCGGCAGAATGAACGAGGGCTGTTCGATATAGGGGGCGGTCCTGGCTTTGCGGCGCCAGCTCCGATCTTTGCGCCGGCCTGCTGGACGATTCCGCGCCTCGCCCTTGCCGCAACACTGTCGCTGCTCGCGGCCGCGCTCTTCATTGCCCTGGCGGACGACTTCCAGGACAGCTTTCCGAACACCTATGTCTGGTCCGATCTTCTGATCGGCTACCAGGGAGGCTTCATCCGCCGCGGCCTGCTGGGGGAGATCGCCTTTCTGCTTCAGCCCGTGATAGGGGCCGACACGTTTCTGACGATAGTTGTCGCCGCAGCCTATGTTGTCACCGCGGTTGTCGTCGTCGCGCTCGTCTGCATGCGCTTTTCCTATGCCGGCCTGCTGTTTCTCCTGTCGCCTGCGGGCCTGTTGTTTCCCGCGAACGATCCTGCGGGCGCCTATGGGCGCCGGGATGTCTTCATCATCGGCGCGTTTCTGCTGTCGCTTGCGGCCATACGGTTCAGCCGTCCCGCTGCGGCATTGGGCTTCCTGATGGCGATCTATCTCGTTGCCGGGCTGATCCACGAAGTCTCGTGGTTCTATTTTCCGCTTGCCACAGCGCTTCTGCTCAACACGTCGGCGCGTGCCCTCCCGGTGCGATGGATGCTCGGCGCGGCTGCCGCGTGCAGCCTTTACATGCTCGCGGCGCTCGCCCTGACGGTCGCCTTCAAGGGAAGCACGGCGCAGGCCGATGCCATCGCCGGCGCCTGGCAGGCTCATGTTCCCGCCGCCTATGCCGAGCGCAACGCGTTGGTCTCCATTGGGGCTTCCGCTTCGGGCAGCGTCAAGGTGGTTGTGGAATCGGTGCTCGGCCTGCCCGCGATCCTGGGCTATCTCATCGCCATCCCGCTGGCTGCCGTTCCGGTGCTGCTCCTGCTCCGCGAGCGGCGGCCTCGTTTATCGGCCGATCCCCTCCGCCCGATGGCCGTATTCATCGCCCTCGCAGGCCTGACCGCGACCTTTCTGATTGCCGCGGACTGGGGGCGCTTCATCCACCTTGCCCTGATCCACTGCTTTCTCGCGCTCCTTCTCTTGCCCAATCTCCTGCCCATGCCCGCAGGCGCAGCGCGATCGCGATGGGGATTGGACCGGGCGTCGATGCCGGGTGCGCTGATCCTGGCCGCGCTTTACGCCGGGGGCTGGCGCGTCGCGCATTTCACGTTCAACTTTGAGAACCCGCTCTGGCCCGGCAGGGTGTTCTTCTGGCTCGGCATTCCAGGTAGAGGCTGAACGCCTGGTCAGGCCACTTCCTTGACGGGCAGGCGCCCTTCCAGCGCGTCGCGGATGAGCGCCTGCGTCTCGGCGGTGCCGTAAAGCGCGGCGAAGGAGCCGAAACGGGGCCCGCGCTCCTGGCCGATCAGCACCTGGTAGATCATCTGGAAGAAGGCCACGGAAACGCCGGGACCGCCCTCCGGGCTCTGCTTGGAGGGGTCCTGGAACCGCTCGATCCGCCGCGCGACGTTGAGCGCCGCGTTCTGGATAGCCTCGCCGTCGGCATCTGCGGGCAGGGTGCCCAGCGCCGATTCCAGCTTTTCCAGCGCCTCGCGCTCGACCGTGTCTGGCGCCCGGAACTTCTTTGCCGGCTTCACGAAGTCGTCGAAGTAGCGGATGGCGAAGCCCGCCAGCCGGTCGAGTTCGGGATGCGTCTCAGGCGTCACGCCCGGCTGGTAGCGCGAGATGAAGCCCCACAGCACCGCCTTGTCATGCGCGTTGGACGCGCTGACGAGGTTGAGCAGCAGCGCAAACGGCACGGGCAGGTCGATCCGGGGCGGCGCGCCGTCATGCATGTGCCAGACCGGGTTGTCGAGCCGCGCCTTGGCATCCTGCCGGCGATAGGCGGCGAGGTAAGCGTAGTATTCGTCCACGGCGCGCGGGATCACGTCGAAATAGAGCTTCTTGGCCGTCTTCGGCTTCTGGAACATGTAGAGGCCGAGGCTTTCCGTCGGCGCATAGGCCAGCCATTCGTCGATGGTGATGCCGTTGCCCCTGGACTTCGAGATCTTCTCGCCGTTCTCGTCCAGGAAAAGCTCGTAGTTGAAGCCTTCGGGGGGCGTGCCGCCGAGGATGCGGCAGATTTTTCCCGATGTCTTCACGTTGTCGATGTGGTCCTTGCCGGACATCTCGTAGTCGATGCCGAGCACGGCCCAGCGCAGCGCCCAGTCCGGCTTCCACTGCGCCTTGCACCCGCCCTTCAGCACGGAGGTTTCGAACCGCTTCCCGCTTGCCGGATCGGTCCAGACTATTGTTGCGCGGTCTGGATGCACTTCGTCCAGCGGCACCTGCATCACCACGCCGGTTTCCGGATGGATCGGCAGGAGCGGCGCGTAGGTGCGGCGGCGCTCCTCGCGCAGGGTGGGGAGCATCACCGCCATCACCTCGTCGTAGCGCTCCAGCATCCGCACCAAGCCTGCGTCGAAGCGGCCAGACGTGTAGTAGTCGAGCGCGGAGGCGAACTCGTAATCGAAGCCGAACGTGTCGAGGAAGCGGCGCAGCATCGCGTTGTTGTGGTGCCCGAAGCTTTCGAACTGTTCGAACGGGTCGGGCACGCGGGTCAGCGGCTTGCCGAGGTGCTGGGCCAGCAACTCGCGGTTCGGCACGTTTTCGGGCACCTTGCGCATGCCGTCCACATCGTCGGAAAAGCAGAGCAGCTTTGTCGGTATTTTATCCCCGGTGAGCACCCGGAAAGCGTGGCGCACCATGGAGGTGCGGGCGACCTCGCCGAACGTGCCGATGTGGGGCAGGCCGGACGGGCCATAGCCGGTTTCGAACAGCACGGTCTGCGGCCACTCCTTGCCCTGGTAGCGCGCAACGATCTTGCGCGCTTCCTCGAAGGGCCAAGCCTTGGACGCCGCAGCAGCGGCGGTGATGTCGGGGGTAAGCTCGATCATGCTCGAAAATCCGGAAAGCGCGCCGGTGCGCAAGCCTCTTGTTCCGGAAACGGGGGCTCGCAGGGCGCGGTTATGGGCTGCCACATAGGGCAGCCAACGCTTAGCCGTCAATCAACACGCGGACTCAGAAAAAGCTGACGGGAAACCAGCGCAGGCTGATCTCGGTGAACTGTTTCTTCGCCGCGATTTCGAACAGGGCATAGTTGAACGCTTCGACCAAGACGGCGTTGCCCGGCCGCGTCGCGATCGCCAGGCCGGCGCCGAACGTGTCCGGCGCGTAGTAGGGACCGCCCGCGAAGCGGCAGCAGGCGCCGTCCTCGCCGTTCAGCCAGAAGGAAAGCCGCATGCCGTCGCCGAAGGCGGCGCGGATGCGCCCGGCTCGTAGGTCTTCGAGCAGCTGCGTGGCGCCGGGGTAGGCTTGGACGGCAATGCCGCCGAAGTTGTCGCGCACGAATTTCTCGTGCGCCGAACCCGCGACGACTCCGACCCTTATACCTTGCAGCGCTTGGGAAATCGGCTCTTCCGCCGTGTCCTGCTTGGCGGTGACGAACCGTCCGGGCAAGCGGAGATATGGCCGCGAGAAGGCGTAAGCCAGGCGCGACTGCGCCGTGATCGCGACCCCGGCCAGGATCGCGTCTCCGTCGCCCCTCTCCAATGCCGGTTGCAGGTCGTTCCACGGCACGGCCTGGATGTCGCAAACGGCGATCCTCAGTTCGGCGCAGACCGCGCGGGCAAGGTCGATGTTGAAGCCGGCAAGCCGGCCTTGCGCGTCCAGGCTGTTGAACGGGGGAAAATCCTCCGTCGTGAGAAAGCGCAGCCGCCTGACCGCCGAAAGGTCGGGCCGCGTCAGCCGTTCCTGCGGATCCCAGAACAGAGGCAAGGCTGCCTCCTGAGCGTAAAGCGGTTTGAGCAGGGCCATGACGGCGAGGCACACCGCTGCCAGGCAGAGCGCGGCGTGCTTTGCTTTACCACTAGGCGAAAGGCGCTGGGCCATCTCTGCACTCCCGGCCCGGTGAGACATCATAACCACGGCAGCTTAGGACGGTCACGAGGCACGGCGGTTTCCGCTTACGAAACGCTGCCGCGCGCCGATCCCTGTGAATAAGCGGGGTGCGCTCACCGAAGCCTGAATTTCTTCTGGCAAGTCGCGATGCGGTTAATTTAAGGTTGCAGTCGGGCGAGTGGGACAAGGCGAAGGGGCGACGCTTTGGGGGAGCCGGTCGGAGTGCCGGAGGAGGGAGCGTTTCCTCCTGAAGGAGACGCCAGGCGGGCGCGGGCGGCCTGTTCTGCCGTGCACAACCCGCGGCTTGTTGCCGAACAGGTCTTTCCCGCACTCGCCGATTGGCGCCCGGTGTTGGACCGCCTCGGCATTTCGCCCGAAACGCGCATCGGCCTGGCTGCGGCGTCCGAGGGCAACCGATGGGGGCTGCCTTGCGAGATCGTGGCGCGGGGTCTCGTCAGTGAAGCGGCGTTCCACGAAGCTTTTGCCAAGAGCTTGCGGCTCGGCTTCGAAAGCGAGGTTGATACCAGCCGCCTGATCATAGAGCCGGACCAGTGCGTGACCCTGCTGGGCAAGGGGCGGCAGGACAGCGTCAAACGGGAAAGCCGTGACGGCCGGACGGATTACCTCATTGCGCCTACGCGAGCCGGCTTCACGCGGCTGCGGCATCAGATCGCCACGTCGTCGATTCTGCGCGACCGGCTGCGCCTCGTGCCGCCCTCCGTGCTGCGGGGGGCGTTGTATGCGCGGGCTTCCAGCCTGCTCTCGCGCAACGCCTGCTTCGGCCTGTTCGAGCGCCACCCCCAGCTTTCCGCGCATCTCGTGCTGAATGCTTGGCAGGGCGGTGTCGTGGGCGTCCTTGCCAGTCTCCTGCCTCTCGCGGCCCTCCTGCGCCCGGCCGACACCCTGCTGGGCGTGCACATCCTGGCGACCGTGTTCTTTATCGGCTGTGTCGCTCTGCGAGGCATGGCGAGCCGCTCCGCCGGGCCTCGTCTTGCCGAACTGGTGCGGGAGCGCAACGACGAGGAACTTCCGATCTATTCCGTGCTGGTCGCCCTCTACCGGGAAAAGGAGGTGGTGCCGCAGCTTGTCGCTTCGCTGAGCCGGCTCGACTGGCCGCACGGGCGGCTCGACGTCAAACTGGTCTGCGAGGCCGACGACGCGGAAACCATCGCCGCCCTGCGGGCGTCGCACCTGCCGCCGTTCATGGAAGTGGTCGCCGTGCCGCCGGGCCATCCCCGCACCAAGCCCAAGGCGCTGAACTATGCGCTGCCGGCAGCTTTCGGCGAGTTCGTGGTGCTGTTCGACGCGGAGGACCGGCCGGATCCCGGACAATTGCGCGAGGCCTGGGAAGGGTTCCGGCGCAGCGGCCCGGAGCTCGCCTGCCTACAGGCGCCGCTGCTGATCGCGAACCGGAATGCCAGCTTCGTTTCGCGGATGTTCGGGTTTGAATACTGCGCCCTGTTCAGCGGGCTGCTGCCTTTCCTTTCCAGGCACCGCCTGCCGCTGCCGCTCGGCGGCACGTCCAACCATTTCCGCCGGGCAGCGCTTAACGACGCCGGCGGCTGGGACCCCTTCAACGTGACGGAGGATGCCGATCTGGCGATCCGCCTGGCGCGCTTCGGCTACCGCACTGAGATCATCACGCGCCCGACGCTCGAAGACGCCCCGGAACATTGGCGCGTCTGGCTGCCGCAGCGCACGCGATGGTTCAAAGGCTATATGCAATCCTGGCTCGTCCACATGCGCGACCCCTTGGCACTTTGGCGGGAGTTGGGCTTCCGCTCCTTCTTGACGATGCAGATCCTCTATGCCGGGCTCGTCGTGTCCGCGCTGGTGCATCCGCTGCTGATGCTGACGCTTCTGATGCTGGGAGCCATGCTCCTGCTGGACTGGAAGCTGACGCCGCTGGAAACCGTGCTGATCGCGGCCGACGCCGTGAACATCCTTTGCGGCTACGCGATGTTCCTTCTCCTGGGCTGGCGCAGCGCGGGCAGAACCGGACGGCAGGCGTTTGCCCGCGTGGTGCTGGGCACCCCGCTCTACTGGATGATGCTGTCTCTCGCCGCGTGGCGGGCGCTGTGGCAGCTTTGCACGAGTCCGCACTATTGGAGCAAGACGCCGCACAAGCAGTCGCGCCCGCACGGGGCGGAGATGCCGCTTACTCCTTGAGGAAATCCGGGCCGGTCCCGATGATCTTCGGGTCGGGCTCGCCGAGCTTGTCGTTGTCTTTTCCCTCATAGGGGATTGCGAGCAGGATGTGGCGGATGGCTTCCAGCCGCGCGCGCCGCTTGTCGTTGGAGCGCAAGAATGTCCAGGGCGCCTCGGCCGAATGGGTGCGCCTGAACATCTCGTCGGCAGCTTGCCCATAGTCGTCCCACTTGGGGATGCCCGCGACATCCATGGCGGAGAACTTCCAGTTGGAGAGAGGGCTGTGGCGGCGGTCGTGGAAGCGCTTCAGCTGCATCGCGCGCCCGATCGACAGCCAGAACTTGAAGAAGCGGATGCCCTCATGCGCGATCATCCGCTCGAAGTGGGGCACCTCTTCCAGGAACCGCTCGTGCTGGGCGGGCGTGCAGAAGCCCATCACCGGCTCTACGACGGCCCGGTTGTACCAGGAGCGGTCGAAGGTGACGAACTCGCCCTTTGTCGGGAAATGCGCGACATAGCGCTGAAAATACCACTGGCCGGCTTCCGTTTCGGTGGGCTTGGGCAGGGCCACGTTGCGAGCCGACCGCGGGTTCATGTACTCGCGCAATGCGACGATCGTGCCGCCCTTGCCCGCCGCATCGCGCCCTTCGAAGAGGATCAGCACGCGCTCGCCGCTCTTCCCCAGCCAGGCCTGGAGCTTCACCAGCTCGATCTGGAGGCGCTCCAGCTCTTTCTCGTATTTGTCCTTGGAAAGCTTCTTGTCGTAGGGAAAGCCGCCGGAGGAAAGCGCACGCTTCTCCACCCAGTCCGGCAGAACGGGATCGTCGATGTTGAAGGTGTGACTGCCGATCGTGAAAACCGCCTCATGCGGGGGAACAGGCGGCAGCTTGGAAGAAACGTCATTCGGCATCGGGCAATCCGTCTCAACGGCTGGGATATTCGTGCTTATGTGAGAACCGGGGGCTAGATAGCGCGGATCGGCTCGCGCGGCCACGCCGTCTTTATGGGGAGCAGATTGCAGGGCATGCGGGAAGATCGGGCGCTGGTGGCGGGAGCGGGGCTGGCGCTGCTCGCCGTTCTCCTTGCCGCCTCCGTCTCGCTTTCCCTGGCCTGGCTTGCGGGATTCTGCGGCTTTGCGTTGCTGCTGGCGCTTTCCCTGAGAGGGCCGGGCGGGAGGCGAAGCTCGGCGGAAACCGGCGGAAACGAAGAAGCGACGGCGGAGGACCGCGGCAAGGCCTTCGCTGTTCTGCCCGCCGCCGAATTGGCCGCGGCGGTGCCCGATCCCCTGCTGATCTTCGACCGCTCCGGCTTCGTGCTCCACGCCAACCCCGCAGCGGAGGAAAAATTCGGCCGCTTCGCTCCCAATGCGGCCCTGCCGCTGCGCTTCCGCGCTCCGGAAATGCAGCAGCTTGTGGAAAGCGCGGTCGGGGCGGGGGCGGCGGTGGTGGGCGAATACACCGAGCGTGTGCCGCTTGAGCGGAATTTTCGCGTCACCGCGTCACCGCTTGACACGGATGGAAGGCTTTGGGCGCTGTTTTTCCAGGACTGGAGCGAAGCGCGCCGCGCCGACCGCATGCGCGCCGACTTCGTGGCCAACGCGAGCCACGAGCTGCGCACGCCGCTCGCCTCCATCGCCGGCTTCACCGAGACCCTGCGGGGACCGGCAAGGGACGACCCGCGCGCCAGGGAGCGTTTCCTCGGCATCATCGGCGATCAGGCCGCGCGCATGTCGCGGCTGATCGACGACCTGCTTTCGCTGTCGCGGCTGGAAACCAAGCCCTATCTTTCGCTGGCCGCGCAGGTGGATCTGGCCGGCGTCGTGCGGGACGTGGCAGCTTCGCTGGCGCCGCTTGCCGCCGAGTGCGGCGTGACGCTGGAAAGCGAACTGCCGGAGGGGAACTGGAGCGTTGCCGGCAGCCGGGACGAGTTGTTCCAGGTGGTGGAAAACCTGGTCGAGAACGCCTGCAACTACGGCGCTTCCGGCGGGCGCGTGCGCGTGGCGCTGGGGCGGGAAACCGACGGCGGCGCACTTCTGACCGTTCAGGACTGGGGGCCGGGCATCGCGCCGGAGCATCTGCCCCGCATCACCGAGCGCTTTTACCGGGTCGATGCGCAGTCGAGCCGGACCAAGCGCGGCACCGGCCTTGGCCTGGCTATCGTCAAGCACATCGTTTCGCGCCACCGCGCGCGCCTCGCCGTGCGCTCCTCGCAGGGCAACGGCGGGGAAAGCGGCCAAAACGAGAATCAAGAAAGGGGCCAAGAGAGGGGAACGTCATTCAGCGTTCATTTTCCCCCATCATGATTGCAAAACCGCTGTCGCATGCGCAACTGGACGGGCGGACGCTTCCCCGCCGTTGCTATGAAGAACAAGCTTGATGCCGCCCCTGCCGCACATAACCGGAGCCTACGACCGCGACCTGGAAAACCTTTCCCGGCGCGTTGCGGCGATGGGCGGCTTGGCCGAGCGCATGGTGGGAGACGCCGCGGCGGCGCTTCTGTCTTCGGACCTGAGCCTGGCCGGCAGCGTGATCGGCCAGGACGAAGCGCTGGACGCCGCGGAGCGCGCACTCACCGAGGCGGCCGTCCACCTGATCGCGCTGCGCCAGCCCATCGCGGAAGACCTGCGCGAGGTGGTCGCCGCCATCCGCATCGCGGCGGATCTGGAGCGCATCGGCGACCTCGCCAAGAAC
Organism: uncultured Rhizobiaceae bacterium; assembly: GCA_964242945.1. Lineage (GTDB taxonomy): Bacteria > Pseudomonadota > Alphaproteobacteria > Rhizobiales > Rhizobiaceae > Mesorhizobium_B. Next base: position 15,514 of record CAXTCF010000017.1, on the reverse strand, counting down.
GTCGCCAAGCGCGCCGAACTCGTCGGGGCGGGCACCCAATCGCCGAGGCTGCTGCGCGGCGTCGAGGCGCTGGCGCGCGAAACGCTCAACCAGCTCAAGGAAGTGCTCGACGCCTATGTCGCGCGGGATGCCGCGCCGCTGGGGGCGATGCGCGACCGCGACGGGGCGATCGACGGCACGTTCAGTTCGCTGTTCGGGGAACTTCTGGCGCACATGGCTGCCGACCCCGCCGAGATCTCCGCTTCAGTCCACCTGCTGTTCTGCCTGAAGAACATCGAGCGCATCGGCGACCATGCGACGGCGATCGCGGAAACGGTTCACCTGATGGTGACAGGCCAAGCGATGGCGATCGAGCGCGTCCGCGCGGATATCACGCATTCCATCGCTTGAGGGCTGGCGGAAACCCTCCATCGTAAACTGTAAAGCTTGGCCTCGTTCAGCGGATGCGGCGGCGTTCCGAAGCCGGCTGGAAGGCGATGCGCGCATGGTAGCGGCAGTAGGGGCCGTTTTCGCCGCAGTCGTTGCCGCAGAAGCTGAAATCCTCGGCGAGCGGGTCGCCGTTCGGCCATTTGCAGGTGCGCTCGGTCAACTGCACCAAGCGCAGGCGGCGCGAGATCGGCACCACCACATTGTCGGCGGCCGGACGCATCACCGGGCGGATGATCGGCTCCGCGTCGAACTCGGCCTGGAGCGCGGTTGCGCCGACCGAGGTGGTGACGGGCCGCATCACTGCGGCAGCGGCCACCGCCGCGCGCGCCGCGGTTTGCGAGCCTTGCGACGAAGCGGCGGGCTGCGGCACCTCGACCTCCACGGTCGTCTTCTTCTGCGTGCCGGGGGCTGCTGCCCTGCCCTGGTTCGAAAGCTTCATGCGATGCACCTTGCCGATGACTGCGTTGCGGCTCACCCCGCCGATCTGGGCTGCGATCTGACTGGCGCTCAGACCCTCTCCCCAAAGCTTGCGGAGAAGATCGACCCGCTCGTCCGTCCAGTTCATCGGCATCGGCTCCCTGATCTAGGCTTGCCGCGGCTGGAATCCATAGCTGTCCCGGCTTGCGCCGGGAGCAACCCTTGCTGACTGTCGGATATTCAAACTGCGCCGCAAGCAATCTGAATGCGATTGCGCCGAAACTAACGCAGCGCTCGACTCAGTGACAAGAGTCCGTCCCCCTGCCGGATTCCGTTTTTTTGCTTTTCCCCAACTTGACAGGCTCTGTTCGCCAAAGCGCCAGGCGGCTGATTCGATCCCCGTGAAAACAGCGAATGCGTTGACTTCGCAGGGGAAGAAAAGGTAAACGAACGTCCAAGCCGCCGCACCCGCAGGCGGCTTTTTCCATTGCCGCGTCGGATTGTCGCATGCAACCGAAAGTGGCAGCGCCGAGCAGGAGCGTCCTTCCAGTGACCGCCGCCCTCTACGATGTGTTTTCCCGCATTCCCCTGGCTTTCGAGCGAGGGGAGGGCGTGTGGCTGGAAACGACCGACGGCGAGCGCTTCCTCGACTTCGCGGCCGGGATCGCGGTCAACTCGCTCGGCCACGCACACCCGCACCTTGTCGCGGCGCTGAGCAACCAGGCTGCCAAGCTCTGGCACGTTTCCAACCTCTACGACATTCCGGACCAGCGCCGGCTCGGCGAGCGGCTGGCCGCCAACACGTTTGCCGACAAGGTCTTCTTCACCAACTCCGGCGCGGAAGCGCTGGAATGCGCGATCAAGACGGCGCGCCGCTTCCACTTCGCCGCAGGCCAGCCGGATCGCTTCCGCATCATCACCTTCGAAGGCGCCTTCCACGGCCGGACGCTGGCGACCATCGCGGCCGGCGGTCAGAAGAAGTACCTGGAAGGCTTCGGCCCGAAGGTGGAAGGCTTCGATCAGGTTCCCTTCGACGACCTGGATGCGGTGAAGGCCGCGATCGGCCCGGAAACCGCCGGCATCCTCGTCGAGCCGGTGCAGGGCGAAGGCGGGCTGCGGCCGGCATCCCCCGCCTTTTTGGCGGGCTTGCGCGCGCTCTGCGACGAGCACGGCCTGCTGCTGATCTTCGACGAGGTGCAATGCGGCGTCGGGCGCACAGGCAGGCTGTTCGCCTATCAGTGGTCGGGGATCGCGCCGGACATCATGGCGATCGCCAAGGGCATCGGCGGCGGTTTCCCGGTGGGCGCCTGCCTGGCGACAACCGAGGCTGCGGCCGGCATGACGGCAGGCGTGCACGGCACCACCTTCGGCGGCAACCCGCTGGCGATGGCCGTCGGCAACGCGGTGCTGGACGTCGTGCTGGAAGACGGTTTCCTGGAAGAGGTGCAGCGCAAGGCGCTTTTGATGAAGCAGGGCTTGGCGGCGGTCGCCGACGAGTTTCCGGACGTGATCGGGGAAATCCGCGGCCAGGGGCTGATGCTCGGCCTGAAATGCGTCGTGCCGAACACTTCCGTGCAGGCAGCGTTGCGCGAGCAGAAGCTGCTGTCGGTCGGCGCGGGCGACAATGTCGTGCGCCTGCTGCCGCCGCTGACGATCACCGACGCGGAGATCCGCCTTGGCCTGGAAAAGATCAGGGCCGGTGCTGCAACCCTGTCGCAAACGCCGCCGGCCGGCCGGGCCTGAGATCATGCCTTCCACCGGGCCGCGCCACTTCACCGACCTATCTGCCGTGCCGGCCGAGACGTTGCGCGGCATTCTGGAGGATGCGAAAGCGCGAAAAGGCCGATTAAAGGCGGGCGAGCGTTCGCGTCCGCTGGAAGGCCGGGTGCTTGCGATGATCTTCGACAAGCCGTCCACGCGCACCCGCGTGTCCTTCGACGTGGCGATGCGCCAGCTCGGCGGCGAGACCATCGTGCTGTCGGGCGCCGACATGCAGCTCGGCCGGTCCGAGACCATCGCCGACACCGCGCGGGTTCTCTCCCGCTATGTCGATGCGATCATGATCCGCACCACCGCGCATGCCCGGCTGGCGGAGCTTGCGGAAAACGCCACCGTGCCGGTGATCAACGGCCTGACCGACGACACGCATCCCTGCCAGCTGATGGCCGACGTGATGACCTACGAGGAGCATCGCGGGCCGATCGCGGGGCGGAAAATAAGCTGGGTGGGCGACGGCAACAACGTGCTGCACTCCCTGGCGGAAGCCTCCGCCCGCTTCGGCTTCAACCTGGACGTCGCGGTGCCCGAAGGCAGCGAGCCGCAAGGGCGCTTCATCGCCTGGGCCAACGCGCATGGCGGGCGCGTCCTTTTCCGCGATACGGCCGAAGCTGCCGTCGAAGACTCCGACTGCGTTGTGACGGATACCTGGGTTTCCATGAACCAGGAGCACCGGGCGCGCGGCCACAACATCTTTCGCCCCTATCAGGTGAACCAGCGCCTGATGAGCCATGCCAAAGGCGACGCGCTGTTCATGCATTGCCTGCCCGCGCACCGTGGCGAGGAAGTCACCGACGAAGTGATCGACGGACCGCATTCCGTGGTGTTCGACGAGGCTGAAAACCGGCTGCATGCGCAGAAGGCGATCCTGGCCTGGTGCCTGGGCGCCTGAGGCCGCGCCGGCGGGGTTGCCCGCAACGCGGAACCGCATCTGTCGCCCTCCCCTATTCTCGGTAATGCGACGCGCCTGCCTTCGCGGTAGAAGGGTCAGGCGGGAGGGTTTGGGGAGACTGAAACCGGCAACTTGCGGGAGGACCACGCGATGTCGAACCTGGATTTCACCAAGCCTGTCATGGTTTTTGTCGGCAGCGACTTTCTTCGGCAGATCGGCTCGATCACGGAGGCGGACGAGTATCTGACGGAGTGGCCGCAGCGCCGGCGCGGCCCTATCTTCGAAACAGCCCGGCGTGCCTGCGAAGCCGCGAAAAGCGGCACGGTCACCGCCGAACAAGCGTATCGCGCCTTTGAAGGTTTTTGCCGGGTATCCGGCGTGCTCGCCCCTGCGGTCGAGGCGCCTTCCAGGCAGGCGGCAAGACAGCCTTCCGCCGGCTACGCGGCCTGATCCGGTTTCGAAGGTAAGCAGGCGGGGACTGCGCGAAGCGAGATCTCGGCGGAAGCGCAGCCTCGCCATCTATCCTGCCGGTCTTGCAGAGGGCTGACGGGTACGTTGCCGATGCAGAAGGGCCTTGCATTGCGCCTCGGCGAATGCGCGCCCTTCATCTCGCGTGATTGCAAAGCCATCGCACGCTTGCCGCCATGCGGCATCGGCAAAGCGCGATCCCTAAGCCGCCTTTCTTCTTCCTGGGATCCAGCCTTTCGCCCCTTTCCCTGCCGTGCAGCTTGGTCGGAGGCGAGGGGAACGGTTGATCCGCGGCGCTCCCGTTCTTATCTTATCGGCTGACGATCCCCTATTTTTTGCTCCGTTCCGCTTGGCTTCTTCCGCGCCAGGCCAGAGGATGTTTGCCATGCACGCTGCCGCCCACGATCCCCTGCAATCCCGTGCGCCGAAGAAGCTGGGCGAGTTCGGCTTTGCCGGCGACGACGTGGTGGTGCCGTTTGAGGTGGATGCGCTCGACGTGCGCGGGCGCGCGGTGCAGCTTGGGCCTATCCTCGACTCCATCCTCGGCCGGCACGACTATCCCGAACCCGTCGCGCGGCTGCTCGCCGAAGCCGTCGTCGTGACGGTGCTGCTCGGCACTTCGCTGAAGTTCGCGGGGAAATTCATCTTCCAGACCCGCACGGACGGTCCCGTCGACATGCTTGTCGTGGACTATTCCACGCCGCAGGCGGTGCGCGCCTATGCCCGCTTCGATGAAGCGCGCGTGCGCGCCGCCGTTTCCGCCCATGGCGCGAGCGCGCAAGCGCTGCTCGGCCGCGGCGTGCTGGCGCTGACCATCGACCAGGGCGCCCATACGCAGCGCTACCAGGGCATCGTGGAGCTTGACGGCATCTCCCTGGAAGATGCTGCGCGCCGCTACTTCCGCCAGTCCGAGCAGATTCCGACCGAGGTGAAGCTCAGCGTCGCCAAGCAGGTCCACCCCGGCGGCGAGGAAGTCTGGCGCGCCGGCGGCATGCTGGCCCAGTTCCTTCCCGCAGCGCCCGAACGCCTGCGCATGCCCGACCTTCCCGGCGGCGACGGAGACCCGAACGGGGAAGGGGAGCTTGCCGACGACTCCTGGCGCGAACTCCTGGCCCTGATGGAAACGATCGAGCCGGCCGAGCTGATCGACCCGACCGTCGGACCTGAGCGGCTGCTCTATCGCCTGTTCCATGAGCACGGCGCGCGCGTCTTCCCCGGCACCCAGGTGCTGGACGAATGCACCTGCTCGCGCGAGCGCATCGCCGGCGTTTTGCAAGGTTTCACCGCGGAAGAGATCGCGGACAGCGTGGAAGACGGCGTCATCCGCGTGAACTGCGAGTTCTGCTCGAAGGAGTATGTCTTCGACCCAGCCGAGTTCGCCCAGCAATAGCTCAGTTCACCGAGCGCTGGGCGTTCGGAAGGTCGAGCGAGAAGGCGGGGATCGCAATGTCGAAATTCCGTCCTTCCGCGCTTTCCATCGTGTAGCGGCCGACCATGATGCCGGAGGGGGTCGAGAGCGGGCAGCCCGACGTGTACTGGAAACTGTCGCCGGGGTTGAGCACCGGCTGCTCGCCGACCACGCCCGGTCCGCGCACCTCTTCCACCCGGCCCGCGCCGTCCGTGATGTGCCAGAAACGGGAAAGCAGCTGCACGGTTTCGTCACCGCCGTTCTCGATCGTGACGCGATAGGCCCAGACAAAGCGCTTGCCGTCCGGGTCCGACTGTTCAGGCAGGAAGAACGGCTCCACCGAAACGGCGATGCCCTCCGTAACCGTGCGGTACATCCTTTTGTCTCCTTTGCCGGAGGGCGGCTTTTTCTGCGGGAGAGCAGACACTCGTCAAGCCTTGCCGTTTCCGCCTGCGCCTGATCCATTGGAAAACCGCAGCGGAGGGAAGAAGGTTGCTCGACGGCTGGGCGCGCCGAAAGATCGATCCGGTTTTGGATGCGCTGGGCCAGGAATTAGCGCGACGCGGCGCCAGTGCCAACACTGTTACGCTTGCCGGTTTCGCGATCGGTCTGGCCGCGGCGGGCGCGATCGCAAGCGGCTGGAATCTTTTCGGCCTCATTCTCTTGGGGTTGAGCCGCCTTTGCGATGGGCTCGACGGCGCGGTGGCGAAGCTGCGTGGGCGTACGGATCTGGGCGGCTTTCTCGACATCACGCTAGACTTCGCCTTCTACGGCGCGATCCCGATCGGCTTCGTGCTCCAGAACCCGTCCGCGAACGCCGTCGCCGGCGCGGTGCTGCTGCTGACCTTCTATGTCAACGGCGCGAGTTTTCTGGCCTTCGCGGCAATCGCCGCCAAGCGCGGCATGGAAAGCTTTGCGCGGGGCGAGAAAAGCATCTTCTTTACGACTGGCTTGGCCGAGGCGACGGAAACGTTGTTCGCTTTTGCGTTGATGTGCCTATTCCCGACCTGGTTTCCGGCGATTGCCTATGCCTTTGCGGCGCTGACGGCCTATACGACGTTGTCGCGGATCGTGCTGGCGTGGCGGAGCCTCTGATCTAACGAGAATCGCCCCCTCCACCGCCTTCGGCGGTGTGGCGAAGGCCGGTTATGGCCCGGCGAGCCGGATGTTCTCCATGTTGGAGATGTAGAAGAACGGTTTTTGGCGGTTGCTCGTCAGCCGCTCCACCTCTCGGTCGAGGAAGTCGGCCAAGCCCAGCATGCGCACGCCGTCCTCCGCTGAGCCCGCCTTGCCTTTTAAGCCTTCCAGCAGCGAATAGGTGAAGACGCCGTGGCCGAGTTCCGGCAGTTCGGCCGCCGTGTTGTTGGCCGCGGTCGCGGAGAAGACGACGATCCGCGCATCCGCCGCGTCCTTTTCCAGGCGCGGGTTGAAGGCCCCTGCCGCGTGGCAGGTGTCGAGCAGCATGATCCGCGTGCCCTTCGTGCGCTCCACCGCCCTCTGGATGTCGGCCCAGTCCACGAGCGTGGAGCGCTTCCAGCGGTCGCCTTCGCCTTTGCGCGCGTCGGTCGGCACGAAGTAGTAGTCCTCGTCCAGGTTTATCCCGTGGCCGGTCACGAAGACGAGCGTGGTGTCGTCGGGGCCGGGCTTGTCCAGAAAATCGGCCAGGGTGTCGCTGATCGTGTCGGCGTCCGGTTCGCCGCTTTTGTCCAGGAAGCGGGAAACCGAGCGTGCCTGTTCCGGCTCGGCTTCCAGGGCGTCGCGGTTGACCAGAAACAGCGTTTCCATGCCGGAAAACATCGGCGCCGTCCGCTCCGCTATCATGGCCAGGAAGGCTGCTGCGTCGTCCACGGGAAAGCGCAGGTTGCAGGAGCGCCCGCCGCAGGCGGTGGAAAGGAAGGGATAGTCGTCCACGCCGATCACTGCTGCGAAGAGCTTGCCTTTCCTCGGCTGCGCCTTTTTCCGGCCGATCGCGGTCACCGAGCGCTCCGTGAGGTAGCCGAAAGCGTCGGTCGCGGTGACGCTGACCCGGTTCTCGCCTTCCTCTACCGGCACTTCAATGATCGTACTCTCTCCGTCGCCTCCGATGCCGCGGGAAACGGCTGCGCCCACATTTCGGCTGTTGGACAGGATCGAAAGCGTGTCCGACGAAGCATCCTCGGCACCGGATACCTCGACGGCAACGAAGCCGTCGCGCACGCCCGACTGATCGTCCGCCACGCGAAGGGAAAACTCCGGCGGCTCGCGCCGCAGCAGGGTTTCGAGCTTGCGGTCGGTGCCCGGCCGCATCTCGCGAACCGCCGCCTCGGCGCTGCGCAGAAGGATAGCGCGGCGCACCATTTCCGGGCTCCACAGATATTTCTTCAACTGCCCGGCGCGGATGAACCGGCCTTCCACATCCTGCCCCTGATTGACGTGCCAGCCGATCAGCTTGTCGCCCTCGTCGGATGAGATGTAAAAACCCTGCGGCATCCAGACGACCCATTCGGGGCCGGCAAAAAACATCGAAACGATCAGCTCGCGCGTCTGAAGGTTCCAAAGCCCGATCGTCTGGTCGGCGCTGCCGGTGAGGAGCAGGTTGCGCTGTTCCGAAACGGCCAGCGCCTCGATGGAACCGGAATGGCCCCCTTCGAAGGCGCCGAGCAACTTGGCCCCCTCGCTGTCATATTCCAGCAGCGCACCGTCATTGTCGCCGGTGATGAAGCGTGTTCCCCCGTCCAGAAGCGTGAAGGCGGCGTGGCGCGCGCCGTCCTCCGCGGTCTTGGTGACCGCGTGCAGCGGCTTGCCCTCCTTCGAGACGGCCAGCACCGCATCGCCCAGGCCCTGCTCGCCGCCGGCTTCCGCTTGCAGCGACCAGCCGCCCTGCTCGAACGCGGCGCGGGAAAAGCCGGCCGCGTCCGCGCCGAGCGTTTCCGGCTCCTCGAAGAAGCGGTCTGCCTGAGGAAGCGCCAGGGCCGCTTCCAGTTTTCCCAGCGCTTCCGGGCAGACCACCTCGGCCGGGCAGGGATTCTCGGTGCCCCAGGCTATCGTCTGCGTTTCCGGCTCGATGCCTACCGCCGTGACGGGGCTGCCGGATCCCCGCAGCACGGCCTTTGTCTCCCCTGTCACAGGGTCCCACAAGCGGATCGCGTGGCGCTGGCCGCCGGCAGTCGCCGCCAGCCTGCCGTCTGGAGCCACCGCGCCGGCAGCCACCCGGCCGTCGTGCCCGCGATATTCTCTCAGCGGCTTTTGCTCGCCCAAGCGCCAGATGGTCGTCCGGTTGCGGTCGGCGCAGCGGTAGCCGCAGGAGACCAGGATTCGGTCTTTGGCCAGGAGCAGGGAGCCGACCGCAAAACTTTCGCGGGGGAGTTCGCCGATCAACGCGCCGTCCGCTGCGTTCCAAAGCGCCGCGCGGCCGTCATCGCTGCCGGTAGCAAAGCTTTTCCCGTCAGCCGAAACCGCCAGGGCGCGGATCGGCGCATCGCGCCAGGATTCCGCTTCACCGATGTCCACCAGCGCGCCTTTAGCGAGATCCCAGAGGGCAAAGCCGTTGTCCGACGTAGTCGCGACGAGCCGCGTGCCGCCGAGCGCGAAGCCGACGCGGGTGATGCCGTTCGACTCCGCATCCCAATCGCGCTCGAAGGACCAGCCCGATGCCTGTGTCGCGTCCTTGCGCCAAAGGAACACCAGCCCGTCCTGGCCTCCGGCGGCAAGCTGTGTTCCGTCCGGGCTGAAAGCGAGGCTGTAGGTCGGCAGGTCCGCGTGCTTCAGCACACCTTTGATGCGGCCGGTGGCAAGGTCGAACAGCCTGATGTCGCCATAGGGCGGAGACTCGCCCAGGCCCGGCCCGAACCAGCCACCGGCCGCGATCGTTTTTCCGTCCGGCGAAACGGCGACCGCGAACACCTTGCCCTCGTTGCCTGGCCCGATCTGCCCGCGGATGGTGCGCACGGAAACGCCGGATGCCGCGTCCCAGACGCGGATCGTCTTGTCGTCGGAAGCCGAAACGAGAAACTGGCCGTCCGGCGTCCAGGCGACGTCCTTGACGGCTGCGCGGTGCCCGCCGGTGTCGAGGTCGAGGAAGAAGGACGGCGCGCTGTCCTCCGCCGCCGCTCGATTGGCGGCGATAAAGAGAACAACCAGCGCGAAAAGCAGCCGCGCAGCCATCGGCATCAGCTGGCCGGCGCCGTGTCGCTCGGCGTAGCCGGCACTCCTAACGACGCTCCCGGCGCGGCGCCGCCGGAAGCCTTGACGTATTCCTCGATCGGCTGCGCGAAGGTCGTGAATCCTTGCTTGCGCTTGTCCTGGATGTAGCCGCCGAAATACTGCCAGAAGGACTTTGCGAAATCGAGGAAGTAGGCATCCGACACTTCGCGCGAGCAGATGTTGCCCTGCACGCAGAAGGAAAGGCGGTTCAGGAAATAGACGATCTTGTCGAAGTGCCCGCCGAACTCGGCCACCGGCATCGTGCCGCCCCGCGCCGTCATGGCCTGGCTGCCGATGCGCCGCGATGCGATCTGGATCTGCTGCGGCGTCGGATTGGCGCCGAGCAGCGGCTCCACCTGCTCCTTCAAGGCTGCAAGGCGGGCGTTCAGCGCCTTCTGCGCGTCCTGGTATTGCGAGTCCTCCCAAAGCGTGACGAGTTCCAGCGCGCGCTCCACCCGCTTCTCGTCGCGCGCGGCGAAATACTGCAACGCCGTCACGACCGCGCCGGCAATCAGCAGAACGCGCAGGAGGAAGCCGCACCAGTTGTAGATGCGCACCCGCCAGTCCGCGTCGTCGAAGGGGCTGACCTCCTTCTTGATGCTGTCGAAGCCCGGCACGGGTTTCGGGTCGGGAAGCTCAGGCGTCCGCTTGTAAGGCGGCCGCTCAGCGGGTGCGGGAGGGAGCGCGGCGGCTTCGCTCATCCGCAGGCGCCGAGGTCGATGCGCGCCTGCGGGTCGAGCACGAGGCCGGGCTCCTCCAGCTTCGTCTTCAGGCAGGAAAGCTGTCCGCGGGTAAGCAGGAATTCCGTATCGGGCTCCGCCACCGCCTTTGTTCCGAACGTCGGCAGCGCATCCACGATGCCCCGCTCCGCCGGGCAGTCCGTTAGATCGACGGCCACAGCACTGCCGCCCTCGGAGGAAAGCGCCGCATATTTTTCGAGAAAGCACTCCGCCAGACCGGAGTTGGTGACGACGGACGTCGCGCAAATCGCACAGGGTTCGGCTGCAAGCGCGGTGGCGCCCGCGAGGCCGAGCGCAAGCGCGCAAGCAGCGATGCACCTTGTCAGATGATTCACAAGCGCAAGCACGGGAAAAATCCTCCGCTTTTCTTCTTCTGCTTCGCCGGCTGTCAACATCCGGCAATCCGTTCTGTTTCGCAAGCTTGTTACGACGGCGGGATGGTCACTCCCGCGGTGCCGTTTCCAGGGGGAAGATCATCACGGCGCCTTTTGGACCTTCCTTGTCGGCAAGCCGCATCACCGAGCGCGTGCTCGGAGCCGCGCCGATGTCGCCGAGCATCGCGGAAAACCCGCCCCGTTCCGATGCGTCGCGGGTAGCCGCCGCGACGCCGTCCTGGGCGAGGAAGCTCAGATCTTCGGTCTCGCTCAGCGGCGGCGCTTCGGTCAGCACGGCGATCATGCGCTCCGGCCCGAAGGACGTGTCGGTGAAAGCGAGCAGCCCTTCGTCCTCGGCCGCGCCCGGCACAAGGCGTTCGGCCGTGATGTGCGTCACCGACCAGTCCGACCCCACATAAAGCACGTTGAGATCGACGTTCTTCGTGGATTTGTTCTCGGCCCGCAGGTGCACCTCGTCGCCGGGGTGGACGACCGGCACGTTCGCGCCGTCGAGCGGCAGAAGCGTGTCGCTGCCTTCCGGCTTGACGGAGAACGTCACCGCCACGTCGCTTGGCCGATAGTCCGACGCGGCGGCAAGGCGCGACAGCCCGACGGCGCGAAAGATCTTGCGCAGGTTGTCGCCAGCCGCCTTTTCCAGCTTGGCCGGGTCGTTCCGGTCGATCGCGACCAGGGGCGGTTTGGCGGGCGATGCCTTGTCCACCTCGCCGGAAGGCGGCAGGAAGAACAGCGCCGGCTTCTCGCTCGCTCCGTCCGTCACTCTGCTTTCCGGCAGCACCGCTAAGCGGACGTCGGCATCGGCCGCACCCGCGGGTACAAGCTCCACGTTGAAGCCTTTGTCGGCATCGTCGCCCAAGCGGTCGAGCGCGGCATCGACAAAGCGCGTCTCCGCCTCCAGGCCGGGGGCGGCGGCCGGGCGCGCCACCTTCAGGCGGAAGTCCACGCTGAGTTCCGCCAGCCGGGCATAGGGTTTGGGCGGCAGGTCGGCCGGTTGAAGCGCCGGCTTGTTGTTCCAGGCCACAGGCGCGACACGCGCGGAAAGGTTTTTCGCGGACTTCACCTCGACATAGCCGAGCGCATCCGTCAGTTCGGAAGCAGGCGAAGGAAGGACGGCCAGCTTCGTGCCAGGACCGAGCCGCTGGAGCAGGCCGGCAGGGATGCTCATGCCGCCTTCCTTGGCTTCCAGCGGCCACTGCATCACCGTGTCCAGCACTTCCGTGCCCCATACCCGCGCGTCGAGGTCGCCTTCAAAGAGCGGGGTCGGCTTGGAGCGCGCATCCGCGGCATATTGCTGGAGCACTGCTGCGCCGAGCTGGCGGTAGGTCATGTTCGGGTTCGCGGCGATTTTTGAGAAGATCGTGTAGGTGAAGAGGCCGTATTTCTGGGCGTCCGCGGCGCCCTTGGGCAGCTTCATCTCCGGCGTGGTTTCCACCGTCTGGGCGGCGAAGAAGGCAACGAGCCCGCCTTTGACGATCGGCTTGGCGCCAGTCGGCGTGGCGTGCCCCTTGTCGAGCTTCAGCGGCGGCGCGCGCGTTCCCGCCTCCTCCGCGCCGCGGCTGGGGCCGTTCGCGGCGCCCGCCTCGGTTTCGGCCTGAGAGAAGGCGGATTGCGGGATGCCGAGCATCTCCGGATCGACCTTGCGCTCCGCCATGTCCTCGCCGTCCACGGGGGCTTCGCGCGTCGCGGTGCCGGACTGGCAGGCGTCGAACACCATCCAGACGAAAGCGCCGCGATCGCGGATGGCGTCGAGCGCCTTGCCGATCTCGTCGTCCACCAGCGCGTCGGGCACGCCCTTGGTGCGGTCGGTCCAGTTGCCGGTGTCGGCGGGCAGCAGGATCTCGTCCCGGCCGTCGGTTTCGGTTTTCGGGTCGAGCGCCGGCTGCTGCGAGCCGTGGCCGGAATAGTGGATATAAACGAAGTCGCCGGGCTCTGAGGCGTCGGCCAGCGCTTTCATCGCGCTTAAGATTCGCGCGTGTGTCGGCGAGCCTGCCGCGCCGTCGAGCTTGTCGGCGAGCAGTGTCACGTTGTTCGCGTCGAATTTTTCCGGCGCTGCGTTGAGCAGGTAGTCGCGCACCAGCGCCGCGTCGTGATTGGGCCCGACCAGCCAGGCGCGCGGCGGCAGGTTGGGGTAGTCGGTGACGCCGATGATCAGCGCGCGGTTGGTGCGAGCCTCCGCAACTCCCGCGCCAAGCGCCAACAGGCTCAAGCCGGTTGCGGCAAGCAGCCCGCGCATCCTTCCAAGTTTTCGCATTCCCATCCCTCCGCCCGACTTCCTCCCGACTTCCCGCAGGATTGGGGCCGATTTTGGAAGGTATGACGAAAGGGAAAGCCGCCGCCTTGGGCACTCGGCTACAAAAAAGCGGTCAGTCGCAGCGCTTCATCTGGTCGGCGTAGTTCTGGGCCATCGCCGCCGTGTCGCGGGCGTATTTCTGCATGCCCGCACTCTTGCGCCACGCTCCCTGCTTGTAGGCGCCCCAGCCATAGTAATAGGCGAGGTAGAGGTTGTAGGCGTCGCCGGGCGCAACGCCGAACGCATCCACGGTTTTCTCGTGGTACCAGCCGACGAAATCCACCGCATCGCCGAAGTTCTTGCGGCTGGCAAAGCTGTTGCCGCTTTCGCGCTTGTACTGCTTCCAGGTGCCGTCCAGCGCCTGCGAATAGCCGACCGCGCTCGACTCGTGGCCCCAGGGGATGATCCACAGGATGTATTTGCGCCTCGGCCGCGCATTGCCCTTGAAGCCGGATTCCTTGCGGATCGTCGCCATCAGCACGGGAACCGGGATGCCGTGCTTGCGCGCCGACTTTTCCGCGTCCCTCTGCCAGTTCTCGAACCAGCCGTCGCGCTGATCGAACACGGCGCAGACGTCGTTGATGCGCGAAGGCGGCGAAGCGCAGGCGGCAAGGCCCAGCACCGCCGCCAGAACGCAGATACTGACAATTTTACGCATACTGGGCGGAGTATTGGCAGCAAGCCGTGAAGGAAGTCTTAGCCAGGCCCCTCGTGCGAACGACGCGGCAGCGCCGAGGCAAGGGCTGGGAAACCGCTTTCGACCGGCATAGAACGGCCGCGTTCCCCCCGCTGGAGAAACGGTTGTTGCAAAAGCTCGTCATCTTCGACACGGATCCCGGCATCGACGACGCCATGGCGCTCCTGTTCCTGCGGGCGCAGCGGAATGTAAAACTTCTCGCGCTGACGACGGTCTTCGGCAACAGCGACGTGGACACCACCACGCGCAACGCCTTGTACCTGACCCAGCGCTTCAACATCGACGCGCCGGTGTTCCGCGGCGCCGACCAGCCCCTTGGGCGGGAGCGCGGCGCTTCGCCGGAGCATGTGCACGGCTCGGATGCGCTGGGCGACATCGGCCTGCTCGAAGGCTTTTCGGCTGAACCGGCGCCTGGCGAAGCCGCGGACCGGATCATCGAACTCGTGCGCGCGCACCCCGGCGAGGTCAGCCTGCTGGCGGTCGGGCCGCTCACCAACCTCGGCACCGCGCTCCAGCGCGATCCCGCGATCGCCGGGCTCGTGCGGGAGGTGGCGATCATGGGCGGCGCTTTTTCCCATGCCGGCCAGCGCGGCAACGTCACCCCGGCGGCCGAAGCCAACATTCACAACGACCCGCACGCCGCGGACCTCGTCTTCACCGCATCCTGGCCGCTGACGATCGTCGGGCTCGACGTGACCAGCACCTGCGTGCTGCCGCACGAGGAGGCCGCGCGCCTGGCGGAAACAGGGGAGGCGGGCCGGTTCCTGTGGGACATCTCGCGCGTCTATGAGGACCTCTACCGCCGCTTCTACCGCATCGACGGCTGCTGCATGCACGACGTCACCGCGGCGCTCTGCCTGCTTCACCCCGACCTGTTCACGCTCCAGCTAGGGGCCGTGCGCGCCCTCACCGAGGGCATCGCGGCAGGTCACACGATCCAGAAGCCGGACGGCGCCAATTTCGGCCCAAGCGGCTGGGACGGGCAGCCTTCGCAGCGCGTCTGCATCGCCGCCGACCATGCAGCGCTGCTTCGGCTCTATGCCGAAGCCATCGAAGGCGGTTGAGGGTTTCGCATGATCCCAGCAGCCATTTCATCCGCCGTCAGCGATGTGCTGAGCCGGGAAGCGCGCCTCGTCTTCGGCAAGACGCTGCTTGTCACGCTCGGCGTGCTCGCGGCCGGATGGTTCGGGTTGAAGGCAACGTTCGCCCGGGTGGCGATGCGCTGGGTGGCTCCCGGCACCCACGGCCTGCCGGCATGGGCGGCGTTTCTGGAGCCGGTCGCCGCCGTGCTGGTGGGCATCGCCCTGGCGATCGGCCTGGCGCTGCTGCTCGCGCCAACTACTGCCCTGGTCGCCGGCCTGTTCCTGGACGACCTCGCCGAGGTGATCGAGCGCCGCCACTACCCCGCCGATCCGCCCGGCCGGGCGCTGCCCACCCTTCCAGCGCTGGTGCTGTCGGTAAAGTTTTTGGGCGTCGTGCTCTTGGGCAACCTTCTGGCCTTCGCCCTGCTGCTGGTGCCGGGCGTCAACCTGTTCGCGTTCCTGGCCGTCAACGGCTATCTGCTCGGCCGCGAGTTCTTCGAGTTCGCAGCCCTGCGCTTCCGCTCGCAAGCCGAGGCGAAGGCGATGCGCCGCCGCCATGCCGGCACGGTGTTTTTAGGGGGCCTTGCCATCGCGGGGTGGCTGGCAATCCCCGTGGTGAACCTCACCACCCCCCTCTTCGCCGCCGCTT
Organism: uncultured Rhizobiaceae bacterium; assembly: GCA_964242945.1. Lineage (GTDB taxonomy): Bacteria > Pseudomonadota > Alphaproteobacteria > Rhizobiales > Rhizobiaceae > Mesorhizobium_B. The sequence goes on along the minus strand of CAXTCF010000017.1, from coordinate 92 downwards.
TGATGGTGCATCTCCACAAGGCGCTGTCGCGCCCGCGCCTTAGAGGCGGTTTCAAAACCGGCTGTTGTGCGTTGAGGGGGATGAGCGATCCC
>CAXTCF010000016.1:0-43887 GCA_964242945.1 uncultured Rhizobiaceae bacterium | reverse complement strand
CCCGTCTTCCATGTGACGGGCGCTTTGGCCCTCAGCGAACAAGCGGGGGCTTCAACGGCCAGACCGCAAACAGCGGGGCGTGGCGAGGAGGAAGCGCGCCTCCTTCTCCCCTTGTGGGGTGAAGGAAAAGCGTGGTCAGGTCGCCGCCTTGACCGCCTCGTGCATCTCCGGATCAGCCGGCTTGGCCTCCGGCTTGGGCGCGTTGGAGCCCCAGGGGCCGTGGTGGGTGCCGGGTTCATCGATGCGCTCGAAGCCGTGCGCGCCGAAGAAGTCGCGCTGGCCCTGGATCAGGTCGGTGGTGCCGCGCTTCTGCCGGTAGGCGTCGAAATAGGCCAGCGCCGAGGACAGCGCGGGAACCGGCAGCCCGGCTTCCGCGGCAGCCGCCACGACGCGCCGCAGCGATCCTTGCGCGCCGCTCATCAGCTTCACGAAGTCGGGCGCGAGAAGCAGGTTGTCGGACTCGCCTTCCGCGAACTCGCCCCCCCCGAAGGCGCGGGCGATGTCCCCCAGAAACTGCGAGCGGATGATGCAGCCGGCCCGCCAGATGCGCGCGATGGTCGGCAGCGGCAGGCCCCAGCCGAAGGCGCGGCTGGCGGCAGCCATTGTGGCGAAGCCTTGCGCGTAGGCCACGATCTTGCCGGCCAGCAGGGCGGCTCCTAGATCGTCCAGCTTGTCCTTCGTGAAGAAGTTGGTCTGCGGGTGCACGTCGCCATAAACATCCGCCGCGCGCTCGCGCTCGGCCTTCAGCGAGGACAGCACGCGCGCGCCCACCGCCGCCTCGATCGCGGAAGCCGGCACGCCGAGGTTCTGCGCCTCGATGGCCGACCACTTGCCCGTGCCCTTCTGGCCCGCGCGGTCCAGGATCACGTCCACGATCGGCTTGCCGGTGTCGGGGTCGTCGATCTTCAGCACGGAGGCCGTGATCTCGATCAGGTAGGAGTTGAGGTTGCCCTCGTTCCACTTGGCGAAGACTTCCGCGCTCTCCGCGGGCTTCAGCCCCATGCCGTCGCGCAGCAGGCCGTAGATCTCGGCGATCATCTGCATGTCGGCATATTCGATGCCGTTGTGGATGGTCTTGGTGAAGTGCCCCGCGCCGTTCGGCCCCAGCCAGGCGGCGCAGGGCGCGCCGTCCTCCGGCGCGCGGGCGGCGATCGCCATCACGATCGGCTCGATGCGGGAAAACGCCTCCTTCGAGGAGCCGACCATCAGCGAAGGCCCGTGGCGCGCCCCTTCCTCGCCGCCGGAAACGCCCATGCCGACGAAGAAGATGCCGGTGCCTTCCAGGTCCTTGTTGTGGCGCACCGTGTCGTGGAAATCGCTGTTGCCGCCGTCGATGATGATGTCGCCGGGCGACAGCAGCGGCGTCAGCGCCGCCACCTGCTGGTTCACCGGCCCGCCGGCCGGGATCATCATCAGGATCGCGCGCGGCTCGCGGATGCTGGCTATGAACTCTTCCGGCTCGCGCGTGGGAATGAGCTGCGGCTCCAGCGCGCCGGAATTGGCCATGAAGCGGTCGGTCCAGTCCTGTTCGCGGTTGATCACCGCGACCTTGAAGCCGCGCTCGGCGATGTTGAGCGCCAGGCTCGACCCCATCGTGCCGAGGCCGAGCACGCCGATATCCGCCAGTTCCCCCTGATGTTCCGATGCCATGCGTGCCTTCCCCCCTCAGGACGGTTGCGCGGCGCAGGAGCCGCGGTGCGGAGCAATCCATTTCACGGGCGAAAATGGCCGTCAACCGACCGACGTCAAGACGGCTAGGCCTTGCGGCGGCGGCCGTAGAGTTCCAGCCGGTGGTGGACGAGGTCGTAGCCGAGCTGCTCGGCGACGATGCGCTGAAGCTCCTCGATCCGGTCGGACTGGAACTCGATCACGTCGCCGGTTTCCACGTCGATCAGGTGGTCGTGGTGGTCGCCCGCCCCTTCGAACCGCGACGGCCCGCCCTCGAAAGCGTGGCGCTCGATGGCGCCATGCCTCTGCAGCAGCTTCATCGTGCGATAAACGGTGGAAAGCGAGATAGAGGGATCGATCGCGCTGGCGCGCTCGAAAATGCCGACCGCGTCCGGATGGTCCGCTTCGGAAAGCACGGCCAGGATGGTGCGGCGCGGCCGGGTTATGCGAACGCCGGCCGCCCGCAGCGCCCCTTCGTAATCCGCCTTGCGCTCCCCGCGCGTCCGCTTCGCTCCCGCCATGGACTGAACTATGCGCGAGGCCGCAGCCGGTTGCAAAGGTGCGGGCGTCAAACAGGCGGATCGGCGCGGCCTCCCGGTTTCGCTGAAACGCCGGGAACCCTTCCGCACGGTTCGCAGTTGATCCCTCGAACAATCACGCTGCGCTCCGCCGGGCCGTCATTGTCGTCCGGTAGAGCGCAGAAGAGACAAGGAGAAAATCCATGAACAAGCTTCTGTTGACATCCGCCCTGGTGCTCGGCCTCGCCGCGCCGGCGCTTGCACAAAGCTCCAACGTGAGCCCCAGCGACGCCGTCGGCAACGCCTCCATCCTGCCGGGCGGCGGCAGCGGGGCCTCGAATGTCCTGCCGGCAGATCCCGGCCAGAGCTCGACCCTGCCGAACCGCAACGGCGGTTCGGGCGGGTCCGCGGCCGGGCTGGACAACGGCACGACGCAATCCTTGTCTCCCAACGCGACGGCGCCAAACACGATGACGCCGAACGGGACGACGTCCAACCTCAACCAGCCGGGCACCAGCCTCAATGGCGGCGTAGTGCCGAACTCCAGCGGGAGCATCCCCAACTCGCTGAACAACAACGGCGTGCCGGGCAGCACCAGCACGGGCCCCGCAGGCGGCGGCAGCAGCGCCTACTAAAACCTTCCCGCTCAGATAGTCGAACGGCCGGAGTGCCAAGCTCCGGCCGTTCGCTTGGGACGCTTCCGCCCGTGTCAGCTCGCGGCCGGGCGCCGGCCGAACCAGGCGGCATAAGCGGGCAGGCTGATCTCGTCGCCTGCCGCTTCGCCGCCGAGTGCAGGCTCGCTCAAGGGCTCGCAGGTTCCGGCCCCCGCCAAGGCGATCACGGCAGGCTCCGCGCTGAAGTTGAAGGCACAGATCATCTCTTCGCCCGCGCCGCTCCTCCCAAAAGCGACCGCGTCGCCTTCCGAGGCCAGGAACTCGATGGCACCGTGCCTGAGCACGGGATGCGCTCGGCGGAAAGCCAGCATGCGCTTGTAGAAGGACAGCACTGAGTCCGGATCGGCCTCTTCCGCGTCCACGGCGAGCGCGAGATGCTCGCCGGGCACGGGCAGCCAGGGCTTGGCGCTGGAGAAGCCGCCGCTCAGCGCCTGCCCGTTCCACACCATCGGCGTGCGGCAGCCATCGCGCCCTTTGAACTCCGGCCAGAAGCGGATGCCGTAGGGGTCCTGCAAGTCCTCGAAGCTCAACGCCGCTTCGGTCAGGCCAAGCTCCTCGCCCTGGTACAGGCAGACCGAGCCGCGCAAGCTCATCAGCAGGGCCGCCGCGACCTTCAGGAAGCGCGGATCGTGGTCGTGGGCCTCGCCCCAGCGCGTGGCGTGGCGCACCACGTCGTGGTTGGAAAACGCCCAGCACGACCAGCCGTCGGGCGCGGCGGAAGCGAAGCCCTCCACCGTTTCGCGCACATGCGGGCCGGAAAGCGGCTGCGGCGAAAGCAGGTCGAAGCTGTAGCACATATGCACGCGCTTGGATCCGCCGGTATATTGCCCGACGATCTCCATGCCGCGCTGCGAGTCGCCGACCTCGCCGACGCTGGTGGTCGCGCCGAACTCGTCCATGAGCGCGCGAAAACGCTCCAGGAACTGGAGATTCTCCGGCTGGCTCTTGTCGAAGAGATGGTCCTGGAAATTGTAGGGATTGACGGCCGGCGCGGTGGAGTCGTTGCGCTGTTCCGGCGGCAGCGGCGGGTTGTCCTTGAGCGATTGGGAGTGGAAGTAGAAGTTGATCGTGTCGAGCCGAAAACCGTCCACGCCGCGCTCCAGCCAGAAGCGCATGCCGTCCAGCAGCGCATCCTGCACGTCCCTGTTGTGGAAGTTGAGGTCGGGCTGCGAGGTGAGGAAATTGTGCATGTAGTACTGCATGCGCCCGGTTTCCCATTCCCAGGCGGAGCCGCCGAAGATGGAAAGCCAGTTGTTGGGCGGCGTGCCGTCGGGCTTGGCATCTGCCCAGACATACCAGTCGGCTCGTGCGTTGGTCTTGTCCTTGCGGCTCTCCTTGAACCAGGGGTGCACGTCGGCCGTGTGCGAGATCACCTGATCGATGATGACTTTAAGGCCGAACTGGTGCGCCTCCGCCACCAGCGTGTCGAAATCCTCCAGCGTGCCGAACATCGGATCGACGTCGCGGTAGTCCGAGACGTCGTAGCCGAAATCCTTCATCGGCGACTTGAAGAAGGGCGAGATCCAGATCGCATCGACGCCGAGCGCGGCGATGTAGGGCAGGCGCTGGGTAATGCCGGGCAGGTCGCCGATGCCGTCGCCGTTCGAGTCCTGGTAGGAGCGGGGATAGATCTGGTAGAGCACCGCGCCGCGCCACCACTCGCGGTCCGCCTCGTTGCGCGCTTCTACCGCCTGCGCCATCGCTCCGTCTCCTCCATAGTCCGGAAAGCTTCCCGGCTCTTAGCGCCGGGGCGCGGGGATTGCCAGCGGGCCGCAGGCAGACTTCAGGAGCGTATGCCTGCGATCCAGGCCCGCTGCGCCGCGAGGTCCTCGGACAGATGCACGAAGTCGGCGCGGCTGCCGGGCTTGAGCGTGCCATAGGCCGGAGCGACCCCTGCGGCTTGCGCCGGGTAGAGGGAGGCCATGCGCAAGGCTTCGCCCAAGTCCAGGCCCATGCGTTCGTGCATGAAGCGCACGGCGCCGCCGAGGTCCAGGTCCGCGCCGGCCAGCGTGCCGTCTTCCAGGGTGAGCCGGCCGTCGCGGCGGTGGATGGTGCGGCCGTTGAGCGTGAAATGCGCGAGGTCCGTGCCGGTCACGGCCATGGCGTCGGACACGAGGAAGATCTTTCCCGGTCCGCGCTTGGCGCGGAGCGCGATGCCGATCGAAGCGGGATCGACGTGAAAACCGTCGGCGATCAGCCCGGCCCAAAGCTGCCCCAAGTCGAGCGCGGCCCCCACCACGCCCGGCTCGCGGTTGCCGAGCTGGCTCTGGGCGTTGAACAGGTGCGTGACAAGCCGGGCGCCGGCTTCCGCCGCCTTGCGCGCGGCGGCAAGCCCCGTGTCGGTGTGGCCGAGGCTGACCAGGACGCCGGCTTCCGCCAGCCGCTCGACCTTCTCCAGCGACACGGATTCGGGCGCCAGCGTCACCAGGAGCACGGGCAGCCCGGCTTTGGCTTCGCAGAGCGCGCGGAGGTCGGCCTCGGTCATGGGACGGATCAGCTTCGGGTCGTGCGCGCCCTTGCGGGCGACCGAAAGGTGTGGTCCTTCGAGATGGAGGCCGAGAAAACCGGGCACGCGGCCGGCGGCTTCCTGCCCGGCTGCAATTGCTTGGCGCGCCACCTCCGGCGTGTCGGTGATCAGCGTCGGCAGCAGCGCCGTCGTACCGAATCTCTGGTGCGCCTTGCAGATCGTCTCGATCGTCTCGACGGTGGGCGCGCCGTTCAGCATCACGCCGCCGCCGCCGTTGACCTGGAGATCGACAAAGCCCGGTGCGAGCAGGCCGCCTTCCAGCCGCACCGTGGAAAAATCGCCGGGCACGGCATCCGCTGGGACGATGCCTTCCACCTGGCCGCCGCGGACGAGCAGCGCCGCGCCCTCGTGCCAGGTTTCGCCGTCGAAGATGCGCGTCGCGCCGGCGAGCGCTTTGGCGTGCCCGCTCATTGCGTTTCCGTGACCTTCTTCAGGTGCGGCGGCTGGTCCGGGTCGAGCCCGCGGCGGCGCGCCAGTTCTTCCACGAAGGCATAGAAGGAAACGACCAGCGCCAGCGGGTCGGTCAGCGGATGGCCTGTCGCCACGAAGGGCAGCTTCTTCGCGCGTGAAACGGCGCCGGTGGTGGCGAAGACCGCCGCGCCCTTCTCCGCCAGCCGGTCGGCAGCCTCCGCCACGAACGGCTCGGCCGCATCGCGCGAGCAGAAGGCGAGCACGGGAAAGCCGGGATTGAGCAGCGCCAAGGGTCCGTGCATCACTTCGGCCGCGCTATAGGCTTCCGCGTGGATGCCGGAGGTTTCCTTGAACTTCAGCGCCGCCTCGCCGGCGATCGCAATCGACGGCCCGCGGCCCAGCATGAACAGCGAAGGGTCGCCGCCGAGCGCTTCCGCGAAGGGCGACCAATCGCATGAAATGGCTTCCTCCAGTTTCTCTGGCAGCGCCTTCAAGGCGTCCCACAGCGCGTCGTCGGCGTTTCCTTCAGCCACCAGGCCGAGACAGGCGGCGGCGGACGAAACAAAGGTCTTGGTGGCGGCGACGCTCCGTTCCAGCCCGGCCGCGATGTCGATGGGAAGCTCGACGGTCTGCGCCAGGGCCGAGTCCGGATCGTTGACGATCGCAGCCGTCCGCGCCCCGCCGTCGCGCGCGGCCTTTGCCATCGCAACGATGTCAGGGCTCTGGCCGGACTGCGAGATGGCCACCGCCGCCGCTCCCTCAAGCTTTATCCTGGCGCCATAGACGGACGCGATCGAAGGTCCGATGGAGGCGACTGGCAAGCCCAGCGATATCTCCACGGCATATTTCAGCAGCGTCGCGGCATGGTCGGAAGAGCCGCGCGCGACCGTTGCGAGAAGCGGCGGGTTGTCCTGCCAGAGCCGCTTGCCGGCATGGACGATCGCCGCCTCCGAACGCTCCCACAGCCGCGCCACCGCATGCGGGATCTCCTCGATCTCACGGCGCATATGGGTTGGGTTGAGGGTCATGGCAAAAATGCTCTCATCTGACGGCCTCCCGCGGCGCGCCCCAGGAAAGCTCCGCCACGAAGTCATAGGCGTCGCCGCGATAGACCGAGCGCGTGAACTCGACCGGCCGGCCGGTGGGAAGAAAGGAGATGCGCTCGATGTTGAGCGAGGCGGCCCCTGGCATGACACCGAGCAGCTTCGCATCCTCTGCTGCGAGGTTGACAGCGGAAATCCGCTGAATGCCGCGCACCGGCCGGTGTCCCGTCTTTTCCAGGGCCTGGTAGAGCGAGGAGCCGATTGTTTCGGGTTCCGGGAGCACGGAAGCGGAAAGTGCGGCCCGCTCGATCGCCAGCGGCGTGTCGCCGGCTACCCGCAGCCGCCACACGCGCGAAACCCGCTCGCCCGCGGATAGGCCAAGCGCCATCACCTCTTCCGGCAAAGGCGGAAAGACGCCGCGCTCCAGCCAGACCGACTGCACGGCAAGCCCGCGCCGCGCCATGTCCTCGGAAAAGGAGGAGAGCCGCGACAGCGACTGTTCCACCCGGTCCACCGGCTTGGCCACGAAGGTGCCGGAGCCGTGGCGCTGCACTAAGACGCCAGCATCCACGAGGTCGCGTACCGCCTTGCGCACGGTCACGCGCGAGACTTCGGCGGAGGCCGCGATGTCGCGCTCGGAGGGCAGCGCGTCGCCGGGGCGGATCAGCCCGCCGTGCAGCGCGTCCTCGATCGTCCGCTTCAGCCGGAGATAGAGCGGCGTCGGCGCACCCCTGGCGCCGCGCAGGCCTGCAAAGATGTTTTCGCCCGCCGCGCTCATGCAAGCTTTCCGGCGAAATGCCGGAAACCCAGCGCCAGCGCGCCGGACAGCGCGTCGCCGAGCGGCGGGTGGAGGAATTTCTGGGCCTCTTGCCCAAGCAGCGGCGCCATCAGCGGCGCCAAGCCGCCGAGCAGGCAGAGCCGCTCGCCCTCGATCAGCTTCAAGGCTCGGATCGCCTCGCCGAGGATGCGCTTTGCCGTCGCGTCGCCATCCGCGGCATGCGTGAACACGAGGGGAGCAAACATGCCATAGTCGCGCGGCTTGGCCGTCGCCGCCCATTGCGAGAAGGCGCGCGGGTCGCCGCCGAAATGCGCCAGCACGGCATCCGTCACGCCGCTGCCCGCGCGGATATCGTCATGCGCCAGCAGCGCCTCTTCCAGCAGGCGCTTGCCGATCCGCGCGCCTCCGCCCCAGTCGCCGAGCAAGAACCCCCAGCCGCCGACCGTGCGCAAACGCCCCGCCCGGCGGGCAGTGAAGATCGAACCCGTTCCGACGATGGCGATCGCGCCGTCATTCGTGCCCAGCGCGCCTTCCAGCGCGATCAGCCCGTCGCTTTCCACGAGGCTACGCCGGAACGGCAGGCGCCGGAGCAGCATCGCCTTGGTGTCGCCGACATTGCTGCCGGCGAGGCCGAGAACGGCATCGATCCCACCGAATGCATCGGAGGAAAGGCCTGCGGCTTCGGCCGCCAGCCGCGCGGCTTCGAGGATGTTGTCGAACGCGCCGGCAAAGTCGGTCATGATGTTGGCCGGGCCGCTTGCGCCATGCCCCAGCACCGTGCCGGTTTCGTCGGCCAGCGCGGCGCGGCAGCCGGTTCCGCCGCCGTCTATTCCCAGCACAAAGCTCACGGCAAGATCGTCACTGCGATTCGCTCCTGCCGCATGATACCAATAAGATACCAATGGCCAAGCGTTAATTCTCTCCTTTGCATCGTGCCTCAGTCCAGTGAAAATGCTCATACACCTCAACTACATAGCTTGAGCGCCATCTCCCTTTCGCGCGAAATCCTTAACGTCGCTGGACAAGTGGTATTTTTTTGGTATCGTCGCCCGCCATGAATCAACCGGCGACGGCATGGCGGCAAACCGAGGCGCTGCGCGAAGCAGCGGGCAGCCTCGACACGCTGCCGCCCGTCCAGGCGCTCGGCCTGCTTGCCGAGGGCCAGGCCGAAGCCGCGCTTGCCGTGCGCCAGGCGCTGCCGGCGCTTGCCGATGCCGCGGAAGCCGTGGCGCAAACCCTGAAAAGCGGCGGGCGGCTGGCCTATGCCGGGGCGGGAAGCTCCGGCCTCATGGCCCTGGCCGACGCGCTGGAACTGCCCGGCACCTTCGGCATCCCGCAGGCCCGCGTCCTCGTCCTGCTGGCCGGCGGCACGGCAGCCCTGTCCGACCTCACCGGCACGCCGGAGGACGATCCCGCGCAAGGGGCGACCGACGTAGCGGATTCCAATCTCGTCGCGGGCGATTGCCTCCTCGCGATCTCGGCCAGCGGCTCGACGCCCTATGCGCTTGGTGCCCTGGACGCCGCCCGCGTGCGCGGCCTGCGCACGATTGCGATCGCCAACAATGCGGGCGCGCCGATGTTCGAACTGGCTGACATTCCCGTGCTCCTGCCGACGCCGCCGGAAGTGCTGGCCGGCTCCACCCGCATGGGCGCAGGCACGGCCCAGAAGATCGCGCTGAACCTGATATCGACGATGGCTGCGATCCACCTCGGCCACGTGCACGGGCCATACATGGTCAACCTGCGCGCCGACAACGCCAAGCTCTGGGAGCGCGCCGCCCGCATGGTGGGCGCGCTGGCGAACGTCGCGCCGGAAGAAGCACGCGCGCTGCTGAGCGTAAGCGACGGCGCGGTCAAGGCAGCGATACTGCTCGGGCTCGGCGCGGCGGACCTGAACGAGGCGCGAAGCCTGCTGGAAGGGAGCGGCGAGAAACTGCGGCCCGCCATCGAAATCCTTCAGTCCCGGCAAAGCGAAGAACGCCGCCGGGCTTGAAGTTAAGAATCCATAACAGGGAGCACTCCAAACCAATGAAACGCGGTATCCTCTTCGCGGCGCTCGCCGCCTCCACCCTGCTCGGCAGCGTCGGCCTCGCCGCCGCGCAGGACAAGACGCTCACGATCGAATCCTGGCGCAACGACGACCTCGCCATCTGGCAGGAGAAGCTGATCCCGGCCTTCGAGAAGGCGCATCCCGGCATCAAGGTGACCTTCGCGCCCTCCGCGCCGACCGAGTACAACGCGGCGCTGAACGCCAAGCTGGACGCGGGTTCGGCCGGCGACCTCATCACCTGCCGCCCCTTCGACGCCTCGCTGGAACTGTTCAAGAAGGGCCAGCTCGCCGACCTGACGGGCGTGCCCGGCATGGAGAATTTTTCCGACGTGGCGAAGTCTGCCTGGACCACGGATGACGGCAAGCAGACGTTCTGCGTGCCGATGGCCTCGGTGATCCACGGCTTCATCTACAACAAGGACGCCTTCGACAAGCTCGGCATCGCCGTGCCGACCACCGAGGCCGAGTTCTTCGCCGCGCTCGACAAGATCAAGGCGGACGGCACCTATATTCCTCTGGCGATGGGCACCAAGGACCTCTGGGAAGCCGCCACCATGGGCTACCAGAATATCGGTCCGAACTACTGGAAGGGCGAGGAAGGCCGCGATGCGCTGATCAAGGGCACCCAAAAACTGACCGACGCCGACTGGATCGAGCCCTTGAAGACGCTCGCCAAGTGGAAGCCCTATCTCGGCGACGGTTTCGAGGCGCAGTCCTACCCCGACAGCCAGAACCTGTTCACGCTCGGCCGCGCCGCGATCTACCCCGCCGGCTCCTGGGAGATCTCCGGCTTCAACACCCAGGCGCAGTTCAAGATGGGCGCCTTCGCCCCGCCCGTGCAGAAGGCCGGCGACACCTGCTACATCTCCGACCACACCGACATCGCGATCGGCATGAACGCCAAGAGCCCGAACGCGGAAGCCGCCAAGACCTTCCTGTCCTGGGTCGCCTCGCCGGAGTTCGCGGGCATCTACGCCAACGCGCTGCCGGGCTTCTTCTCGCTGTCCAACACGCCGGTGAAGATGGAAGACCCGCTCGCCCAGGAATTCGTCTCCTGGCGGGCCAAGTGCAAATCGACCATCCGCTCGACCTACCAGATCCTTTCGCGCGGCAACCCCAACCTGGAAAACGAGACCTGGGTGGAATCCGCCAACGTGATCAACGGCACCGACACCCCGGAAGCCGCCGCCGACAAGCTGCAAAAAGGCTTGGACAGCTGGTACAAGCCGGCGAAGTAAGCCTCTGCTTGGCGGTGCCCGTTTCGAAAGACTTGCGCCGCCCCTCACCTGCCTGCCGGCATCCTCTCCCCGTGAACGGGGAGAGGATTGCTGCTGCCCTCCCCCGCGAACCCGCTGAAGGGTTTGTGAAAAACCGTGCTGCGCAGTGTCTTCTCCCCGTTCACGGGGAGAAGGTGGCGGCAGCCGGATGACGGGCGGTGCTAACTTCACCGGATTGTCTCGCCTCGATCAAACCGGCCCATCATGTCTGCCACCGACACTCAGCCCATAAAACGCCCCATCCGCTGGCACATCCCGGTGTTCCTCGCGCCGGCCGTGCTTGTCTATACCGCGATCATGATCCTGCCGCTGTTCGGCACGCTGCAACTCTCGCTGTTCCGCAGCGTCGAAGGCGTCCGCTCCTTCGTCGGCCTGGACAACTTTCGCATCCTGCTCGGCGATCCCCGCTGGTCCGCCTCCTTCTGGAACGCGCTCGGCAACAACACCTGGTTCTTCGTCATCCACATGCTGGTGCAGAACCCGATCGGCGTGGCGCTCGCCGCCCTGCTTTCATCCCCACGCCTGCGCTTCGCCGCCCTCTACCGCACCGCCATCTTCATCCCCACGATCCTGTCCTTCGTGATCGTCGGCTTCATCTGGAAGCTGATCCTCTCGCCGCTCTGGGGCGTCGCGCCCAACCTCCTGAACTTCGTCGGCTTGCGGAGCCTGTTCGTGCCATGGCTCGGCAAGGAGGAGTATGCCCTGACCGCGCTCGGCCTGATCTCGGTCTGGCAGTTCATCGGCATCCCCATGATGCTGATCTATGCCGCGCTCCTGTCCATCCCCGAAGAGGTGATCGAAGCGGCCGAGATCGACGGCATCACCGGCTGGGGCCAGTTCTGGCGGATAAAGCTGCCGCTGATCCTGCCGGCCATCGGCATCATCTCGATCCTGACCTTCGTCGGCAACTTCAACGCCTTCGACCTGATCTACTCCGCCCAAGGCGCGCTCGCCGGCCCGAACTTTTCGACCGACATCCTCGGCACCTTCCTCTATCGCACCTTCTTCGGCTTCCAGCTTCAGCTGGGCGACCCGAACATGGGTGCGGCCATCGCCTCCATGATGTTCTTCATCATCCTGGCCGGCGTCTGCCTCTACCTCTTCGCTGTTCAGACGCGGCTCAGGCGCTACCAGTTCTGATGCGGCCTCCGGAGCTTGTGATCTTCGACTGCGACGGCGTGCTGGTGGACAGCGAGAACCTGTCCGTCGCCGTGCTGACTGAGGTCATCCAGCGCGCCGGCGGCGCGGTGGAGGAGCACCACATCTTCGACCGCTTCCTCGGCCGCTCCATGGCTTCGGCCAAGCAGATCCTCGAACAGGAATTCGGCTTCCTGTTCACGCAGGCGCATGACGGGGAAATGCGCGAGGCGCTGTTCCAGCGGTTCCGCACCGAGTTGCAGCCCGTGCCCGGCGTGGCACAGGTGCTGCGCGCCTTGCCGGTCGCAACTTGCGTGGCGTCCTCCTCCTCGCCGGAGCGCATCCGGCTTTCCCTCGAAGTGACGGGGCTCCTGCCCCTGCTCGACCCCCACATCTTCAGCGCAGCCATGGTGGAACACGGCAAGCCGGCGCCCGACCTCTTCCTCCATGCCGCGCGCAGCATGGGCGTGGCGCCGGAAGCCTGCGCGGTGGTGGAAGACAGCCCGGTCGGCATCGCCGCGGCCAAAGCCGCCGGCATGCGGGCGCTCGCCTTCACCGGCGGCAGCCACCACGCCGGCAAGGCCTTCCTGCGCGAAGCCTTGGAAGCGGGCAAACCCGACGCAATCTTCGACGACATGCGCAAGGTTCCCGCACTGCTCGGTTTCCCCGCACCCGCGGCGGCGGCGTCCTGATGGCAGCGCTTGTCTGCGCCGTCGATGTCGGCACAGGCAGCGCACGCGCCGGCATCTTCGATCTTTCCGGCAAGCTCTTGGGCCGCGCCGACCGGCCGATCGCCCTGAACCGGCCGGGTGCGGCCCAAGCCGAGCACGACTCGGAAGACATCTGGGCCGCAGTGTGCGGCGCGGTCCGCACCGCTGTCCAGGCAGCGGACGCCGATCCGGAGGCGGTGAAAGGCATCGCCTTCGATGCGACCTGCTCGCTTGTGGTGCGCGACCGCGCCGGTGGGCAGGTCGGCGTCTCATCGGGCGGCGAGGACCGCTGGGACACGATCGCCTGGCTCGACCACCGCGCGCTCGGCGAGGCCGACGAATGCACCGCCACGCAGCATCCCGTGCTGGACTTTTCCGGCGGCGCGATGCACCCGGAAATGCAGGTGCCGAAGCTGATGTGGCTGAAGCGGCGCCTGCCCCGAAGCTGGGGGCGAGCCGGCCGCTTCTTCGACCTTGCCGACTTCCTGTCCTGGAAGGCCTGCGGCGCAGAAGCCCGCTCGCAATGCACGCTCGCCTGCAAGTGGACCTATCTCGCGCATGGCGATGGGTGGCAGCGCGATTTCCTGGCGCAGGTCGGGCTGCCCGACATGCTCGAACGGGGCAGCCTGCCGGATAAAGCCACGCCTGTCGGCGCCGACCTCGGCCCTCTCACGGCGCAGGCCGCACAGGCGCTTGGCCTGACAACAAGCTGCCGCGTCGCCTGCGGCCTGATCGACGCCTACGCGGGCATGCTGGGGCTGCTCGGCGGACTGCCCGAGGCGGAACTCGAAACGCAAGGGGCGCTGATCGCCGGCACGTCGAGCTGCATCATTACGATGCGCCGCGAGCCCCAAAAATTCCCTGGTGCCTGGGGGCCGTATTGGGGCGCGGCGCTGCCGGGCTTCTGGCTGTCGGAGGGCGGCCAGTCCGCCACCGGCGCGCTGCTCGACCATGTGATCGCGCTTGCCGGCGGCGGGTTGAAGCCGGATGCCGCCACGCACCGCCGCATCGCCGCGCGCATCGCCGAACTGCGCGCAGCCGAGCCGGATCTGGCACCCCGGCTTCACGTCCTCCCGGATTTTCACGGCAACCGCTCGCCCCTGGCGGACCCCCACGCGCTGGGCGTGATCAGCGGGCTGACGCTCGACGCCTCTTTCGACGGCCTCTGCCGGCTCACCTGGCGCATGAGCGTCGCGCTCGCGCTGGGGCTGCGCCAGATCCTCGAAGTCATGCAGGCCGGCGGAAGCACCCTCGACACGCTGCATCTCACCGGCGGCCACACGCGCAGCCCCCTGCTGGCCCAGCTCTACGCCGACGCGACCGGCTGCCGCGTGTTGGAGCCGGTGCAGGACGAGGCCGTGCTGCTGGGCACGGCCACTGTGGCCGCGACCGGCGCAAAACTTCACCCCGACCTCGCCTCCGCCTGCACTGCCATGCGCCAGCCGGTCCGGGAGCGTCTGCCCGATCCGGTAATGCGGGTGTTCCTGGAGCGCGACTACCGGGTGTTTTTAGAAATGCAGCGCCAGCGCGCGGCGCTTGATGCCTTGAGCTGAGTCAGTTTTCGGTTGCGCGGTTTGGGTCGGCAAATCGCCCAGCAGGTGGATAGAAAAAGTGCTGTTTGGCTGCTCGCGCAGGGCGGAAGAAGGCAGTCGCGCAGGTTTTTTGATCCACACTCTTCCGGCTCTGGCGTAGTTTCCGCCCTGTTTCTTCCCCGGGGGCGCGGTTCGCGACGGCGGGCCCGGAAGAAGCCGGTGCCGGGCTGGCGGGGCGTAACGTGCGCTCTGCTGGGAGATGATCCCCTAAGCCCGGGCCCTACAGGGGCAGGGTGACGGCTTGCAAGACAAGCGACCCGGAACAAGCCTCGGGGCAAGCAGCTGAAACGGGCGGCCGGGAGGTCGCATGTTTTACCTTTTACGAGCGACACCTTGCCGCCCGTGCCTCTACTTGTCATGACCCGGCTTTACCAGCGCGGGAACGATCCCGCGCGCTTGCTGCATAAGCCGCGTGCCATCGCGTTAAGGCCGGTCGAACAAAGGTGGCGGAGGCGGCCGGAAGCGTTGCCGCAGGCAGGTCTTCGCAGCCGGTGCGAATTGCAAGGCGCCTCGACGCATCCTACGTTGAAGAAGCCGGCACGACATCCGGCAAGGGGGATTGCAAAAATGGGATTTTCGGCTCTCGACATCATCCTACCGGTGCTGGCGGTGCTTGTCATTCTTGTCCTGTTTGCCGGCATCAAGACCGTGCCGCAGGGCTACAGCTACACGGTCGAGCGCTTCGGCCGCTACACCAACACGCTGTCGCCCGGCCTCAACCTGATCGTGCCCTTCATCGACCGCGTCGGCGCCAGGATGAACATGATGGAGCAGGTGCTCGCCGTCCCCACCCAGGAGGTCATCACCAAGGACAACGCCATCGTGGCGGTGGACGGCGTCGCCTTCTACCAGGTGCTGAACGCGCCGCAGGCCGCCTACCAGGTGTCCGGCCTTGAGAACGCCATCCTCAACCTCACCATGACCAACATCCGCACGGTGATGGGCTCGATGGACCTGGACGAGCTCCTGTCCAACCGTGACGTCATCAACGAGCGGCTCTTGCGCGTGGTGGACGAGGCGGCGCATCCCTGGGGCATCAAGATGACCCGCGTCGAGATCAAGGACATCAACCCGCCGGCCAACCTCGTGGATTCCATGGCGCGCCAGATGATGGCCGAGCGCAACAAGCGGGCACAGATCCTGGAAGCCGAGGGCCTGAAGCAGGCGCAGGTTCTGGAAGCCGAAGGCCGCAAGGAAGCCGCCTTCCGCGATGCTGAGGCGCGCGAGCGCGCGGCCGAAGCGGAAGCCCGCGCTACCCAGGTCGTGTCGGAGGCCATCGGCAAGGGCGACGTTCAGGCGATCAACTACTTCATCGCGCAGCGCTACACCGAGGCGCTGGCGAAGATCGGCACCGCGCCCAACAGCAAGGTCGTCCTGATGCCGCTGGAGGCTTCGTCGCTGATCGGCTCGCTTTCCGGCATCGGCGCCATCGCGCGCGAGGTTTTCGGCGAGAACGGCAGCGGCCCGGCAACCCCTCGCCCGCCCGCGCCGCGCCGCGAGCGCCCCGTCCCGACACCGCCCGCGACTCCTTCCGAAGAGCGGATGATCGCCTCCGGCAGCACCGATACGCCTGCGCCTTGGGGACGCCGCGATGCTTGAGCGCATCGTTTCCGAGCTTGGCCCCTGGAACTGGATGGTTCTGGGCTTCGTGCTGCTGGCGCTGGAACTGCTGGTGCCCGGCGTGTTCCTGGTCTGGCTGGGCGTCGCGGCACTTCTGACCGGCGCGCTTTCCCTCCAGCTCTGGAGCACGGCCTTCTGGACCTGGCACGTCCAGCTTCTGCTGTTCCTCTGCCTCGCGCCGCTGGCGGTATGGGGCGGGCGCAGGCTCCTGGGCAATGCGAACGCGCCATCGGATCAGCCGCTGCTCAACCGGCCGGCCGAGCGGTTGATCGGACGCACCGCGACGCTGGCCGAGCCGATCCAGGAAGGCCGCGGCCGCATCCGCTTAGGCGACACGCTCTGGCGCGTGTCCGGGCCGGACCTCGGCGTGGGAACACGCGTGCGCGTCACCGCCGTGCGCGATACCGAGCTTGTGGTGACCGAAGAACGGTGACGCCCCCGCAACAGCTGGGCCCGCGCGCTTTTGCGCCCTGGACATTTGCGCGCCTGCCCCTTTGACAATGCCCGGAGCCGATTGAATCGAAGCGGGCTTCTCCCTAAAGAACGCAGGGTTTCAACCGATTAACGGGGGTTGGCGATGGGCAAGGTCACGGGCTTCCTTGAGATCGACCGGCAGGTGCAAAAGTACCAGCCGGCGTCGGACCGCATCCGCCATTTCCGCGAATTCACCTTGCGCATGTCGGAAGGGGAGGTGGTGCGCCAGGCGGCGCGCTGCATGGACTGCGGCATCCCCTTCTGCCACGGCCCGACCGGCTGCCCCGTCCACAACCAGATCCCCGACTGGAACGACCTCGTCTACAACGGCGACTGGGAGGGCGCGGTGCGCAACCTCCACTCCACCAACAATTTTCCGGAATGGACCGGCCGCATCTGCCCCGCCCCTTGCGAGGAAGCCTGCACGCTGAACCTTGAGGACATGCCCGTCACGATCAAGACGATCGAGCAGGCGATCGCCGACAAGGCCTACGAGATGGGGCTGATCCGGCCGCAGCCGGCGGACGTGAGAACCGGGAAAAAGGTCGCGGTGATCGGCTCCGGCCCGGCCGGCATGGCGGCGGCGCAGCAGCTTGGCCGCGCCGGCCACGAAGTCCACGTCTATGAGCGCGAGTCCAAGCCTGGCGGGCTGATGCGCTACGGCATCCCCGACTTCAAGATGGAAAAGCACTTCATCGACCGCCGCGCCGAGCAGATAGGAGGCGAAGGCGTTTCCTTCTTCTGCGGCGTCGAGATCGGCGTGGACAGGACACTCCAATCGCTGCTGGATGAATATGACGCGGTTCTCTACTGCGGCGGCTCCGAAACGCCGCGTCCCGCCGGCATCCCCGGCACGGACCTGCGCGGCGTGCACGACGCCATGCCCTTCCTCGTCCAGCAGAATCGTCGCGTCGGCGGCGAACATTCCGCGGCCCGCGCCTGGGAGCATTTCGACCCGATCCTGGCGGGCGGCCACCATGTGGTCGTAGTGGGCGGCGGCGACACCGCGTCCGACTGCGTCGGCACGGCGTTTCGCCAGGGCGCGGTGCGCGTCACCCAGCTCGACATCCGCCCGCAGCCCCCCGAACGCGAGAACAAGCTGGAAGTCTGGCCCTACTGGGCGACCAAGATGCGCACGTCCTCGTCCCAGGCCGAGGGCGCCGAGCGGGAGTTCCAGGTGGCGACGCTGGAGTTCGTCGGCGAGGACGGCGTGCTGACCGGCGTGAAGTGCTGCGAGGTGGACGAGCGGCGCAAGCCGATCCCCGACTCCGACTTCGTGATCCGCGCCGACCTCGCCTTCATCGCCATCGGCTTCTCCGGTCCCTTCAAGAACAGCGTGCTGGCCGAGATGGGCGACAAGCTCGCGCTCAAGACCGACAGCCGCCGCTCCACCAACGTGGTGGCGAACGACAAGGACTACCGCACCTCGGTCGAAAGGCTCTGGGCGGCAGGCGACGTGCGCCGCGGCCAGTCGCTCGTCGTCTGGGCGATCCGCGAAGGGCGCCAGGCCGCGCGATCCATCGACGAGGCGCTGATGGGCGCGACCGTCCTGCCGGCCTGAGGCCTGTGAGTTGAAACGCAGCGCTCCATATTCCTCCGATCAGTTGGAGGGAGCGGCCGATGCTGAAACGACTTGCAGGCGCGATGCTTGCCGTGCTGGCCCTGACAGCGCCAGGCTTCGCCTGGTGGGGGCCGGACATCTACATCGAGCGGGCCGCGATGGCGGAGGCCGGCCATCAACTCTGCCGCGTCAACAATCACAGGCTGGCGAAACGCTACAAGGACCGGGCGGAGTTCTTCACCGGCCTGTCGCCGGAGACGATAGAGCAGCAGGTGGACAAGCGCGCCGAGATTCTATTGGCGCGGCTGACAAACTCTTCCGCGGTCAGGACTTTCTGCATCCGCATCCGCGGGCGGGATTTCTGATCCTCGTGTATCAACAAGTCACCGCTTGGTTCTGAATTGCTCCTCGTCCAAGAGAAGATGTTTCAATTTTTGGCTGGTGCGCTGGGGGCAGCTTGAAAATTGTCCGCACGTCCGGCCACCGCAGGCGGGTCGAACAGCGCGTCGTCTGCCGGCGCAGGCGCGATGTCTGCCGTTCCGCCGAGCAGTTCGCTGTCTTCGCCGGGCCGCAGAATATAGCCGGACAGCGGCATCGGCTTGGTTTCGTCGAGACTTGCGGCTTCCGCGCCGGAGGAATCGCCGCCGACGTGGGAGACGGTCGAACCGGGGCCAAGCGGCAGGTTCAGGAGCTTCGCCAGAGGCCGTTCCACGAAGAAGGCGAGCTTGCGCCGGCCCGCGGCCGTGAAGCCGACGCCGTCCTTGGTGCGCAGCCGCGCCTTCTGGCCGTCAACGTCCGGCCCGAACCGCACGAAGATGCCGTTCTCGTTCACGAAGCCGTCCCAAACGTCGATAAAGGCGCCGCCGGCTGTTTCCGCGGACGCGCGGAAGGTCTCGTTGAAGGCCAGGAAATCCGCAGAAGCCTTGGCCGATGCAACGGAAGGCAGCCCGACCCAGAGAAAGGGAACGCTCCGGCTTGCTGCCGCCTGAGCGAGGGCCGCAGCCTTTTCGCCGTAGGCCGCGTTCCAGGCAGCCGAGCGTAGGGGCAAGCGGCCGCTTGTCCCCCGTATCGACTGGCGGTCGTTGCCGCCAAGCAGGATCACGACTGCGGCCGGCTGCGCCTGCGAGCGGCTGGGCAACAGCGCGGTCGCGTCGCCGCGCAAGAGGCCGCCCGCAGCCCGCGCGCCGTCCTCGATCTTAACCGACGACTCGTCTTCGAAAGCCTCAGCCAGCCCGCCGGCCAAGCTCTGCGCGAAAAAGTCCCCGATTACCAACACGACCTTCGCGTCGGCAGCCTTGGCGGGCGGCATCTCCGCCGCTCCGGGTGCCTCTTGCGGCGCAGTCCGCGTTCTCGGCTTCAAACGGGCGGCTGGCGCGGCCGCCTTGCGTGCGGGTACGGCTCTGGGCCGCGCTGCGGGCTTGCGTTGCGATGGCCGGACTGTCGCACGGCGCGGCGGAACAGTGCGCGGCTGCCCGAACCCGAACAAGGGCCGCAGCCGGGAATAGGCATCGCTGCTCTGCGCGGCGGCGGGAAGCGGCTGCCACGCTGCGGCCAGACAGGCTAAAAGAGCAAAAAGGCAGGATGCGATCCTGCCTTTCGACCCTGATGCAGTTCTGCCCACGGAGCGCGGAAGACGCTGCGGGTTCAGCGCTGGCGCAGCTTGGCCAGGACCTCTGCGCTCGGATGGCCTGTCGGCTCCATGCCGTTCTTCTCCTGGAAGGCGATGATGGCGGCGCGCGAGGTTTCGCCGATCTTGCCGTCCGTCTTGCCGTCGTAATAGCCGTAGGTGGAAAGCCGCTCCTGAAGCTCCTGCCGCTCGGCAAAGGAAAGCTTGGTGAAGGGGCGGCTCCAGTCCTGTACCAGGCCACTGCCGCCGGCGATCTGGTCGGCCAGCAGGCCGACCGCCAGGGCATATTTGTCGGCGTTGTTGTAGGACTTGATGACTTTGAAATTGCGGGTCATCAGGAAGGCGGGCCCGCCCCTGCCGTCCGGCACCTTCAGCTCCACCTTGTCGGCCGGCTTCTTGAACGGCTTGCCGTTGGCGCGCTCGATGCCGAGCGACTGGAACTTCGCAATGGTCGCGGAGCCGCCGGGGAATTTCTGGCCTTCGGGCAGGCTCACTTCGTAGCCCCAGGTCTTGCCGGCCTGCCAGCCGCTCTTCTTCAGCAGGTTGGCGGCGGTCGCCAGCGCGTCCGGCACGGAGGTCCAGATGTCGCGCCGCCCGTCGCCATCCGCGTCCACCGCGAAAAGCTGGTAGGAGGTCGGGATGAACTGGGTGTGGCCCATCGCGCCGGCCCAGGACCCCGTCAGGTGCGACTCGTCGATGTCGCCGCTCTGGAGGATTTTCAGCGCGGCGATAAGCTGGGTGCGCGCGAACTTGGCGCGGCGCTTGTCGCCATAGGCCAGCGTGGAAAGCGAGCGCACGACGTTGCGCATCACGTCCTTGCGCTTGAGGATCTCGCCATAGTTCGACTCCATCGACCAGATGGCGAGCAGCACGTAGCGATCGACGCCATATTGCGCCTCGATGCGGTCGAGCCAGGGCTTCCACTTCTTCGCCATCGCCCGCCCGACTTCCACGGACTGGTCCTGCACGCGGTTGTCGAAATAGTCCCAGACCGGCGCCTTGAACTCGGGCTGGAAGCGCGCCTTCTTGAGCACCTCCGGATCGGCGTCCTTGATCCCGGCGAAGGCGCGGTCGAAGGTGGAGGAGGAGATGCCGCTTGCCGTCGCGGTCTGCCTGAAGTCGGCCACCCAGGCGCGGAAGCCTGCATCGGCCTGTGCAGGCGAAGCGCCCGCCGCCAAGCCCAGCACCATGCCCGCGGCGGCCAGCGCTGCCTTCCAGCCGCTCGTCACGCTGCGAATGCTGTTCGAGAACCTCTGATTCCGGGCCGGCATCGCCATCTCCAAGAACTTAACTCTAAGCCCTAGTATTTCCCTGAGGAAGTTATCAACTGGTTTACCACTGCGCGACTTGCCTTGCCGCCGGTCGAAGAATTCCGGCAAAGGCGAACATTGAAGGGATAGCCCTCGATTTCGGCACGAAAATGGTTCATTCGGGCGCCTGCGAGAAAAAAGGAGAAGAATCCCGAATGACGCGCGTACGCAAAGCGGTGTTTCCTGTGGCAGGCCTCGGCACGCGCTTTCTGCCGGCCACCAAGGCGGTGCCGAAGGAGATGCTGACCGTGGTGGACCGCCCGGTGATCCAGCACGTGGTGGACGAGGCGCTGGATGCCGGCATTGAGCACTTCGTGTTCGTCACCGGGCGCAACAAGCAGGTGATCGAAGACCATTTCGACCTGCATTACGAGCTCTACGACACGCTGCGGGCGCGCTCCAAGACCGCCCAGTTGGACCTCTTGCAAAGCATGCAGCCGCGCGCCGGCACGACGAGCTTCACCCGCCAGCAGGAGCCGCATGGGCTCGGCCATGCCGTTTGGTGCGCCCGCGACATCGTGGGCAGCGAGCCCTTCGCGCTGCTGCTGCCCGACATGATCATGCTGCCGGGCAAGGGCGCGATGGCGGACATGGTGAAGCTCTACGGCGAGACCGGCGGCAACATCGTCGCCGTGGAAGAGTGCAAGCCGGAAGACGCGCACAAATACGGCATCGTAGGCCGGGGCAAGGAAACCGGCACCGGCTTCGAGATCACCGAGATGGTGGAGAAGCCGAAGCAGGGCAACGCCCCCTCCAACCTCTTCATCAACGGCCGCTACATCCTCCAGCCCGAAATCTTCGGTATCCTGGAAAGCCAGGAGCGCGGCGCCGGCAATGAGATCCAGTTGACCGATGCGATGCTGAAGCTCGCCCAAGCGCAAAAATTCTTCGGCTTCCAGTACCGGGGCCACACCTACGACACCGGCTCGCCCGAAGGCTTTGTCGAGGCAAACCTGGCCTTCGCGCTCGCCCGGCCCGACCTGCGCGACGCCATCGCATCAACGGCGCGCCGCCTGCTCGACCAGGCTTGAACGAAAACCTGGTGCGGCGATTTGCTTAGCTCCCGCCGTCTTGCCTGGCTCCGGTCCGTCCTAGGTTAATGCCGCAATCGCCGCAGGGAAAGTCCACTCCGGGCAGGCCTTGGGGAAAAGAGAGGCGGCAACGCAGATGGAGCGCGAAGTCATTCCGCGTGCGGCGCTCATCCTGGGCTGGGCGGGGGTCCTCCCCTTCGCCGCTCTTGCGCTCGCCACGCTGCTCGACCTTTCGCTGCCTTTCGCGCCGCCGGGCCTGGCCTTGATCAGCTACGGCGCGATCATCCTGTCCTTCATGGGAGGCGTGCAGTGGGGGCTCGCCACCGCGCCCGGTGAAATCGCCCGGAGAGATGATCGGCAGCGCTTCAGCGTTTCCGTGTTGCCGTCGCTGTGGGCTTGGCTCTGCTTCCTGGTTCTCCCTCCGGCGGGCGCGCTTCTGGGCTTGGCAGCAGGCTTTGCCGCCCTTCTCGCCTATGATCTGCACTCGGTGCGGACCGGCTTCGCATCCCTCTGGTATCGGCCCCTGCGCATTCAGTTGACGGTGGCCGTAGTGGCCCTGCTGCTCGCCGCCCTGTTTTAGAGCATATAACAAAACCCCTGGGCTGAGGATGGCCGAGGGCTTTTTGCTGCTTGCGAGGCGCCGAGCGCAGTCGATGCGAGGTAAGCATCGGCGAGCATCGGCAACGACGCAGGCGGCGGAAAGAACCGGCCAGCCGACCCCAAGGGTTTTGTTATGTGCTCTTGGAGTGCCGCTCAGTACTGAAGCTTTGTGCCGACGAACACGCTGTTTTCGCGGTATTCCCGGCCGGACTGGCTGCTTTCCAGCCGCTCGTGGCGCAGCCGGCCGGTAAAGCCGACCCAGCGGTTCAGCCACCAGGTTGCGCCGATGTCGCCGACCAGCGTCACATCCGTGCCCTGCGAGCCGCCATAGTCGCGGAAGGAGGCGCCGATCCCCGCTTCCGCCGACAGGTTGGCGCGGAGCGTCCGCTCCACCTCCAGCCGCAGATCCTGGACCAGCGCGCCGCTTCCGCCATTGGCCGCCGTGCCGTCCACCGTCGTCGCCGCGTTGAGGGCTACCACCGTGTCGCGCACCGGCGACCATTGGAGGGCGGCGAGCAAGGTCGGCCCCTCGATCGGCTCGAAGTCGCCGCTCGTAAAACTTTCGCGCAGCCAGCCTGCGGCGATCTCGCCCGTTACCTTGTCGTGCAGATCCAGCGCGACGCCGGCGCGGGCGCCGATCCGGTTGGCCGTACGGTCACTGTTGCCCGTGTCGTCGTAGAAGCGCCGCCCGGCTTCGACTTCGACAAAGGGCGTGATCGCCGGTGAAACGGCATAGCCTGTGCGCAGTCTCACCAAGCCGAGCGTGGAGTCGCGGTCGCTCTGGTCCACCGTGCTGCCGCTGGCCAGCTCGGCGTCACCGTACCAGTCGCGCTCGACCGAAACCGTGCCGCTCAGGCGGAGCTTGCCCAACACCTTGTCGAGCCCGGCCTCCCCTTCCAGGATCTGGCGCAAGGGCTGCTCCTCGGCGCCGGCCACCGCGTCGAGCGACGATGCTTCTTCGGTGCGGACGGAGTAGTTAAGCCCGGTGCGGGCCTGCCATTCGTGGCTGAGGTCGAGCCGCAGCGCGGCGTTGACCCCCCCTTCCACGTCCTTCACCTCATCATCGCCGGAAAGCGAGCGGCGGAAGGTGCCGAAGCCGTCCAGCGTGGCCAAGTGCTCCGACCAGTCCGAGCGGGCGCTGAGGCGCAGCGTGGTTTCGGAAAGCAGCCCTGCCGAACCGCCGGCCGTGCGCGATGCGTTGGAACTCGCCGTCAGGCCTGTTTCGACGGAAGGACGCAGGAGGAAGTTGCCCGCGCGCAGGCCGATGGGGTCAAAGGGATTGGTTTCTAAAGCATCTGCACGCGGCAGCGCCTCGATGGCAAGCGCTTGTGGCGTGCGGCCGCGGACGTCATCCTCTTGATCCTCTTGCCCATCGGTCCTTGCCCGCCCCGCGCGCGCATTGGCTGCCTCGTCCTCTTCCAGCCCGGCAGGGTTCTTTGCTCCGGGCCTGCCGGAGCGCACCTTGCTTGCGTCATCGTCGGCGGGCTGATCCGCAGCGGGGCCGGACAAGGCGTCCCTGGCCGCGGCGGCGCGCTGCCGCCGGGTCGATGGCTGCCGGCGCGGCGCCGGAGAAGGGGGATCGGCAAAGATGCCGCTGGAATCGTCCCCCAGCGGATCGTCGGACAGGCCGCCATCGATATTCGCCCCGTTGCTTGCCGCATCGAGCGCTTGCGGGTCGTATTCGGTGGCAGTGGAAGCTTCGGTGGATGCCGCATCGTCGGAAACGGCGCCGCGCAAACCGTTCGACTGCTGCGCGACGGCGCCCCAAACGGCGAGCACCGCGATCAAGGAGCCCGCCGCCGCCAGCCGCAAGGCGGAACGCGCGCTTTGCGAAAGAGATGGGGGTGGGGTGTGCCGCGGCATCGGAACCTTCGAGCAGGAGGCAAGGCCGGCGCGAGACTGCCGGGCTTACCGAACCGTAAACAGGGTTGGTTAAGGAGTGGTTAGGCACAAGAGGAACACAATCCTTGGGTAGGGCGCGCTCCGCAGCCGGATAGCGGACGGCCGCTTGGCATTACGATGCATCGCAATGTCTAACGGGAGGCAGCGCGGAACGGTGCAAGCCGGCTGCCGGGAGGAAATCCGACGTCTCCATTCCCGGCGATTGGACAGGTTGCCACGAAAGGATTATTGCCGTTGCCGATGAGATCAGCTCTTCTCTTGCGTGACGAAGCCGACGACGTTGCACTGGACTCCGCGCATCGCACGGTAGCCGCCGGCCAGGCCGGCTTGGCGGCGCTTACGGCGGCGTTGAGCAGCAGCCTCGGCGCGCCGTTCGCCAGAGCGGTCGAATTGTTCGGGACTTTGCGCGGCCGTGTCGTCGTGACCGGCATGGGCAAGAGCGGGCATATCGGCTCGAAGATCGCCGCCACGTTCGCCTCCACCGGCACGCCGGCCTTTTTCGTGCATCCCGCCGATGCCAATCACGGCGATCTCGGCATGATCACGCGGGACGACGCGATCCTGGCGCTGTCCTGGTCCGGCGAAAGCGCGGAGCTTCAGGGCATCGTCGCCTTTTCCCGGCGCTTCGGCATCCCGCTGGTGGCGATGACGGCCGGCCTCGACTCGGCGCTGGCGCGCGAGGCGACGGTCGTGCTCCCCCTGCCGCGCGTGACGGAAGCCTGCCCGCACGGGCTGGCGCCGACCACCTCGACGCTGCTGCAACTGACGCTGGGCGATGCGCTGGCCGTCGCGATGCTCGAAACGCGCGGCTTCACCGCAGACCATTTTCGCACCTTCCATCCCGGCGGGCAGCTCGGCGCCAAGCTGCGCCATGTGCGCGACGTGATGCATCGCGGCGAGCGCATCCCTGCGGTCCGCAGCGGCACGGGCATGCGCCAAGCGATCCTGGAGATGTCCCAGAAAGGCTTCGGCTGCGTGGCCATCGTGGACGAGACCGGCCGGCTCGCCGGCATCATCACCGACGGCGACATCCGCCGCCACATCGACGCCGACCTTCTCGCCTTGTCCGTGGACGAGGTGATGACGCCGACGCCCAAGACGATCGAGCCCGACATGCTCGTTGGGACCGCATTGCAGGAACTCAACAATGACGGCATCACGGCGCTGATCGTGGCGGACGAAGACGGGGCGCCTCTCGGCATCATCCACCTGCACGACCTGCTGCGGATTGGCGCCGCCTAAAACCTTTCAAGCGCGGTCGCGTCAGCCGAACTTTGGCTCCGTTCCCTTGTAGCTCGGCAGCGCCTGAATATTCGTCCACCAATCGTTGAAACCGGGCACGTCAAACAGCGCATCCGCGTCGGGCGTCAACGAGACATAGAACAGCACCGGTGCGAGGAAGAGGTCGGCCAAACTCAGACTACCGGCGACGAAATTGTCCTCACCCTTCTGCTTCATGGCGAACTCGATCACCTTCCGGCCGTTCTCCAGACCGCCTTGGCGCGCCGTTTCGTTCTTGCCGCCGACGAAATCGGGAAACAGGTGATAGGCCGCCACGCCGCCCAGCAGGGCGCCATAGCCGTAGGAGTCCACAAGGCCGATCACCATGTCCATGCGGGCGCGGTTCTCAGGTGTCGAAGGAACGAGCGAGGGGCCCGGCAGCACGTCGTTGAGGTAACGCGTGATGGCGGAGGTTTCGAGCAGGCTCAGTCCGTCCACCTCGACCACCGGCACCTTGCCGAAGGGATGCCGCTCCAGGTGCTCCGGCTTCTTGGGATCGCCGGCCAGCACGTTCAGCGGGATCTGCTCGAAGTCGCTCACGCCCTTCTCGGCCAGAAGCATTTTGACAGTGCGGACATAGGTGGAGCCGTCGAAGCCCCAGAGTTTTATATTAAGCATTCCTACCTCTTCCGTTCGGCGACCGATTCCGCCGCTTCAGGCTGCACTTTGCAGCCAATTCTCAGGCTTCAACTTGGGCACATGGAGTAAGACCCTATCGTTGGATACGAGTATCGCATCGAGCATCAGTGCATGTGTCGCGATCCACATGTCATTTGCGTCAAGAACTATCCCCCGGCTTTCAAGTCGCGTGCTCAAGGTGCCACAGATTTCGTCCAACGCACGAGCAGCATGCCATGGCGGCTGTCCATTCCTACAGCCCAAACATACCGGTCCGGCAGCCGGCCCATCCTCGCCCGCCGGTCACCACGGTCCCGGCCAGCCTGCGATGTATCGCTTGCCATCCTTCAGATACGTTCCGAACACGCGGTAATCGCCTTCTGCCAGGTTGAAGCCCGCACAACCGGCAATGGGAACCTGAAAGGTCACCGTGCCCTGCAACATTCCATTTTGTGCTCCGTAGAGCCGCAGCACTCGGATGACGGCCTGCCCGATCAATCCATCCCGACCACTCGAATCCGAGCCTTGCAGATGCAGGGATTCGACGTGCCCGATGAAGTAGTCGAGCACTTCGTTTCCACGGTAGCTCGCGCCAAAGCCCGGACCAAACTCGTAGTTGCCGAAGGAGGCAGTGGCACAGGCGGATGCTTGGCTTGTCGTCAAAGCCAGACAAAGCAAGACCGCCGCCGAGCGCATGTTCCCGTTACTCCGCCGCCACGCTCATCCGCATCTGCTCCATCTCGATCAGCGCCCGGCGGTACTCCACCGGCATGACCTTGCGGAACTTCGGCCGGTAGCTCGCCCAGTCCTCCAGGATCGCCTTGGCGCGGGCGGAGCCGGTGTAGTGGGCGTGATTGGTGATCAGCTGCACCAGCCGCTCCTCGTCACGCTTGGTCATGTCGCCGGAGACATCGACGCGGCCCTTGTGCATGAGGTCGCCGCCGTGGTGGTGCAGCTTTTCGAGCAGGTCCTCCTCTTCGGGGACCGGCTCAAGCTCCACCATCGCCATGTTGCAGCGGGCCGCGAAGTCGCCTTCCTCGTCCAGCACGTAGGCGACGCCGCCCGACATGCCGGCCGCGAAGTTGCGGCCGGTCTTGCCGATGACCACGACGATGCCGCCTGTCATGTATTCGCAGCCGTGGTCGCCCACCCCTTCCACGACGGCCACCGCACCGGAATTGCGCACCGCAAAACGCTCGCCGGCGACGCCGCCGATATAGGCTTCGCCCTCGATGGCGCCGTAGAGCAAGGTATTGCCGGCGATGATCGACTCGGCCGGCACGATGCGGGTGTTTTCCGGCGGGCGGATGACGATGCGGCCGCCCGACAAACCCTTGCCGACATAGTCGTTGGCTTCACCCACGAGGTCAAAGGAAATACCGCGGGCCAGGAAGGCGCCGAAGCTCTGCCCGGCGGTGCCGGTAAGCCGCACCGCAATCGTGTCCTCGCGCAGGCCCTTGTGCCTGAAGCGCTTGGCGACCTCGCCGGAAAGCATGGCCCCAGTGGAGCGATCGACGTTGCGGATCGGCACT
The DNA here is from genome assembly GCA_964242945.1 of uncultured Rhizobiaceae bacterium. Classification (GTDB taxonomy): domain Bacteria; phylum Pseudomonadota; class Alphaproteobacteria; order Rhizobiales; family Rhizobiaceae; genus Mesorhizobium_B. Next base: position 15,946 of record CAXTCF010000016.1, on the reverse strand, counting down.
TCGATCCGCACAGGCTGGCGCGCGTCAAGCGCTGCGGATGCTTCCGCGATCAGCCGGCGGTCGAGAACCTGGTCGATCGGATGCTTCTGGCGCTCGGTCCAGAGAATGGCTTCGCGCGCGGCCTCCGGCTTGAAGAAGAGCTTTTCGAAGTCGAGCCCCCTCGCCTTCCAGTGGGCGATCGCCCCGCGCTTCTCCAGGAGTTCGGTGTTGCCGACGATCTCGTCCAAGTGGCGAAAACCCATCTTTGCCAGTAGGCGCCGCACCTCCTCCGCCACGTAGAAGAAGAAGTTGATGACGTGCTCCGGCGTCCCCTTGAAGCGCTTTCTCAGCACCGGGTCCTGCGTCGCCACGCCGACGGGGCAGGTGTTCAGGTGGCACTTGCGCATCATGATGCAGCCGGCCGCGATCAGCGGCGCCGTCGAGAAGCCGTACTCGTCGGCGCCCAGAAGCGCGCCGATGATCACGTCGCGCCCTGTGCGCAGGCCCCCGTCCACCTGGAGGCAGACGCGGGAGCGCAACCCGTTCAGCACCAGCGTCTGCTGGGTTTCGGCCAAGCCGATCTCCCAGGGCGAGCCGGCATGCTTCAGCGAGGTCAGGGGCGAAGCGCCGGTGCCGCCGTCATAGCCGGAGATGGTGATGTGGTCGGCACGCGCTTTGGCGACGCCCGCAGCCACCGTGCCGACGCCGACCTCCGACACCAGCTTGACCGAGATGTCGGCCGCCGGGTTGACGTTCTTCAGGTCGAAGATCAGCTGCGCCAGATCTTCGATCGAGTAGATGTCGTGGTGCGGCGGCGGCGAGATCAAGCCGACGCCGGGCGTGGAATGGCGCACCTTGGCGATGGTCGCGTCCACCTTGTGGCCGGGCAACTGCCCGCCTTCGCCGGGCTTGGCGCCCTGCGCCACCTTGATCTGGATCATGTCGGCGTTGACGAGGTATTCCGCCGTCACGCCGAAGCGGCCCGACGCCACCTGCTTGATCGCCGAGCGTTCCGGGTTCTTCAGCCCACCGGGCAGGGCTAAGTAGCGGTCCGGCTCCTCGCCGCCCTCGCCGGTGTTGGACTTGCCGCCGATGGCGTTCATGGCGCGGGCGAGCGTGGTGTGCGCCTCGCGGGAGATCGAGCCGAAGCTCATCGCGCCGGTGGAGAAGCGCTTGACGATCTCCGCGGCCGGCATGACCTCTTCGAGCGGCACAGGCTTGCGGTCCGCGTCTTCCGCCATCCGTATCTTGAACAGCCCGCGAAGCGTCTTGGCGCTGGCCGTCTCGCTGTCGATCTGGGCGGAATACTCTTGGAACGTCTCCCAGGAAGCCTTGCGCACGGCGTGCTGGAGGGTGGCCACCGCGTCGGGCGACCACATATGCGCCTCGCCGCGCATGCGGAACATGTATTCGCCGCCGACGTCGAGCGCGTTGCGCAGAACGGGGTCATCGGAGAAGGCGGCTGTGTGGCGCTCAGCCGTCTCGGCCGCCACCTCTTCCAGCCCGACGCCCTCGATGGTGGTCGCGGTGCCCGTGAAATACTTGCGGACGAAGTCCTCCTTCAGGCCGACCGCGTCGAAGATCTGCGCGCCGCAATAGCTCTGATAGGTCGAGATGCCCATCTTGGACATCACCTTGAGCATGCCCTTGCCGATCGACTTGATGAAGCGGGACACGACCTCATAGGCGTCCACCTCCTTCGGCATCTCGCCGCGGCGGTGCATGTCGATCAGCGTGTCGAAGGCGAGATAGGGGTTGATCGCTTCCGCGCCGTAGCCGGCCAGGCAGCAGAAGTGATGGATCTCGCGCGGCTCGCCCGTTTCCACCACGAGGCCGACGGAGGTGCGCAGGCCCTTGCGGATCAGGTGATGGTGCACCGCGGCGGTGGCCAGCAGCGACGGGATCGCGATGCGGTCCGGCCCGATCTGCCGGTCGGACAGGATGATGATGTTGTAGCCGCCCGCGACCGCCGCTTCCGCGCGCTCGCAAAGCCGTTCCAGCGCGCCTTCCATGCCCTCGGCGCCTTCGGCCGCGGAATAGGTGAAGTCGATGGTCTTGGTGTCGAAGCGGTCCTCGGTGTGGCCGATGGAGCGGATCTTTTCGAGGTCGCCGTTGGTCAGGATCGGCTGGCGCACCTCCAGCCGCTTCCTGCGGGAGGAGCCGATGAGATCGAAGATGTTCGGGCGCGGGCCGATGAACGAGACGAGGCTCATCACCAGCTCCTCGCGGATCGGGTCGATCGGCGGGTTCGTCACCTGCGCAAAATTCTGCTTGAAGTAGGTGTAGAGCAGCTTCGACTTGTCGGACATGGCCGACAGCGGCGTGTCCGTGCCCATCGAGCCGACGGCCTCCTGGCCGGTGGTCGCCATCGGCGCCATGAGCAGTTTTACGTCCTCCTGGGAGTAGCCGAAGGCCTGCTGCCGATCGAGCACGGAAACGTCGTTGCGCAGCGCGCGGGGCTCGACCGGCGCGAGGTCCTCCAAGATAAGCTGGGTGCGCTTCAGCCAGTCCTTGTAGGGATGGCGGCCGGCGATCTCCTTCTTGATCTCCTCATCGGAAACGATGCGGCCCTGCTCAAGGTCGATCAGGAGCATCTTGCCGGGCTGGAGCCGCCACTTCTTGATGATCTTCTCTTCCGGCACGGGCAGCGCGCCGGCTTCAGAGGCCAGGATCACGCGGTCGTCGTCGGTCACGACGTAGCGGGCCGGGCGCAACCCGTTGCGGTCGAGCGTCGCGCCAATCTGGCGCCCGTCGGTGAAGGCGACCGCCGCCGGCCCGTCCCACGGCTCCATCAGGGCCGCGTGGTACTCGTAGAAGGCCTTGCGGTCGGGCGCCATCACCTTGTTGCCGGCCCAGGCTTCCGGGATCAGCATCATCATGGCATGCGCCAGGCTGTAGCCGCCCTGCGTCAGGAATTCGAGCGCGTTGTCGAAGCAGGCGGTGTCGGACTGCCCTTCATAGGAGATCGGCCAGAGCTTGGCGATGTCGTTGCCGAACAGTTCAGAATCAACGCTCGCCTGGCGCGCCGCCATCCAGTTGACGTTGCCGCGCAGCGTGTTGATCTCGCCGTTGTGCGCCACCATCCGGTAGGGGTGCGCCAGCTTCCACGACGGAAAGGTGTTGGTGGAAAAGCGCTGGTGGACCAGGATCAGCGCCGTCTCAAAGCGCGGGTCGTGCAGGTCGCGGTAATAGGCGCCGACCTGGTAGGCCAGGAACATGCCCTTATAGACGACCGTCCGCGACGACAGCGACACGGTGTAGAAGCCGTTGTCGCGGCCTTCCGTTTCCGCATAGATGCGGTTGGAGATCACCTTGCGCAGCACGAACAGGCGCCGCTCATATTCGTCGTCGGACTGGATATCGGAACCGCGGCCGAGGAACACCTGGCGGTGGAACGGCTCGCTTGCCGCAATGTCGGGCGCCTTTGAAAGCGAGGCGTTGTCCACGGGCACGTCGCGAAAGCCCAGCAGGGGCTGCCCTTCCGCCTTGGCCACTTCAGCGATGATGCCCTCAATGTGCGCGCGTGCGTCGGCATCCCGCGGCATGAAGAGATAGCCGACGGCGTAGTGGCCGGCCGGTGGAAGTTCAATGCCCTGCGCGTCCATCTCGGCGCGAAAAAAGCGGTCGGGGATCTGCACCAGCACGCCGGCGCCGTCGCCCATCAGCGGGTCGGCGCCCACCGCGCCGCGATGCGTCAGGTTTTCGAGCATCGCCAAGCCGTCGCGCACGATGTCGTGCGACTTCACGCCCTTCATCTGCGCGATGAAGCCGACACCGCAGGCGTCGTGCTCGTTGCGCGGATCGTAGAGACCCTGGCGCGGCGGCGTGAGTGTTTTGACCGAAGCTGCCGCGGATGCGAGGCTCTCGCGCAGGCTCATTGCAGGGGCTTGGCCGATCATGGTCGCTCTCCCGGTCAAATTACATACGATGTCGAAGATGGAGGGAAAGTCCGGCACGCCCAGCCGCGAAACGCCGTTTCAGGGCTTTTTCGCCTTGCCTTCCACCCAATAGGACAGCAATGCTGCCCTATCTCTCTGCATGTCAGAGTCCGCGTTTTTTCGCAAGACTGAAGCGCAAAGCCGGAGGCTTCGCAAGGATCAATAATTCTGCTGGAGGCATCGAGCCTGTTTCACAATCCGGTCGGGTCGGTCCGACGGTTCTTTTCGGCCAACGTTGCGTCGCCGATACTCGCCGATGCTCAACATCGGCTGCGTTCGGCTCCTCCCCAGGGCACGAAAACTCCTCGCCGGCCCTCTGCCGCCGAACTGTGAAACAGGCCCGGCCGCATGCGGTCGCGGCGTTTTTTCGCAAGCCGCTTTCAGCGCTTCCATGCGAGGGAAGCCCGTCCGTTTCCGCTGGAGCTTTCTCGATGTTCTTTGCTTCCGACAACTGGGCCGGTGCCCATCCGGCGATCGCCGCGGCCCTCGCCCATCACGCCGCCGGCTTTGCTGCGGCCTATGGCGCGAGCGAACTCGACCGCCGGGTGGAAAAAACCTTCAACGAGATTTTCGAGCGCGAGGTGGCCGTGTTCTTCGTGGCCACCGGCACGGCAGCGAATTCCTTGGCGCTGGCCGCGATCGACCGGCCCGGCGGCGTCTGCTTCTGCCACTCGGAATCGCACATGATCGAGGACGAGTGCGGCGCGCCGGAGTTCTTATCCTCAGGCACGCGGCTGCGCCCCGTTTCAGGCCTCGGCGGACGAATGGATGCAGACGTGCTGAAGCGCGAGATCGCGCGTTTTCCCGCCGGCAACGTCCATTCCGGCCAGCCCATGGGCGTGTCGATCACTCAGACCACGGAGATCGGCACGGTTTATTCGCTGGATCAGATCGAAGCGGTGAAGCGGATCGCGGCCGAGCGCGGGCTGCCGCTCCATATGGACGGCGCGCGCTTCGCCAACGCGCTTTGCGCGCTGGGAGCCACGCCGGCGGAGATGACATGGAAGCGCGGCGTGGACATCCTGTCTTTCGGCGGCACCAAGAACGGCTGCTGGTGCGCGGAAGCCATCGTGTTCTTCGATCCTAAGCAGGCTGAGCAGTTCCCTTTCCTGCGCAAACGCGCCGCGCAGCTTTTCTCCAAAACCCGCTTCGTGGCGGCGCAGTTCGAGGCCTATTTCACGGACGGCCTTTGGATGGCAAACGCCGCGCACGCCAATGCGATGGGCAAGCGCCTGGCGGAAACCATGCGCGGCTCGAACAGCGTGCGGCTCGCCTGGGAGCCGGCGGCGAATGAGGTCTTCGCCGTGATGCGCAAGGAAAAGGCGAAGGGCCTGCGTGAAGCCGGCGCAGTGTTCTATGATTGGAACGAGCCGCACCTTTGGGACGGCTCAGCGGAAGACGACGAGGTTCTTTGCCGCTTCGTTACCAGCTTCGCGACGAACGTGGAGGACGTGGAACGGTTTGCGGCTTTGCTGCAAGGATGAAGAAGATCTCTCTTCTCCCCTTGTGGGAGAAGGTGGTTTGGCCCGTAGCGCCAAGACGGTTGAGGGGTGCTGGAGGAAATGAGGCTTTCGGGGAAAAGGGACCGATGGGGCTTTCTTTTGCGCCGTCGCACTGCGTCCAACACCCCTCATCTGCCTGCCGGCATCTTCTCCCACAAGGGGAGAAGAAGGCTAATCTCCCCCTCTGAGCGCCAGCGCAGCCGCTACCGGCCCGACAACGCTCAAGAACAGCGTGGCGGCGCAGAGCAGAAGGAAAGGCGGCAGAAAAGGTGCGCCGGAGGCAGCGGCCGTTGCCGCGCCGACGCCGAAGATCAGCGTGGGAATGGCAAGCGGCAGGACCAAAACGGAAACCAGCAGCCCGCCACGCGGCAGCGCCACCGCGACCGCCGCACCGGCTGCGCCCACGAAGCTCAGGCCAGGCGTGCCGGCAAGCAGCGTCAGCGCGACGGACAGGCCAGCAAACGGCGGCAGGTTCATCAAGAGGCCGAACACCGGCGCGGCTACGACTAGGGGCAGTAGACTCGCGGTCCAATGCGCCAGACATTTCGCCAGAACGGTGAGCGACGCGGATAAAAAATCCTGGCCGATGAGCAGCAGGTCGAGCGAGCCGTCCTCGCGGTCGGCCTGAAACAGCCGGTCGAGGCCGAGCAGGCTGGCGAGCAGCGCGCCTATCCACAGGATGGCCGGGGCGAGTCTGGCGAGAAGCGCTAGATCAGGCCCAATTGCAAACGGCATCAGGGCGATCACGGCCAGAAAGAACAGCAGGCCTGTCAGCGCGCCGCCGCCGGAGCGGAGGGCGAGCGTGAGGTCGCGCTGGAAAACGGCGAGCATCAGGCTGCGCACTCGACCGGAGGGACGCCCAGCCGGATTTCCTGTGCGCCGGAAAGGCCGGGATCGTCATGCACGGCGGCAAGCACCATGCCGCCTTTCGCCAGATGCGCCTTGAGCAATGTGGACAGGCCGGCTTCCGCATCCGCATCCAGGCCGGAGGCCGGTTCGTCCAGAAGCCAAAGCGGGCGGGAGTCGAGCAACAGGCGGGCGAGTGCGGCCCGCCGCCTTTGGCCGGTGGAAAGCACGCCGAAAGGCAGAGCCAGCGTGTGCAGGAGCCCAACGGCCTCCAGCGCGCCCTCCACACCCAAGCTTCGCGTGTCGGACGGGGGCGTGTCCTCGTCCCGGCTTGCCGCGAAAAACTTTCCCCAGAAGCGAAGGTTCTCGCCCACGGTCAGCGCCTGCTTCATGGCATCGGCCGTTGAAAGATAATGCGCATGGGCGGCGAGCGTCCCGCCTTCGAGCCTGACGCTGCCGCCCGACACAGAAAGCAGGCCGGCGGCGATGCGCAGCAGCGTGGACTTGCCCGCCCCATTTGGACCTGTCACCAAAATCGCTTCGCCGGGCGCGAGAACAAAATTCAGGCCGGCAAACAGAAGCTGCCCGCCGCGCCGTCCCTCAAGGTTTTCGGCCACCAGCCGCATCGTGCCTGCCTGCGGCGTCAAGGCTGACCTTCCTGCTTTCCCGGATGTTGTCCGAAGCCTGAATCGGCTGGACTCCGGCGTGGTTCAACATATATCGGAAAGAGGCGCGCCCGCGACCGGCACGCATCGTTTTCACCGCCGGGACGGCTCCGTTTTGAACGGTTTCCCGACTCCCCGGCGTTAACGGCGGAAATGGCCGCACCCGCATCTTTTCGGGCCTTTCGCTCCATGGAACCTTTGTTCCTTTCGAGACCCCGCCTGCCTCAAGCCGGTCTCGCCGCTTTTGCGTCTATCCCTCCGGCCCTTCTCCGGCGAGCCGCTCTCCCCCGTCGCGCCCGCCCCAACCCGAACGGAAATGCCTCACGTGCCTGAATCGCTCGACAGCTTCCATTGCCGCAGAACCCTCGAAATCGGCAGCACCTCCTACGTTTATTTCAATCTCGTGGAAGCCGAGAAGAACGGTCTGACAGGCGTCGCCCAGCTTCCCTATTCCATGAAGGTGCTGCTGGAAAACCTTCTGCGCAACGAAGACGGCCGCTCCGTCACCAAGGCGTCGATCGAGGCGGTGGCGGGCTGGCTGACCGACCACGGCACGGCGGGCGTCGAGATCGCCTACCGTCCGGCACGCGTCTTGATGCAGGATTTCACCGGCGTCCCGGCCGTTGTGGACCTGGCCGCCATGCGCGACGGCATCAAGGCCCTGGGCGGCGACCCTCAGAAAATCAACCCGCTGGTGCCGGTGGACCTCGTGATCGACCATTCCGTGATCGTGGACGAGTTCGGCTCCCCGCAAGCGCTCGGCCGCAACGTGGAATTGGAATACTCCCGCAACGAGGAACGCTACAAGTTCCTGAAATGGGGCCAGCAGGCCTTCCGCAATTTCCGCGTCGTGCCGCCCGGCACCGGCATCTGCCATCAGGTCAACCTCGAATACCTCGCCCAGACCGTGTGGACCAAGACCGAGGACGGGGTGATCTACGCCTATCCCGACACCTGCGTCGGCACCGACTCGCACACCACGATGGTCAACGGCCTGGGCGTGCTCGGCTGGGGCGTCGGCGGCATCGAGGCGGAAGCGGCCATGCTCGGCCAGCCCGTGTCCATGCTGCTGCCCGAAGTCATCGGATTCCGGCTCACGGGAAGGCTCGCTGAAGGTGTCACCGCCACCGACCTCGTGCTCACCGTCACGCAGATGCTGCGCAGGAAGGGTGTGGTGGGCAAGTTCGTGGAGTTCTTCGGCTCAGGCCTGTCCAACATGACGCTTGCCGACCGCGCGACCATCGGCAACATGGCGCCGGAATACGGCGCGACCTGCGGCTTCTTTCCCGTGGACGCCGAGACGATCCGCTATCTCACCATGTCGGGACGCTCCGAAAACCGCATCGCGCTGGTGGAAGCCTACGCACGAGCCCAGGGCATGTGGCGCGACAACGGCTCGGCCGATCCCGTCTTTACCGACTTGCTCGAACTCGACCTTGGCGATGTCGTGCCCTCGATGGCGGGGCCGAAGCGTCCGGAAGGCCGCATCCCGCTGGAAGGCGTGGCGGCCGGTTTCGCCAAGGCGATGGAAACCGACTACAAAAAGGCTGTCGCACCCGAAATGCGCCACGAAGTTGCCGGTGAGGATTTCGATCTCGGCCACGGCGACGTGGTGATCGCCGCCATCACTTCCTGCACCAACACGTCGAATCCAAGCGTGCTGATCGGCGCAGGGCTGCTCGCGCGCAACGCCAACCGGCTGGGCCTCAAGCAGAAGCCCTGGGTGAAGACGTCGCTTGCCCCCGGCTCGCAGGTCGTCGCGGAATACCTCTTCAAGTCCGGTTTGCAGACCGAACTAGACAGGATCGGCTTCAACCTCGTCGGCTTCGGCTGCACCACCTGCATCGGCAATTCCGGCCCGCTGCCCGGCCCGATCTCCAAGACCATCAACGAGAAAGGCCTGATCGCCGCAGCCGTGCTTTCCGGCAACCGCAATTTCGAGGGCCGCGTTTCGCCCGACGTGCAGGCGAACTATCTGGCTTCGCCGCCGCTGGTGGTCGCCTACGCGCTGGCCGGCACCGTCACCAAGGATCTGACAAATGAGCCGCTTGGCGAGGGCCGCGACGGCCAGCCGGTCTTCCTCAAGGACATCTGGCCGAATTCGGTTGAGATCGAAGAATTCATCGCGGAAAACGTCACGCGGGAACTATTCGCCCGCAAGTATGCCGACGTCTTCAAGGGCGACGAGAACTGGCGCAACGTCCATGCGCCGGAAGGCCAGACCTATGCCTGGGACGACGACTCGACCTATGTGCAGAACCCGCCCTACTTCGCCGGCATGGGCGCAAAGCCGCGCGCGGTCGGCGACATTACGGGCGCTCGCATCCTCGGCCTGTTCGGCGACAAGATCACCACCGACCACATCTCGCCGGCCGGCTCCATCAAGGCGGCGTCGCCCGCCGGCAAATACCTGATCGACCACGGCGTCGGCGTCGCCGACTTCAACCAGTACGGCACGCGGCGCGGCAACCACGAGGTGATGATGCGCGGCACCTTCGCCAACATCCGCATCCGCAACCACATGCTGGGCGAAAACGGGCGCGAGGGCGGCTACACCATCCACTACCCCACGAAGGAGGAGATGCCGATCTACGACGCGGCCATGCTCTACCGGCAGGAGGGCGTGCCGCTGGTGATCTTCGCCGGCATCGAATACGGCAACGGCTCCTCGCGCGACTGGGCGGCCAAGGGCACCAACCTGCTCGGCGTGCGCGCCGTGATCGCCCAGAGTTTTGAGCGCATCCACCGCTCCAACCTCGTCGGCATGGGCGTCGTGCCCTTCACCTTCGCGGAAGGAACAAGCTGGGCTTCGCTGGAGCTTACGGGCGACGAAATCGTGACCATCGAGGGACTGGAGACGGTCAAGCCGCGGGAGAAGATGACGGCTGCGATCCGCTTCGCCGACGGCCACGTGAAGCATGTGCCGCTGCTCTGCCGCATCGATACGCTGGACGAGCTAGACTACTTCCGCAACGGCGGCATCCTGCAATACGTGCTGCGCGACCTCGCAGCCTGATAGGATCAAAAAAGTCTGAAGGGTGGCGTGGTTACCCCCTCACGCCGGCACGTGGCCAGCGGGCTGCTGACACGCTCCCTCCCGTTTTGTTAGGTAGGCGCAACGGAACCGGAGCCTCAATCGGGGAAATTGAGAAGTATGAAGGCCGCTCATGCGACCTTCAGCGTCTCGATCCCGCTGACGTCCACCTCGCGCTCCGCATGCCAAGCATCGAAAGCTGCCTGCATGCGAAGCCATACGGCGGCACCATCGCCGAACAGCTTACCGAGCCGAGCGGCCACGTTGGGAGAGATTGGCTTCTTTTCGCCTGTGATGTCGTAGAGATGCTGGCGCGAAATACCGAGCAGGGATGCAATCTCGGTTTTGCTCTTGCCGGTAGCGGGAATGATGTCTTCAAGCAATGCGCCGGGGTGTGACGGACAGCGTTCGATCGGGCGCTTGGGTTCAAATGTCATATTACTTGGTCCTGGCATCTGCCTTGGTGATCAGTGGTATTGCTCGAAATCGACATTGTAGGCGTCCCCTTCATTGAACTCGAACGTGATGCACCATGGTCCGTTGACATGCACTGTATAGCGCGTTGGACTGAAACCGTGGAGAGAATGGAAATCGAAGCCGGAAAGGTTCATTTCCTCCACACGCCCTGCAGCGTCGAGACGGTCGAGGCGCACAAGGATGCGCTTCTGAAAGCGTGCATCGACCTTCGAGCGCGAACCCTCGAAAAGTTTGGCCAGTTCCTTGTTTTTTGAAGGTCCTGATCATTTTCGTAAGCTAACAGCTTACAAACGAAGTGGCAACAATCCAGTGTTTTACGAAGCTGCGGCGGCGATGCGCAGTTGCCCCCGCCTCAACTGGAATTGACTTCCCGCTTACCGTTGGGCTGGCATAGTTGTCATCCTCAGCAGGTATCCGGCCGGACGGCCTCGTTCATCTTTCGTGAGCCGCGAGGAAGCAGCTTTCCATGATCTCAGGCAGCTTTGCCAGACTTGCGGCAGCGGGAGTTGCAGCGTTCCTGCTTGGGCTTGGAACCCGCGCAAAGGCGGATGAGGCGCCGCGCATCACCGGCGTAGTGGAACTCTTCACAAGCCAGGGCTGCTATTCCTGCCCGCCGGCCGATGCCGTGCTGCGCGAATTGGGCAACCGCCCGGATCTCGTGACGCTCGCCTACCACGTCGATTACTGGAACTATCTCGGCTGGCGCGACACGCTGGGCCGGCAGGAGAACACCGAGCGCCAGCGCGCCTACATGCAGGCGCTGAACAGCCGTTCGGTCTATACGCCGCAGGCGATCGTCAACGGCCGCGTGGAGATGAACGGGGCCAACCGCGAAAGCCTGCTGCGCACGCTGAAGGAGATGGCGCTGGCCGGCGCGGGGGTCAGCGTGCCCGTTGCCGCCTGGGCGACAAGCGACGGCTTCGCCATCGAGGCGGGCGCCCCGGCGCCAGCCGACGACCCCGACCCGAACGGTGCCGGCAAGACGAGTCCGGACAAGGCTTATCTGCTGCTCGTTTCCTTCCGCGCGCCGCAGGCGGTCGCCATCCCGACCGGCGAAAACGAAGGCAAGACGATCACATACTGGAACCCGGTGTCGGGCGTGCAATCCGTGGGGCTATGGCACGGCAAGCCGGTGCGCTTCGAACTGCCGGCCAGCGCTCTTCCAAGGGGTGAAGGCGGCGTGGCGCTCTTGCAGGAAGTGGATGCGCAGGGGCTGCCGGGGCCGATCCTGGGGGCGGCGGTGTTGCGCCAACCCTCCCCCTGACGCTCCTCCGAAAGCCAAGGGTGTTGCCGAGATTGGTTCGATCCGGCCTCGACCCGTGGGCGGGGGGCTTGGGGTTACGAGCCGACGCCGGACCGAACCGTCTCAGGCAACAAGGGGATGGTCGCCTCCCTTTAAGGCGGCAGCTTGGATAAATCGCGGCGGCAATGTGGCATTTAACGGAATTCCAACACGCCGTAACAGTTCGTGAAGAGCCGTTCTCCCCTCTCAGAGCGTGGGGCGGGCTTGAAATCTCTCTTCCTGACGAGCACCTTCCTTTAAGCGGCAAAGGAGTCGGCGGCGGCATGACGGACGGCGGTTTTGGAAGCGAAGGGGAGGATGCGGAGGCATCTTCGACGCTGATCCCGTTTGCCGAAGCCAAGCGCCGGCGCCTCCATCTGCCGGTCACCTTCCATCGCCGCGAACTCGATCTGATCCTGCGCATCTATGGACGCATGGTCGCCGCCAACGAGTGGCGCGACTACGCCATCGACCACATGGCCGAGCAGGCGGTGTTCTCCGTTTTCCGCCGCACCAGCGAGACGCCGCTCTTCCGCATCGTCAAGGAGCCGAAGCTTGCCAAGCGCCAGGGCGCGTATTCCGTGGTTTCCGCCGCGGGCGCCGTGCTGAAGCGCGGTCCCGAACTCGACCGCGTGCTGGCAGGCGTCTTCGACAAGAAGCTGCGGCTGGTCGAAGCTTGAAGTGCTCTCGAACGATCTTGCCGACGCCTACCGGGCCTATCTCGACTGCCTGAACCGGCAGGACTGGGCGAAGCTGCATGCGTTCGTCGGAGACAACGTCTGCCACAACGGCCGGCAACTCGGCGTGGCCGGCTACCGCGCCATGCTGGAGCAGGATTTTCGCGACATTCCCGACCTCCATTTCGACATCGAATTGCTGGCAGTCGATCCGCCCTTCGTCGCGGCGCGGCTGCGCTTCGACTGCACGCCGGCGGGCGACTTCCTCGGCCTGCCCGTGAACGGCAGGAAGATCTCGTTCGCGGAGAACGTCTTCTATCAATTCCAGGACCGCAGAATCCAGCAGGTGTGGTCCGTGCTCGACAAGGCCGCCATCGAAGCGCAGCTTTGAGAACGGCGGAATGCTCCGGAAAAGGTCAGCCTCCGTTCCGGAAAACCTGCTCAGGCACGGAGCCGGGATCGGGCGGCGATTCGCTGCCACCGTTCAGGTCCATCTGCATGAACACGGTGTCCAGCCAGCGGCCATGCTTGTAGCCGGAGCCGCGTAAAATCCCGGAATGCTGCAGGCCCAGCTTCTCGTGCAGGATGACGGAAGGGCTTTGCGCGTGCCCGTCGCCGATCACCGCCACGAATTGCCGGTAGCCGTCCCGGCGGCACTCCCCGATCAAGGCTGAAAGCAGCAGCCTGCCGAGCCCCCGGCCTTTGGCCTCAGGGGCTACGTAGATCGAGTCCTCCACGATGAAGCGATAGGCAGGCCGCGCCCGGAACGGTCCGGCATAGGCGTAGCCCAGGACGCTGCCCGCGTTCTCGGCGACTAGGAAGGGGTAGCGCGCGCCTGCCAGAGCCTCGAAGCGCGTAGTCATCTCCGCCAATGAGGGCGCTTCCAGTTCGTAGGTCGCGGTGCCGTGGTTCACCGCGTCGGCGTAGATCTCAGTAATTGCCGGAAGGTCCAAGTTCGTCGCAGGCCGAATGGCGGCGGCGGTGTGCATGGCAGGCGTCGTGCTCCGGTGCTTCGGCATTTCAGCAGGTAGATTCCAGCAGGTGGGCCCGCCAAAGAAAAGGGCGGCGCGTTTCCGAGCCGCCCCCTGTCTTTCCGATCAGAGCCCGATCAGTTGCGGTTGTTGCCGAGGAACTGAAGCAGGAACATGAACAGGTTGATGAAGTCGAGGTAAAGCTGCAGCGCGCCCATGATCGCCTTCCGGCCGGCCACCAGCGTGCCGTCGCCTTCCCAGTACATCTCCTTGATGCGCTGCGTGTCGTAGGCCGTGAGGCCCGCGAAAACGAGAACGCCGATCACCGAGATGGCGAACTGGAGCGCCGAACTGGCCAGGAAGATGTTGACCAGCGAGGCAATGATGATGCCGAACACGCCCATGATCAGGAACGAGCCCATGCCCGACAAGTCGCGCTTCGTCGTGTAGCCGAAGAGCGAAAGCGCGCCGAAGCTTGCCGCCGTGATGAAGAAGGTGCGGACGATGCTCGTGCCGGTATAGACCAGGAAGATCGTGGACAGCGACAAGCCCACCAGACCGGCATAAACCCAGAAGGTCGCCTGCGCTGCGGGAACGCTCATCTTCTCGATGCGGAAGGACAGAAAGAACACGGCGGCGAGCGGCGCCAGGATCACCACCCAGCGGAACGCGCTGGCATAGATCAGCTGGCCGAACTGGGTGAGCTGGCCATCGGGCGTGACGGCCATCTGGAAGGCGCCCCAGGCAACCGCGCCGGTGATCACCAGCCCAAGCGCCATGAGGTTATAGACCTTCAGCATGTAAGCGCGCAGGCCCTCGTCGATGCCTGCATCCGCGCGGCCGGCTACGCCGGGCACCCGCGTCGAATAATTTCGTAACGGTTCAGCCATGGAAAAGAATTCCTCTTGCTTCTCGTCCCGTCCGGTGTCGGCACGAAGGGAATACCCCTTGGCCAGGCTCCGCTGGCGGGACTCCAGCATGCCTACGGCGCAATATGATCATTCGCCAAACCGGGAACAAGACCTATCGTATCGGCTGCCCTGAGTGTTGATTGCGCAGTGAACGAATAGATTGGGTTTAGGAAGCGAAACCGTCGACTCTTCGCGCAAAGTCGGTCCTTGTGCTGCATGTCGGAGGCGCGACATGCAGCTCGATCGCCTCGACTCGCCTTGGCACCGGCCTCCTTGCAAAGATACCTGCTCATAAGCCCGAGGCGCACAGGGCGATGTGAACATCAACCCCTCGCTCGCGCCCAACAATTGTTTAATCCCAACCAACTGTCGGATTGGTATCAGCACGAGTCTGGCCGAGTTCACCAATTGACAAACGGGCGCACCCCTTCTCGCGCATAGAGCACAATCGGCTGCCGTTGGCCTCGTGCGATCCGTCGCTGCATGCAGTCATCGCGTTCATCGATCGGCGCATCTTCCCTCCCGCCTCAGGTGCGAGAGCCATCCGCAACACCTCGACCAATGCGCAACGATGTTCCTGTTGTGTTCCAGCCGCCGGGTTTCTAAACTGGCTCGCGTGGGCAGAACGATGCCACGTCCGAAATTCCGAACCGTCGAGACCTTCCCCATGAAGCCGATCGTCAGGGTGTTGTTGACCACCGACAGTCACGACCCCGTCACGTTCAAGAGCGCTCTCGGCGTGGCAGACGAGATCTGCAAACGCAGCGAGGGCTCAATCCGGCAGGTCATCCTTCTCGTGCATACCAACGCCCAGTTGGACGAACGGACGCTCGTGCATCTCATCGGGCCGGGCCCAGCCAAGCTCTTGAGCAAGGGAAGCCCCATGGCGCTACCTTCGGGAGCTAGGGTGCATCGCAGGACCATGCGGACGATCGGGCACCTTGCTGCGAAGACCGTCGTGGTCGGGTACTATGCCGATATGAAGATGCTGGACGCCATCGATGGTATGCCCAACGTGGCCGGCGTCGTCGCCGTTCCTGATCTGCCGGACGAAGCGGATGCTTGGGAGGCACGGTGGTCGCCGATCGTGCATGGGCGGGAGAAAAGAGTCTCCAAACCACTGATCAACGATCCGGTCATCGAAAGGGCGCTGGAGTCCCTGAGTTCGATCGTCAATCTCTCGACGGGGCTTGGCCACCCGCGCGACAAGACGCACGCATCCGACACCTTGCGCATCCTGCGCAACAAGGGGCATCGCGCGGAGCGCGCGGGAATCCAGTCCTGGGCCATTCGGCGCGGCTGGAAACCCGGCCAAGCGGAAGAACTCGCAAAGCTCGCTGAAAGGATACTCGGCATGAAGACGAAGCCTGACCTCGGCAACATATACGACCCAGAAGGGAAATACGCCCGATGGAAGGGTGGTGAGGACGCCTGAGGCCGCGCAATGACAGTTTGCTTCGGTTGGAAGCGAGGCCGTCTGCTCGACGTCTCCGCAAGCGAGATCGCGTGGGAGGCGCGCTGGTCCGATCCGCCACATAAAGTATACACTGGCATCGAACGAGGGGTCTGACGCACTTTCGATGACGATCAGGCTGCTCCGATAAGGCGGGCTTCGAGCAGGTCGAGCTTTGCGCGGCCATACATCTGGCGCTTGACCAGCTTGA